>JAEZAU010000191.1 GCA_023430325.1 Bacteroidota bacterium | reverse complement strand
CTTGCGATCCATGTTCTTCCGCAAGGCGGAAAAGCCTTCATGAAGGAAGGTGATGCATTGCGCAAAGGCGGTCAGTTGGAGCAGGCGCTGGAGCGCTACACGCTGGCCGTACAGGTGGATCCGAAGTTGATGAAGGCGTGGGAGGCGAAGGCGGAGATCAATGATCTGCTCGGGAAGAAAGTGGAAAGCGCGTTCGATCGGCGGAAGATGGCCGAACTGATGCCGCAGGAAGCATCGTACGCCACGCAGGCGGCCAAAGCTTATCTGGAGATCGATAGTGCTGATGTGGCGTTGCGGTTGCTGGACCAGGCGATCCGCGTGGATCCGAAGAACATGGACGCATTGCTCACCAAGACGCGCGCCTGTCTGGCGAAAGGTGATGTGGATGGTGCCAATGCTGCGGCCGACAAGGCGTTGGCGTTAAAGGCCACCACGGACAGTTATTACTACCACGCACTGGCACGATCGGCCGCACGCGATCCCAAGACCGCCGAGTTCGATCTGGACAAAGTGCTGGAATGGAATCCGATGTATGAGCCGGCCTATGTGGCACTGGCCGAGGTTCAATTGGTGCTCTGGGAGAACTACAGCGGCAGCACCATGAAAGTGCGCACGCTGGAGAAGGCGATCGAAAAATGCACCCGTGCGCTGGAGCTGAATCCGAACAGTACCGATGCGCTTTTCACCCGATCGAAGGCGTATGCCAATGGAAAGGAATATGCAAAGGCGATCGATGATGTGAGCAAGTGTGTGGCACTGGGCAGGACCGATCATCTGGTGTACCTGCAGCGCGCGAAATATTATCACGGTTTCGGGCAGCACCAGAATGCGGTGAACGATCTGAACAAGGCCATTCTCGACCGGCCCGGTGATGTGGAATTACTCATGTTGCGCGCCGAATGCAAGGAGGCCAACCTGGACATGGACGGTGCGTTACGCGATCTGGAACTGGCGCAGAAGGCCATGGAACAGGACGGCAAATTCAGTGTGGACGCAAAGAAGGACCTCGAAGCTTCACGCGATCGGATCGCGAAACAGGTCTTCGAGATGAACCGCGAGAGCGATCCACCGATCATCAGTGTGCTGGAACCGTACCGCCGGAATGATGCCTATCAGGTGTCATCGTCCATCGATCATGTGAAGGTGAGCGGCTATGTGCGCGACAAAAGCCTGTTGAAGGCGATCACGATCAACGGTGTGGCGGCGGATTTCACGAAGGATGAAAAAGATCCGCAATTCGTGATGAACATCCCGTTCGATCGAAAGGACACGCTCATTATCGTGCAGGCGATCGATGTATATGAGAACATGAATTCCGTGGAACTGCCTGTGGTGCGTACCGAAGGCGTTGCTCCATCCATCGCGCTCACTTCCCCAAGACCCACAGGCGATCGCGAGCTCACCGTGAGCAGTGGCAAGGACGAAGTGTTCATCGAAGGTCGCGTGAGCGATGCCAGCTTGATCCGCATGGTGAGCGTGAACGGTGTGAATGCCAGTTACGCGCCCGATCAATTGAACCCTGATTTCAGCATCAAGACCGATATCAAGGACCGCGATCGGATCGCAGTGCGCGCGGAAGATCAATATGGCAATGCCACCGAGGTCTTCTATACGATCCAGCGGAAAGCCGAACCTGTCGCCGTAACAAGACCGGTGTCTACTTCCAACGGGGCCACCGGTACCACATGGATCGTACATATCGACAACAGCAATTACAGGAACTTCCCGGCCTTGCAGGTGAATCCTTCGGATGCGCAGAAAATGCAGAAGGCCTTCAGCAGCTACAATGTGCAGAAGACGATCAGCAAGAAGAACCTCACCAAGGAGCAGATGGACCGGTTCTTCAACATCGAACTGCGGGACATGGTGCGGCAGAACAAGGTGAACACCATTCTCGTGTGGTACAGCGGTCATGGGCGGAGCGCCGGTGGCAAGGCCTACTGGATCCCTATCGATGGCAGGAAGGATGATATCTACAGCTTCTATAACTACGGATCGCTGAAGGATCAGATGCAGAACTACAGCGAAAGTGTGAACAGCACACTTGTGATCAGCGATGCCACAGGTGCGGATCCTTCCTTCTACGAACTCACGCGCTGAGTTCACAAGACCCATTGCCATGAACCTTCGATCATTTACCCTTTCGCTGGCTCTTCTGGTGACAGGGGTCGTAAATGCGCAGCGCTTTTTCTTCGATAACATCGGAGTGCAGAACGGGTTGCCCGCATCCAAGGTCTACGCGGTGGTGGAGGATGCAACAGGTATGATCTGGATCGGCACCGAAGCCGGGGTTTCGCGTTTCGATGGTGTGAACGTTACGAGCTTCGGCAGTGAAGATGGAGTTGCGCCCAATGGTGGGCGCTCGCTCTTTCGCGATGATCAGGGCCGCATCTGGGCGGGGCATCTCGGTGGGGGAGTTTCGCTGTACGAGAAGGGTCAGTGGCGCACGTTGATGCCAAAAGGCTGGGAACTCACATCGGATGTGAGCAGCATTGCACAGGACTCAGAAGGGTACATGTGGTTCACCACCTACGGGCAGGGTGCAGTACGCATAAGGACGATCAACCCGGACAATACGATCGAATGTGAAGTTTTCGGGGAAGCAGAAGGATTGGATGCCGGACTTTCACAAGTGATGAGGCTCAAGGATGGAACACTGGTCTTCATCAACTCCCGCGGTATGATGTACCGTCGTGGGACTGATGGTATCATCCAGAATTTCCTTCCGAAAGGTCTGCCCGGTGAAGAATCGATCATCACGGCATTCGAGGATTCAAAGGGATCGCTCTGGATCGGAACGCGTGTCGGTGGTGCGTACGAATTGGATGCGAAAGGCGTGAAGGGTCATTACTTCATCGCCAACGGTCTTCCCAGCAACTTCATTCTCAGTTTTGGGGAAGACGCGAAAGGCCAGGTGTGGATCGGCACCTTCGATCGTGGCATCGGGTGTGTTCAGAAGAACGGCATCCAGATGTTCGATGACCGCAACGGTCTTCATGACAACATGATCCGTTGCATCGTACGCGATCGCGAAGGCAACATGATGGTCGGTACCAACATCAACGGCCTGGACATCTTCAAAGGAGAACGCTTCATCAATTTCACGGAAGCCGATGGATTGGTGGATCCGCAGGTATGGTCGGTGTTGGAAGATCGCCAGGGCAATGTCTGGTTCGGGACGAATCGCGTGATCGGTTATTGGGATCCATCGGAGAACAGCACGGCACGCGTGAAGATGCTGGCAGCACAGCAAGGTGAATTGGAGTGCACGCAGGTGCGTTGCATGAAAGAGGATGCCAGTGGAAGGATCTGGATCGGTACACAATCCAATGGTCTTTTCGAACTTGATCCACGAAGCCTGAGGCCACGATCTGTGATCGAAGTGAGCATGGCGGATAATCGTGTCACCGCATTGGAACTCGATCGCGCAGGCGCCATCTGGGTGGGGTCGCTAGGAGGCTTGATCAATTACCGGCCGGGCGCCATTCCCGTCACGTACGGCATGGAAGCAGGTCTGCCCAGCGCCAACATCACATCGCTTTTCCGGGACAAGAAAGGTGTGCTCTGGATCGGTACCATGCTCAACGGCATCAGCAAGATGGAAGGAGAGACCATCAAGCCGATCGATCTGGGCAAACAATTCACGCCGACCTGCATGATACAGGATCAGGACGGCCGCGTTTGGGTCGGGACGGAAGGGCAGGGGATCTTCGTACTGAAGAATGAAAAGTTGGTGGCCACGCATTCAATGGTTGATGGCCTTCTATCCAACTCCATCAAGGCCTTGAACATCGATGCCAGCGGGCACGTTTGGATCGGTTCTTCACGGGGCTTGAACCGCTGGATCCCCGGAACGGAAGGTTTCGTTTCATACACCGAACGCGCCGGATACATCGGCATCGAGACGAAACCTAACGCGACGTGCACCACAAGGAGCGGCCACATCTGGTTCGGTACTGCGAACGGCGCAACACGTGTCTCAACGGATAAGACATTGGATGCCGTCCCAACTCCGATCGTCGCCTTGCGCGGCCTTCGCGTGGATCAGGAGGAGCGGTCTTTGGAAGAAGGAGTATCGCTCGGTCATTCCGAGAACAACATCCGCTTGTCCTTCGGAAGTGTTTCATTGAGCGATCCGGCAGCGGTGCGATATGCATACATGCTTGATGGTGTGGAGAACGACTGGCAGCCTGCTTCCATAGCCACGGAAGCTCATTATCCAGCCTTGCAGCCGGGCAGCTACGAGTTCAAGGTGAAAGCGATGAACCGCAGTGGACAGTGGAGCGAGCCAGCGTCATTCAACTTTACGATCCTTCCGCCATGGTATCGCAGCTGGTGGTTCTACTCGATCCTGGTGATCACGATCGGTATATCGATGTTCAGTTACATCAAGGTGCGTGAACAGCAATTGCGCAAACGCAATCTCATCCTGGAGCGGAAAGTGCAGGAACGTACCGCCGAAGTCGTTGCACAGAGCAAGGAGATCGAAGGGCAGAAACAGGAGATCGAAGGATTGCTGTTGAACATTCTTCCAAAAGAGATCAGTGAGGAATTGAAGATCAACGGCAAGGCGATGGCGCGGCGCCACGATAATGTTACGGTGTTGTTCACCGACATGAAGGGCTTTACCAAGGTCGCCGAAAAGATGACGCCGGAAGAGCTCGTGCGGGAGCTGGACGAATGTTTCATTCATTTTGATGAGATCGTGGTGCGGTACGGCATCGAAAAGATCAAGACGATCGGTGACAGCTACATGTGCGCATGCGGTGTGCCATCGGCCGATCCACATCACGCCTTGAAAAGTGTCCTGGCAGCGCTTGAAGTGCGCGATCTGATGGACGGCTGGCGACGCGAACGCGAGGCGAAAGGGAAGGAGCCGTGGATCCTACGGATCGGTATCCATTCAGGACCCGTGGTGGCCGGCGTTGTCGGCAAAAAGAAGTTCGCCTATGACATCTGGAGCGACACCGTGAATACCGCAAGCCGCATGGAGAGCAGCGGCGTACCAGGTGAAGTGAACATCAGCGGTGTCACCTATGTGTTGATCAAGGACTACTTCGAGTGCGAACACCGCGGGCAGGTGGAGGCCAAGAACAAGGGCAAGATAGACATGTACTTCGTGCGAAGGTTGAAGCCTGAGTTCAGTGCCGATGCATCAGGTTCGCACGCCAACCAGGAGTTATTGAAGCGGATCGGGATCACGCATGCGGTGGAACAGTTCGCGTAGTTCGGCCAGCATCATCGCTGTGGCGCCCCAGACCACGTGACCCTGCACATCGTAGTACGGCACTTCGATCTCACGGCCGAGCATCTGTACGAATTGCATCCGCTTCTTCAAGATATCTGCCCGCAGGATCTCTTTGAGCGGTGTTTCTATCAGCGCTGCCACTTCGTTCGGGTCGGGATCCAGCGTTCCGATGTCCTCCACATATCCAACGAACGGTGTAACGATGGTGCCGCTGGGTTTAACGTAGATCTCCGAAAGCCTGCCGAGTATGAACACTTCCGTTACGGTGGCCCCCGTCTCTTCCTGGAATTCGCGCAGTGCCGTGTGTGCCAGTGACGGATCGGCCGGTTCCTGTCTTCCTCCAGGAAAGCCGATCTGGCCGCTGTGAACGCCATCATATTTCGGACGCAGCATCAGCAGGGTGTGCAGAACTTCCTCTCGTGGATAGAACAATGCAAGCACCGCGCTTTCACGCGGCGGCGGATCAAGCTTACGTGCATGCTCCACGTTGGGGCGCGGATAGCCGCTGAGCTCTTTCGAGCGAAGGCCAGGCAATGGCTTTTCCAACATCCATCGCAGCCGTTCGATCTCTTCAGGCAACATCACTTCATTTCCCGATCAAGATCGGCCACAAGTTCTTTGGCCTGTTTTGAATAGGTGTGTTTTGCAGCTGCGATCCTTCGTGCCTCGGGCAACGCACGTTCCAGCTGACCACTGCAGACCCAGCATAACAGCGTGTACCATTCGGTCTGATCCCGGAAACCTTTCACGTTGCTGTTCTCCAAATGATCGAGCTGCAGTTCAGCATCGAAGGGCCGATCCATCTTCAGGTAACAATTCGCCAGGTACAGATGCGCCGAACGCTGATAGCCGCGCAGGCTGATATATTCAACAAGGATCTGCGCTGCTCCTTCAAGATCGGCATTACGATAAAGATCCATCGCCTTGGTATAATCGGCGTGCTCGGCAGGCATGTCGCGGCCTGAGATCAGATCGGGATAGGGTTCGAAATATTTTTCACAGAGTCCGCGATCATCTTTCCCGCAGGATGCCAGAACGATCAGAAGCAATGATCCGAGCAGAAGGCGCATGGCGCGAAATTACCCTACAGGCTGCGGAACCACCGGCCTTTCCGCAAGCCATCGCCACCCTTGCTCATGATCACCACCGCAGCGCGGCCGGCCAGATGATCTT
>JAEZAU010000096.1 GCA_023430325.1 Bacteroidota bacterium | reverse complement strand
CGTGTGACGGATCGGATCGAAAACACCCGAAAAAGGCCCAAAAGGCCGCTGATCGAACTATATGTACATGAAGGATGAATGCACCAGAACCATCAAAGCTCCCTCATGCGGTTCTTAGAGGTGCCCTAATTTCATGGAAGTCCGCTGGGATATCTCATTGGGTACTCGTGAGAATAAGATGGAGATCCTTCATCTGACATCCTTTGAAATAGACCCGGACGATGAAGTAGAACGTTTGCTGGCGGAGCGAGGTCTCTAACGTGATGGCCAGACTGACCGAGCCAATTTACCACCTGGTTGCTGTAGAAGCTGTTGCGCCTGGACGTGAACTCGGTGATAGCGCAAACAAGCCCTTGGTCATTACTTGTTTGAACAGAACAAATGGAGAGCGTGCAGATTACGTGGTCAAGTTGAAAGATGCCGAACGAATGAGCACCGAGGCTCAAATGCGGGAGATGGTCGCGGCTTTTATCGCCATGGAGATGGATATACCCACACCGGAACCTGCAATTGTGAATATCAGCAATGATCTGGTAGAGGCTTCGGTGGGATCCTGGCACTACCAGCGATTGAACAAGAGCAAGGGTATCAACTTCGGTTCCAGTCTGTTAGGTCATGCTCCAGAACTATCCATCCATGCGGTCCTGAATGCAACACAGGCAAAAGATGCGCAACATGTGCTATCTTTTGACATTCTCCTTCGCCATTTTGATCGTCGGGCGGATAAACCGAACTTGCTTTCAGATGGTGAAAGATTGTATGTCATCGACCATGAACTTGCGTTTGGGTTTGTCTTTGAATTCCGACCAAATCAGACGCCTTGGATCTTAACGGAAGCCGATTTGATGGTGCTGCCGAATCACCTCTTGTATCACAAAGTGAAACAGTCGGCGTTCAATGTAGAGGATAGCGTGGAACGATTAGAGCGATTAACTGATGAATTCTGGATCAAAGCCTGGAACGAGCTTCCCGATGAATGGCAATGTGACCAGTTCCATCGTATCAAAGACGAGATAACTCTCGTAAGAGAACATGCTGAGGAATTCTACGAACGTTTGAAGCACCAACTGCCATGATCAAATACCAATATCAGATCCTTCGTTACCAACCGGATAAGGTTGGTGAGGAGTTCATGAACTTGGGCGTCGTGGTGTATGCCCCTGATAGCTGCACTTGTTTGGGAAAGTACCTGGATAGTGTCAAGCGTCTTTCTGCGTTTTTCCCGGCAGGAAATAACACGTATATAAAGTCTTTGGTAAAGACGGTAGCCGATGAATTGTCGACAATGAATGCGCGCAGTCTTATAGAGTTACAACTCGAGAAGATCGAAGATCTTTCCAGTATCACGCGCAAGTTGATACCCGGAAAGGATGGTGCGCTCTTTTTTACGGAAGTACGAAGAGGATTGGATGTTGACCTTCAAGTTGCTTTGGAGAGCTTATTCGAACGGATGGTGGAGCGCTATTTAAGCGATGATGATCGAAGCCGTTCCGATAAGGAAGTTTGGACATCTGTATACCGGAGCTATTTCCAGAAATACGACCTGGAAAAGAAATTAAAGAAAGAGAAGATAAAGACTTCTCTGGAGGACTTTGTTTTTCAGCGAACATGGAAGAATGGCCATTTGAATCTCCTGGAATCGGTCAATTTCGATCTGAAGAGCGAACAATCCGTTAAAGAGAAAGTGCACAAATGGTTGGGCAAGGTGTCTTTGTTGCAGCATGCTTCAGAAGACTTGCATCTTTACTTATTAAGTCAATTGCCCAAGGATAAAAAGCTTCGTGACTACATCCGGAAGGCATTGGCAGAAGCTGGTGCATCAAATGTCGAGGTGAAGCTTGTCGATGAATCTAAGGCAGAGGATACAGCTAGAGCACTGGCTACGGAAATCGCCAAACATGAGGAGCGCATGAATTAAGCGCGTTGTCTTGAAATCAAGGGTTCTGACAAATAATTCGTCAACACCTTCTATCTTACCGCCGCAAGGCGATCAAGATAGCGATGTCCGAATATCGATTTGTTGAGCGGCCGCTTCTACAACAGCTGGAAGCATTGGGTTGGAGGTGCATCGACCAGGGCGAGTGCATTCCAAGTGACCCATCTGTAAGCCTGCGTACAAGTTTTCGGGAAGTAGCCTTACGTGAAGAGTTCAACCGTTCGGTCCGCGCCATTAATCTCACCAATAGTGGTCAGCAATGGCTCACGGATCGGCAATTGGACACCCTGTTCGAAGAGTTGACGGCGCAGGCTGGCAAGACGCTTATCGAGGCGAATCGCGATGTGCTGGAGATGCTCTACAAATGCACGGTGGATCGCAACGAGATCACCGGCGAAGAATATCCTGTGGTCAAACTCATCGACTTCCAGGATCCGGAGAGCAACAGCTTCATCGCGATCAATCAATTCAGGATCGACACACCCGGCCGGGTAAAGGATTTCATCATCCCGGATGTAGTCCTGTTCGTCAATGGACTGCCGATCGTGGTCGTGGAGGCGAAAGATGCCAATTCATTCACCAGTGATCCCTTGGCGGAGGCGATCAAGCAGCTTCACCGCTACAGCGATCAACGGCCCGAGACGCGGGAGGCAGGATTGCGTGAAGGGGAGGAACGTTTGTTCCATACAAATCAGTTGCTCGTGGCCACCACAGGCGACAAGGCGCGATTCGGCACCATCACCAGCGGCCCGGAGCATTTCTACGAATGGAAGACCATTCACCCGGAGAAGTACGCGCAGTTCTCTCCACCCCTTGGCGTGGAAAGAAGTCAGGAAGTGCTGGTACAGGGCATGTTCAACAAGGAAGTGCTGTTGGACCTTCTGCGCAACTTCACGCTCTTCATGACACTTGGCGAGCGTCTGATCAAGGTGGCCGGCCGCTACCAGCAATACCGTGCAGTGTCCAAGATCGTAGAGCGTTTGCGGAGAGGTGAAGATGCGCTCGCACGCTCTGGCACCATCTGGCACACGCAAGGCAGTGGCAAGAGCCTTACAATGGTCTTCCTGATCCGCAAGCTGCGCAGAACGCAGGATCTGCAGGATCTGAAACTGATCCTGGTGATAGATCGCGTGGACCTTGAAGAGCAATTGGGCGAAACAGCAGCGCTGGCTGGTGAAAAGGTGAACCACATCGACAGCAGCGCCCAATTAAAGCAGGAGCTCAAGGATGATCGCAGCAACCTGAGCATCGTAATGGTGCACAAGTTCCGCGAGGCGAAGGACAAACTTCCCGGTTATGTGAGCGATGTATTGCGCCCGCAGCCATCATCACAATTCACGACCGAGCCTTTGCCGGAGTATAGTGTGTTCGGCACGGTGAACACTTCGGAACGCATCCTGATGCTGGTGGATGAAGCGCATCGCACCCAAAGCAGCGATCTGGGCGATAACCTCTTCGAGGCTTTCCCGAATGCCACCAAGATCGCGTTCACCGGAACGCCGTTGATCACCGAACGGCATTCAAAAAAGACCCACGATCGATTCGGCACGTACATCGATCAGTACAAACTTCAGGATGCGGTGGATGATGGCACCACCGTGCAGATCCTTTATGAAGGCCGCACATCAGAGACCGCACTTAAGGACAAGCACAAGTTCGATGTGAAGTTCGAGGACCTCTTCGGTCACCTCACACCGGAACAGATCGAGCTGATCAAGAAGAAGTACGGTGCGAGTGGCGATATCCTGGAATCTGAGAACCGCATCGCCGCCATCGCCGCCGATCTGGTTGAACACTACATCGGCAACATCCTTCCGAACGGTTTCAAGGCCCAGGTGGTTTGCCACAGCAAGATCGCCGCGATCCGGTACAAACAAAAGATCGATGCCGCACTACAGGCCTGGCTGGAGAAGGAGCGATCACGCGAAGGACATGATCCCGAGCTGATCAGCAAGGTGGAGTTCCTCCGGACCGCCGTTGTGATCTCATCCGATGGCACGAATGAAGCTGCAGTGATCACTGAAGCGCGGAAACATGCTCGCGAGATCTCTGCAGTGGACAACTTCAAAAAGCGTTTCGATCCGGATAAGTCCGAGACCGGCATCGCCTTCCTGATCGTGTGCGACATGCTGTTGACCGGCTTCGATGCTCCGGTGGAACAGGTGATGTACATCGACAAGCGCATCAAGGAACATAACCTCTTGCAGGCAATCGCACGCGTGAACCGCGTGACAGAAGGAAAGACCCGGGGTTATGTGGTCGATTACATCGGCCTTACTGAGCATCTGAAGGAAGCGCTGTCGATCTATTCGGAAGAGGACCGCAACGACATCCTGGATTCACTGCGGAACATCAAGGATGAGGTGCCTATTTTGGAGACGAGATATCAACGGCTCATCAACCTATTCAAGGAGAAAGGCATTTCCGAGATCCAAGACTTCGTTGAACAACGGATCAAGGACGAGAAGAAACAGTACGCCGTTCTAGAGCGGGCAATTGAAATGCTCGAGGATGTGAAGCTGCGGGAGTCCTTCGGCGTGTTCTACAAAAAGTTCCTGCAGAGTATGGACATCATTCTTCCCCATGCGCTGGCACAACCGTATAAGATCCCACTCAAGCGTTTCGGCTACCTGTTGAACCGGGTGAAGGAGCGATACAAGGATGATTCGCTTCACATCACTGGTGCAGGAGAAAAGGTAAAGCGGCTGGTCAACGAACACCTGATCAGTTTGGGCATCGACCCGAAGATCCCACCAGTGGAACTGATCTCGCCGGTGTTCATCAAGCAATTGAACAAGCACAAGAGCAGCCGGGCGAAGGCAAGCGAAATGGAGCATGCCATCCGCAAGCATTGCAAAGTGCATTTCGGTGAGGATCCTTCCATGTACAAGCGCTTGAGCGAAAAGCTCGACGCACTGATCCTTCAGCACAAAGAGGATTGGGATGCATTGGCGGATGCGCTAGAAGGCTTGACTGGAGAAGTGCAACAGGGACGGGGGGATCGCATCAGTACGATCACTGCCAGCTTCAAGGACATGATCGCTGACCTGTCATTCAATGGCAGCGCATTGAATGATATCGATCTTCGCGCACTGGAAACGGTAACGATAGAGGCGGTGGAGAAACTGAGGGGAACCATACACATCGTGGACTTCTGGGACAATGCGTTCCAGATCAAAAAATTGAAAGGCGAACTGAGTGATGTGGTCCTGAGTTCGAACCATCCGAAGCTCATTGCCAACAGCGAGAAGATCGTGTCGGACATCACCGCGCTGGCCAAGGTGCGGCATAGAGATCTACTGACATGACCCTGCGCTATAAGGACATTGAGTACGATCTCAACCGCAGCGATCGCAAGACCGCCAGCATTTACATCGAGCGTGATGGCCGCATCTCGGTACTCGCACCCGAGCAATGGTCAAACGATGAGGTGGAATTCGTTCTGGAGCGCAAACGCCCCTGGATCTATCGAGGTTTGGCGGAGTGGGAAGACCTCAACGCCACACGGATCGAACGCGAATTCGTAGGGGGTGAAGGCTTCCTCTACCTGGGCTCATCCTATCGTCTGACCCTGGTGGAAAAACAGAAGCAACCGTTGATATTGAAGGACGGATGGTTCTGTCTTCGTTCATCATCCTTGCCCAAAGCAGATAAGGCCTTCAAGGATTTCTATCGGGATAAAGGAGCACAGCACCTGCCCAAGCGTGTACGCTACTTCCAAACCAAACTCGGTGTTGAAGCAAAGGAGGTGCGTGTAATGGAACTACAACACCGCTGGGCCTCCTGTTCCGCCGACGGCACCATCAACTTCCACTGGAAGTGTATGATGGCTCCGTTGAAGATGCTGGACTACATCGTGGCTCATGAACTCGTCCACCTCCTTCACGAACACCACACCGATGCTTTCTGGAACACGTTGGATAAGGTGATGCCGGATTATAGGGAAAGGAAGGAATGGTTGCGGGTGAATGGGGCTGGGATGGATCTGTGATCTTATGGTTCACCTAATTTCTTGTTCTGGCTTGCCCCCTTCAATAGTTTAGATAGAATCGTTTAAGTTGCGGCGGCTATCGTTAGTCTTGCTTTCTGTACAAAAAACAAGAGGATGGATCAATACGCACTCTCCAGGATGTAATCGAGGGAAGCAACCATCCGATGAAGAGCCCTCCCTTTTTCCTCCTGCTCCTGTGCCTCAGCGCCTGCATGGAGCAGCGCACCGCCGAAACGCCGCCGTATTTCCTTCCAGCGGAATGGGAACCGCATGAGGCCGTGTGGTTGAGCTATTATGGCATGTCTACGGATACCGTGCTGGATAAGCTCGTGGCTGGCCTGGAGCCGGGCTCGGGCATCGTGTGCGTGGTGGATGGAGATAGCATATCGCGCGTGGTGAAAGCACGGTGGGACAGTCTGGGGATCGGGCGGGATGCGCGATTCCTGGTAATGCCCGACACGCTCTCTTCACCGGTGGTGCGCGACGCAGGTCCCATCTTCCTGCGCACGGATACGGGTGGTCTGGTGATCCTGGATGGCGAATGGAACTATTACGGTGATCACAAGTCCAGGTCAGGCATTCCGTCACATATCATCAACGGTCAGAAGGAATTCCCGCGCATGATCGCGGATCGGCTTGGCCTTCCGGTGGTGAAAACGGCCATGGTGGTGGAAGGTGGCGCGGTGGAGGTGAACGGCAAAGGCACGCTGTTGCAGGTGGAGGCTGTGACCATGCAGCGCAATCCCGGCTGGAGCAAGGACAGCCTTGAGAAGGAACTGAAGCGTGTGTTCGGTGTGCAGGATATCATCTGGTTGAAGGAAGGACCGGCCGATGACATGTGGTATCTGGAGCCGCGCATCCACGGCCGCGTTTTCAATCAGGGCACCGGTGGACATGTGGATGAATTCTGCCGATTCGTGAACGAGAATACCGTGCTCCTTTCCTGGCCGGAGGATGAAGAGCTCGGCGATAGCGTGCAGGTGGTGACGCGCTCGCGGATGGAAGAGAACCTTCGCATTCTGGAACGATCAGGCATCCAGGTGGTGAAGGTGCCCGTGCCATTCGTGGAGGAATACAAGCACATGCTGGATACGTTACGCTCCTATGATCGCATGTTGCTGGAATTGTATGAGGATCTGCATCATGGCGATACGATCCGATACATTCCTGCTGCTTCGTATTTGAATTACCTGGTCACCAATGGCCGTGTATTCGTTCCCGCTTACTGGCATGAAGGAATGCCCGAGGCCATGCGCATGAAGGACCTCCGTTTTCAGGAGATCATACGGAAATGGCATCCCGATCGCATGATCGTGCCGATCGATCCGCGTGCGATCAACTGGCAGGGTGGCGGCATGCATTGCTGGACAATGCAACAACCGAAGTGATCCGATCGGTTTTTGTAGGTCCTAACCTAAGCACATCGAGCAGGTGCCGTCCTCTTCTGGATCGCAGATCGGGCCGGGTTGCTCTTCTTCCAGTTCATACTGGCGCTCCTGCATCCTGATCTGCCTGTCCAGTATGGCTCGCTGGAACTGTTCAGAGAGTTCGAAAGGTTCCGCCTGGCTCTTCTCCTTCGGGTTCATGGTGTAGACTTTTTGGACCGGCCAAGTTCGATCTTTTCGGATCGGTGCGATCGGCCGCGAGCCCTGAGTTGTCAACCATGGATCCGTAATAGCGGGCAACTGTTCACCCTGATCGAGCCATTTTCCTGATACATCCCCCCACGTCAGATAATTGCTTTCGCGAATTAATATTGAAGGTCCAAAGAACGATCCCCATGAAACAACATCTACTCGCTTGTTCCCTGCTTATCTCCCTGGTTTCAGCGGCCCAATGGACAATTCCTCCCGATCCGCCGCTTTCGATCAGCCAGGCCGCCAACGAACAGAACACGGTGCGCGTGATCCCCGATGGTAGCGACGGTTGGTTCGTGCTCTGGCTCGATGGGCGGGTGAGCAATACAAAAATGGAAGTGTATGGCCAACGGATCGATGCCGATGGTGTGGCGGCCTGGGAGGTGGATGGCCGGCAAATTGCGATGCATCCCACCAAGGGGATCAGCGATGTGGGCGTGGCGCTCCATGCCGATGGAGGTTTCGTGATCGCCTACATCATGGGTGGCGATACGCTCCTTGCGCAACGCTTTGATGATGCCGGCATGCCGCAGTGGGCGCAGCCTGCCCTGGTGGCGGGCCGCACGAACAGCAACTTCTACACCATCGGTCAGCCTCGTGTGGTAATGAAGGAGGATGGAGCTTTCGTGGCCTGGTCACCGAATCACCAGGGCGGCAATCCCGTGGTGGCGTACAATGTCGTGGGTGATGATGGAACTGTTGAACAGGACTTCAATGGCACCTACGTACCAGCCAGCGGTTTCGGTGCGATGAACGCGGTAACGGACGGCAATGGCGGCATGTACCTGTATTGGTCATCATCCAACGCGATGGGCGCAGAGATCCGCGTGCAACGCGTGAACCCTGAAGGGGTGATGGCATGGACCGGCAACGTGGAGCCGACCACCACCACCCCCGGACTTGGTGACGGTGGCTTCACAGGAGCAGCGGATGGTGATGGTGGCTTGTTGCTGACCTTTCATGATGGCTCCGATCTGTTGATGAGCCGGATCGATACTTCCGGTGCACTGGTGTGGGAACCCGACGTGAAACCGGGCTGCGATCATCCCGCATCGCAGGTGCGGCCTTCGCTCGTGGTACGCGATGGTCACGCCTACCTCGCATGGAGCGACAACCGCCCTCCGGCGGACAACAGCGATCTGTACGTTCAGAAGTTCGATCTGAACGGTGATCCGCTCTGGATGGAGGATGGAGTGCTGGCGATCCAGGAGAATACCTACATCCCACATGCACGGATCGCGGTCACCGATCAAGGCAACATGTTCGTTTCACACCAGACTTCCGCCGGGTTCCAGGCGATGATGCTCAATAGTGATGGCGTGCCTGCATGGTCGGCTCCATTCACCATGGCGCCCACCAGCTACCATCCGTTCTATGGCGATCAACGCATGCTTCCCACCAACGATGGAGGTGCTGTTCTGTTCTGGGCGACCGAGGGCGATAACATTTGGGGCACGCGCATCGATCCATCCAGCGGCAACAGTACAAGTGTGTCCTCGATCGATCGGAAGCCGGGCGTGCTGGCCTGGCCGAATCCTGCTGATGATCGGTTGACGATCGAATGTGATGATGTGATCCGATCAGTGGAGATCCTTTCAACAGATGGCAGGATCGTGATGACAGAGGCTGTTCTTGCGGATCATGCCACGCTCGGGATCGGTGAACTTGCATCCGGTGCGTATGTCGCAACGGTGTACATCGCCTCCGGCACGCAGATGATCCACTTTCTGCGGCGCTGAACGAATGATCCCTACGGCAACTGCTGCACGCGTGTTGCCGTGGGGATCACTCCGCCGATCGTGATCAGCACCCGGTCCCGATCATTTTCCGCGCCCACGTATCTCACCGTTCCATCCAGGTTGACATCCGCCGGGTGGTAACCGCTGATCACATTGGTAGGCACCACGCCACCGATCGCACTCAATATGGGATCACGATCATTGTTCGCGCCGGAATAGGAAACAAAACCGTTGGCGATCACATTACCGGTCCAGAGCGCCATTGTACCACCAAGATCGCGTTGTGCACCGGTCCCGAAAGTGGCTGTGCCAGGATCGCGCAGATCGATGCTGATCG
>JAEZAU010000079.1 GCA_023430325.1 Bacteroidota bacterium | reverse complement strand
ATCTTCCCCCTCTACCGGAGGGGGAGAAAGAGGGGGAGGTCGGGGAGGGGCCGGGGGGTGGGGTCCGGGCTTTCCGGCTGCGCCACTTACGCAGATCGGAGCGGAATATTCGACCTTGAACACCGCCATAACTATCGTGAACGCGATGTACCGGCATTGCGCCAGCGCGTAAGGGATCGAAGTGGAAACCCCACAGGCTGTGCATTCAACAGCCGAGGAGTTGGAACGTAGAGCCCGGCCCGCAGCTTTGCGGAGGGATACGCCCGAACAATACAAGGAAAATAGAAGAAGCGGGCTTACGGGCCCGCTTCCCTGATCTCCTCCTGCCTGGTTCTGTGTTTGAAGCTAGAGGAGAAAAATTTTCGATCCTCAAGGACTGGCCGTGGCGATGCCCGAGAGTTTCGTGGTGATGTGAGTGAGGTAATCCTCGCTATGGTAGAAACCGCCTTTTTCAGCGCTGTAACGGATCAGAGCCGATGGAAAATCATGGTAGAACGGATCGACACGGTCCATGTTGCCGGGACTGAGTTGCACGAAGCAGAAATAGTCGGGATAGTCGACCAGATCCGCCGGCAGGGAGGTGTCTATCCAGATCACTTTTTCCTGGTGGCCCTCCTTGATCAGGCGCACCATGTAGACCTGGTCGATATCCAATTCCAGATCGAAAGTGCCTTTTTTCTTGGTGGTGAGCGAACCCAGTTCGGTGCTTCCTTTATACAGGGTGAGATGAACGTCATCTGCTTTGTCGCCTTCAACAATGACCTCACCATGGATCGGCACATACCAGCCTTCGGCCTGATCGCGGCGATCGACCAATTTACCCTGGGCAAAGAGGCTTGCGCTGAAGCTGATCGTGAGCAGGGAAGTGTAGATGTACTTCATGGATGATGACTTCGGGGTGCTGTTACGCAAGGTGTGGCCGCCAGGTTTCACGCCACCTTGAAGAATGGAGGGAATTGTCTTTCATGATCGGCTGCAGGCAGGGATACATGGATGTGCGTTCCCTGGCCGATGCGGCTCTCTGCCCATGATCTGCCACCATGCCGGTTGATGATGCGTTGTACGATGGCCAGGCCCAATCCGGTGCCTTCGAATTGTGAGTTGTTGTGCAATCGTTTGAATGCAGCGAACGCCTGTTCGTTATGTTTTGGATCGAAACCCACACCATTATCACTCACCACTATGACATCATTCTCACCGTCCCGATGGTGGGCGATCGTGATCTTGGGGGCGCTCACGGTGCGGGAGAACTTCAATGCGTTGCTCAGCAGGTTGTGCAGCACCACTTTAAGCATCGGCGCATCGGCGAACACATGTGTATCAGGAGCGATCTGCAGCTCGATCTGGTGCTTGCGCTCATCGGAGACCTGTTCATCGATAACGGCCTTCACCAGTTGTTTCAGATCGGTCTCCAGGCGCTCCAACTGGCGGTCGTTGGTCTGTGAGAACCTCAGTAGATCATCCACCAGTTCGATAAGCCTGTCACTTCCTTTTTCGATCCGATCGGCGAATTGTTTCACCTCCTCCCGATCAATATTGTCTTCGGCATGTTCGCTCAAATGCCGGCTCAATGCCATTATGTTCTTCAAAGGCGATCGCAGGTCATGCGCCACGGTATAAGAGAAGGAACCGATATCCTCCAGCGCTTCCAGCAATTGGGAAGTGCGTACTGCGACCCGCTTGTCCAGCTCTGAGTTGAGCTTCCGGAGCCTGTTCTCTTCCTGCTTCCGATCGGTGATGTCCTTAATGATCGCCTGGAAGGCCGACCGGGTGCCCGACCGGCGACCGAGATAAGTGGCGGTCATAAGACAGTCTATAAGATCACCCGCTGGCGTACGAATGGTGAGGTCCACGTTCAGGAATTCGTTCCCCTTTCGCGCTTTTTTCAATGAACGCACCAAGCCTGATGGATCGACCACGAAATCGATGAATGAAGCACCGATCACCTCCTCCTTCGCTTTGCCAAGAAGCCTGGCGAGAGCAGGGTTCGCATCAAGCAATTTGCAATCGGCATCCACCAGCACGATCGGATCGCCGCCCGCATCGAAGACCTGTTTGTATTGATGGAGCAGGCGTTCCTTCTCCGATCGTAGCTGATTGATCTCAAAGGCCTGCACTATCCTCAGGCGTAAGTCGTTCTCATCCCACGGCTTGGTGGCGTAAGCATAAATTCCTCCCTTGTTCACCGCAGCTATTACCGCCTCCAGATCGGCATAACCAGTGAGCAGCATGCGCATGGCATGGGGGTGGCGTTCACGCACCACGGCCAGCAGTTCCGATCCGCTCATGCCGGGCATGCGTTCATCGGAAACGATCACATGCACATCCTCCTTCTGCAGCAATTCCAAGGCTGCCGGGCCGGAGTTGGCTATGAAGACGTCCATTTCACGGCGGAAGGCCGCACGGAAGGCTTTCAGATTATGCTCTTCATCATCTACAAAAAGCACGCGTACTCGTTCACTCATGCTCATGCTCTTCGTTCGTTCAATTGCTGGTGACGTATCGGGAGTATGATCTTGAACTCAGCACCACCGCCGGGAGATGACTCCACTTCCAAATGGCCAAAGTGGTCCTGTATGATGCCGTATACGATAGCGAGACCCAGGCCGGTCCCTTCACCTACTGGTTTGGTGGTGAAGAACGGATCGAACATGCGCTGCTTCACCTCATCGCTGATCCCGGTGCCATTATCCCTTATGGCGATGATCACATGATCGCCGGCCGCCCAGTTGGTGATGGATACCACGCGTTCGTGATCGCCCGGTACTGCGAGGGTGGCCTGTATGGCGTTGGTAAGGATGTTCATGAGCACCTGGTTCACCTTGCCGGCGTAACATTCCACCTTGGGCAATTCCCCCAGTTCCATCCGCATGGTGACCCTGTCCCTGAATTGCGGTGCCAGCACGGTGATGGTGCTTCGAATGCCTTCGTTCAGATCGTTCCACTTCAGATCGCTCTCATCGAGACGTGAGAAGTTGCGCAGGCCGCGAACGATCTCAGCGGTGCGCGCAGAACCTTCTGCTATGCTCTTGATGATGTCATCCAACTCCTGGATGGATTCGGTGATGCCCATCCGATCGGCCTTAGCCCTTAGCTCCATGATCTGTTCAGTAGCCTGATCGGGATCGATGCTCAGATGATCGTTGATCACTTCCACGATCTCACCGATGTTCCTCTTCAACGGATGAATATTGCTGGTGATGAAGTTGATCGGGTTGTTGATCTCATGGGCGATGCCTGCGGTAAGCTGACCAAGTGATGCCATCTTCTCGGCATTCACCAATTGTGTCTGGGTCCGTTTCAGGTGTTCATTGCTTTCCTGTAAGGCGAATGTGCGCTGGCGTACCTTTTCCTCAAGCACGATATTCTGTTCCAGGATGATCTTTTCGTTCTCCTTTGAGATCTTAAGGGCTTCGGCCTGTGATTGTTCTTTTTCCCGGCGCAGGATGTTGATCCGATCGGCAAGACCGAAGGAGAGGAGTATGCCTTCGATGGCTGATCCGATGGGCATGGCAAGAACTGTTATTGTCCCATATGGCAATACACCTTCATCCTTAAGGACGAAAACAATTACGCCGAGCAAGAAAGCAGTCCACGCCAGAAGAAAGAACCCCGCCTGCCGGGAACCTTTCCTGAAGGAAATGATACCCATTGTAAGAAGGTAGAATGCCGCGATCCCCGAGATCGAATTTCCTAGCTCCTGGCCAAGCCATGGATCCTTCGCCAGATATATGATGCCGATGATGGCCAACGCGAGGTAAATGAACTTCACCGCCTTATCCATACGAGGAACATACTTTGTCGTATTGATGAATCGACGCGCGAATTCATACCCCAGCGGTATGGCAAGAAGATTGAAGATCAAGGCCGCTCTGGAAGTGAGCCAGCCACTGATATCGATGTAATTGAATGGACCATGACCCTGCAGGGAGAGTTGAGTGCAGGTAAGGATCAAGATGGACATCAAGTAGAACAGGTAATTCCGGTCCTTTGTGGAAGAATAAACGAAGAGGTTATATAGGAACAGCACTACCATGATGCCCAAGTAAGTTCCGAAAGCGAGGTAGCGTCCGGTGATGCCTTTATTGATCGCTGCCGTGGTCCCGATGGTGACCGGGGCATGTATATGCTTATAGCCGCGTAGGCGTAAATAGATCATGGTGGATGATCCTTCTTCAAGATCCAGTTCGAACAGTAGGTCGATGTTCGACCTGTCGTTCCTGCTCAAGCCAGCTTCGGCAATATGGCGGATCTTGCTGCCGTTCACGGCGTACACATCAAGTTCGTCAATTCCTGGGTATGCGAACGCGAGATAGAGATAGGGTTCGCCTGAGCTGTTCTTTACCTCTGTTCTTAGCCAATGAACTGATCTGGAGAGACCCAAGGTGGGGATGTCTTCGTCACAGGATGAGAATGGCGCTGATGTGATCACATCCTGCAACTGCCACGAACCTGCTGAATCAGTGAACAGTTCCATGGACCTGCCGATGTGGGCCACGGTGGATCGAGGTTCGATCTCGACCAGGCCATGGCCGCCCGACCCGTAGCCAAGAAAGGCTATTCCCGAAAAGAGAAGTATCGCGAACTCACGCATGGGCCGTTTTTACGGAGCATGCGTTAAAATGTTATGTCCTAGGCCGCCTGCACCTTCCTACCGGCAACCTCATCAGTTGATGGTGCCTGCTCCAGGAGTTCATACTCCACCTCGAGTAGAACGTCCTTGGGACATTCAGAGCGTTTCTGGTGAGGACGCAATCGAAGACTTAGAATACGTTGGCGATGGAGCGTATCCGCCGAACACATGGAGAGCGCGTCACTCAATACCATTGCATGGGACTTGATAGTTGGAATGGGATAAACGAATATGCCGCCGTTCTGGAGTTGATCCATCAATTTGAATCCACTTTGAGCGGCATAAGGCGCAACGTACTCTGCTATAAAGGTGACCATGGAAGTGAGCCCGACCTGATTCGCGATAGCCACAGCAGTCTCCATCAACAGCATGGGAACTCCCCGTCCGGCAAAACGATGTGCATTCCATAAGCCACAGATCTCTCCATTACCGTCAGGCAATAGATCCCCCAGATAAGCAGAGATCCTGTTGTCGAGTTTTGAAAGCTGTTTTTGCATTGGAAGTTCATGGCCGAAGGAAGCTACATGCAATCTTATCCCAGCGACCAGCCCCAGGTGTTCATGGCGGGCCGTGATAACGATCACATTTGGATCTTCGATCCACGATAGATCCGGCTTCAATGCTGAAAAGACGCCAATATCCTCCAATACTTTTACGTGTTCATGCACATACTCCTTACATGCATCAGGGTCATCCACGGCTTTAAAGGCCTTGATGGTGATCTTTTCAATTTCCATCTCAGTGCGGTTTGGTGTGGATCGCAGCGGACTGCTTTTCAGAAATGGATGTATAATAATTCCCAAGAGGTCTTCTCAAACTTCTCGCGGAAGGAGGAGCTGCCTTTCCCATTCGTACCATGAAGAAAGGTTGTTTGTCCCTGGATCCCAAAATGGCCTTCAATTGGGCAAGTATATGGGCGGCACCTTCATGCTCCTGCCGGGATAAGATCCCTTGCTTGTCCCACAGACCATGAATGCCCATGAAGATGGGCGCACCAACGGGATGTACGAGCATATCCAATAACGTAGCGCTCAACCAGAAACGTTGCAACGCGCGGCCAGCCATGAACGCGTGATGCAGATCGAGCGAAGGGACCGAAAGAACGGCCAATGCCGAAGATGAGCGAACTGTCTTTGAGCTGATCTTGTGCATAGCCCTTCCCGCTCCCCAGTTCCTCAACAATGACATCGCCTTCGGATCGGCAGCCACGCGAAGACCGGCCTTATCGGTAAGGCTGAGTTCCAATGTCTCTATATCGATGCCATCCTTTGTTCCATTCACCTGCTCCGCGTTCCACCGCATTTCACGAATGAACATGTCATAGTGACAAGTCCTGTTCAAGAACCGTATTCTCTCAGCCTGGCCGCAAAGGTCTGCGATCGAATTTATGGTGTCGGTATCGGTGACGATATCACAATGAACATCACTGAAGTGACCCTGGAAGGAGCGCTGAAGTTTCTCCACCTCGGACGGTGGGACTTTCGTCTCGATCGATGGTCTTCGGTTGGTGCAACGCAGTTCGATCGCAGAGGCGAGCGATAGTTCATATGGATCCGGTTGCGTTCTCCCTGTGATGCGAAGAACGGCCACCATATCCTTGTCCAATGTATCAGAGGTGAATTCGATCTGTGCGGACCAACCGAGTTCATGGGCCTTCAAGACCATTGTTTCGGCGGCGGCACCCAAGGCCAGGAATGCATATCGGCCACCAGGGTCCAATGAGCTTTTTGCACGCTCCCTGTCAAGGCAGATCAATAGGTGATCTTCCTTATGGATGAACCGCCATGGCTGGCAATTTCCTCCTGAAGGCGCGGTGGAACCCGCCAAAGCAAGCTCGGCAGCCAGTTCCCTGGAAATGACGGATCCGGCGACGGATCTTTTAAGGCCTTGATGAACAGAGGCATCATCCAGATCCATTTCCGGGATCTCGATGGAGGACAGTTCCTGACCCGGGATCTTCTCTTGCACACCGATGATCTCATCCACATCCATCCACCATCGGCCACTCTGTATCTCATGTCCAAGAAGGATCCTGCGAGCGACATGGGTGGCGATAGATCCGCCAAGGGCCACCGCGCTCGCCAATTGCGGCCAGGTGCTAACGCTGTTCTCGATCTCCAGCATACTGGCCTTCATGCGAACGCTCATGGTCTCAAGGCCGATGATCGGGAGCACGAAAGGCATTTTCTCTTCGTTCGTTCTTGCCTTTGCCGCGAGTGAAAGGTCCAGATGATCCACGAAGCCATGGAGGATCGGGCGTTCGGACTCCAGGTCGAACCGTTCCACATCCAGCATTCCGCGATCGCTGGTCTCCATGATCACAGGTACCTTCAACTCCTTCGCCTTCTGCCTTGCGATGATCTTTACGTCAACACTATCACATTCTTCCACCAACATATCCAGCTTACCCCCTTCAGTGAAGAATCGGTCGATGTTCCCTTGGGAAATTCCTTCAGTGAACGGTACCACTTTTAGGAAGGGATCTATCTCGGCGATCTCACGGGCAACGTTGATGACCTTGTTGAGGCCCAGATTATGCACCCCACTTCGAATGCGGTTGAGGTTGCTCAGCTCAAGAATGTCATGATCGGCAAGCCTGATCTCACCGAAACACCGTTCCAAGGCCATGGTAAGGCTCACGCTCTGGCCAACGCTCAGGCCGATGACGCCGACCCTCTTGGTCGCAAGTAGTGCTTGTTCTTCACGGGTGATCTTATTGCGGTTGCGATCGGTGCGTACAAGCGAGAATTCCTTCTCATCAAGGAGATGTACCAAGCGGTGGCTCCACGGATAATGGACCCATACGCCATATTCTTCCATGGCTCTGTCACCTACATGGGCCATGGCCGCGTGGCGAAGTTCTTCCTTGGTGAACTTCAACGAAGGGTTCAAGGACTTCACCAGTTCCTGTAGCTGGCCTATCAGTTCATCGAACACTTGCAGTTGTGGCCATGTACGCAGCAATTCCTGCAAGGCGCTACGATCGGCAGGCAAACGAAATAGCCTAGGCTCATGGTCCATGGCTGATGATCCCTTCCGTTCCAACTCCTCCATCAATGCTTCACTGGTAGGTTCATGAAGGCAAAAATGAAGAAATAAAAGTTCACAAAAGCAAACGGATGGTCATTTGGTCGGTACTTATTATCACTTGGGCTCCCTTTGGCCTCAATTCGGCCAATTCCAGGCCCAGCGTCAAGGGGTGTAACTCTTCTCACCGGGAGGCCGTAAAAAGCATCGATCAGAAGCTTATCGTCATGGGAGAGATGTTCCTTCAACCAGCACAACACGTGGTACCAACTGTCATTTACCTGGATGATGATGCTGCGAACCGGCAGGCATTCCTCTCCTCCTTTCGCAAAGAACTACGCATCCTGCTTGCCGCAGATGCCGCCCAGGTATGGGACCATCTGAGCCGGGAGGAGGTGCATGTGCTCATTGCCGACCAGCGTCTACCAGGCATGCAGGGCAGTGAAGTGTTACGCCAGGTGAAGGAAAAGTATCCTCTGGTGCAACGGATGATCATGACCGGCTACAGCGATATACAGGCGGTCATCGATGCCATCAACCTCGGTGGTGTCAGTCAATACTTGCAGAAGCCATGGGACCATCATCAGGTGATGTTCTCCATCCGAAAGGGATTCCTGGATCATATGAAGGAACGCGAACGTTCCGACCATACGCAACAGTTGATCGATGCGAACCAACAACTGGAGTTCGCGCTGAGGCAAAGGCTGCTCTCCTGATCCAACCGATCGTTCCAAAATGAGAAGGCGCCCATTGGGGCGCCTTCTTCACTTCAGCTATGAGTGCTCACCGTACGATGGAGAGACGTTGTGTGGCCACCACGTTCCCTTCGTTGCGAATGATGGTCGTGTAGTTTCCTTCGGGAAGAGTTGAAACATCGATCCGGTCGTTCATCTTCAACATGGTCTTCAACACCTCGCGCCCCTGCACATCCACGATCACCAGTTCCGTGACGCCAGCGCCTTCAACATTGATCTCATTATTGGCCGGATTGGGATATAGACGGAAGGGTACAGCGCTATGATCGGTGACGGAGGTGTTGGTCTCCACTACGATGGTCCCCTTCATGCCCATACCCGAATGTGGCTGGCACACGAAGTAGATGGTACCTATCTCCGTAGGTGTGTACATGTGTGTGCCAGCAGTAAAGTGAAATCCACCGGGAAGCATGGTATTCCCGTTCGCGTTCCAAGTTGTTTCAGAGACCTGTGTAGCGGTGTGGATCCCGCTGACATTGAATTGCACAGCTTCCCCGAGTTGGATGGTGACCGTTGCAGGGGTGAAGTTCAGATCGTTCGTAGTGGTAATGGTCACCTGGGCGGTGGCACCGAGCGCTGTTACGGCCAGCGCGATCGCGTACAATCTTTCCATGATCGTCTTTTGGATGAAGGACGTGTCAAAGCCACCATTCGTTGGCTGGCGATCGGAATGTTCGAAATTTCCGGAATGGGGTCAATATTCCCCACCGGCAGGTGTTCATATTTTATAATGTACGTACAAGGCGCAATGAGGCAGCACTTGACCGAGCTACAGCCTCTTGCTGATACCTAATGTGCGGTACAAGCATTGCTGACGCGCTATACTTGATCAACGGATCGCAAGCACCAAACAGGCTATCATGACCAGACCACTACTTGCTCTTCTGGCGATGGGACCGTCCGTACTTCCAGCGCAGTTACCCTATACCTCAACAACGGCCGTACCTCCGCACATCTCACGCGAATATGAGGTACATGAGACCGATAGTGTGCCACGCCTCGAGCTTCAAACATCAGGTACCGGTATACTTTGGGATCTTTCCGATTGGAGAAGTCCCGTACCGCAACAGGAACTCTGGTATTTTGAACCAGCGAGCGGCACACCGTATTTCTCCACTTACCCCACAGCGAACGTCGTGGCCAGATACACCGATATCTTCGGCAGTACGCATTACCAGTACTTCAACAATTCGCCTTTTGAACTGCGTTTGCTTGGGGGTGTTTTTGTGGATGGGGGCGGGCCTCAATTCATTCCGTTCTGCCCCGATCCCTTCCTGATCATGGAATATCCGATGGTCATGGGTTCAGGGGTCCAGCATGTTTACGATTGTCCTGGCGGCCCGGGCGATACCGATGATTGGGTGATCATGGGCACCGGAACAGTTCAGGTACAGGACCAGATCATGGACAACCTTGTCCTATGGCGTACGATCTATACAGGTTTTGGCAATTCGTTCAAGGATACCGCTTACTTCTGGACACAGGCCGATAATGTACTTTACCCGGTTGTCCGGTATCATCCTGCTGGAGGTGTGGTGAAGATTCGCATACCGTTCACTACTACGGAACTCGGTGTGGGGGAGAGTGCATCGTCTTCACCGCTGGAACTCTATCCGAACCCTGCTCATGAGGTGCTGGTCGTACGGTCACCGTTCGAAGGTGCGTCCACTTTACGCATCCTCGATGCCGCTGGAAGAGTGTCTTTCGATGGTGGGACACGCACCACCAACGAACCCGATCGGATCGATGTAAAGGCGCTGCCATCCGGTATATACGTGGTGGAATTGCGGTCGCAGGAAGGGATCATCCGAAGACAGAAGTTCGTCAAGAACTAAGTGCGATCATCCTGGTCTGGTCATCAGGATGCACCCAGTACCAGTTACGGTCTCGGCGAAGCCAGGTTATCTGACGCTTCGCATAATTGCGTGTATGCTGCTTGATCAGATCCACCGTTTCGAAGAGCGAGAGCTTTCCATCGAAGTGATCGAACAACTCGCGATACCCCACCGTGCGCAAGGCGTTGAGATGTGAGAATGGATGAAGTCTTTTGGCTTCCTCCAGCAATCCTTCCTTCATCATACGGTCCACCCGCCGATCGATGCGATCATAGAGCTCCTGCCGCGGAAGATCCATCGCGAGCTTTACGATGCGCAGATCCGTACGCTCCTCAGGGGCCGATCGCTGGGCACTTCCCGGTCTTCCGGTGATCAGGCAGATCTCCAGAGCACGCATCACTCTGTGCGGGTTCTTTCGATCGATCTTTTCCCAGGCGATCGGATCGAGCCGTTTTAATTCTTCGAGAAGTGGTGATAACCCATGGTCCTTTACACGGGCCAGAAGTTTTTCGCGCAACCGCACATCCGTGGCTGGCAATGGATCCAGTCCTTTGGTCAGCGCCTCGATATAAAGGCCGCTACCACCTACGGCAACAGCCACGCGGTATCGATCGATAATTTGCTGAAGCACCGGCTCCGCAGCACGCGCGAAGGCTCCTGCGCTCCATGTCACAGACAGATCGAGATGTCCAAGAAAATGATGCTTCACACCATGCAGTTCTTCACCGGATGGCCTGGCCGTACCGATCCGCATGGCATGATAGAACTGCCGTGAATCGGCGCTGATCACTTCTGTGCCGAAATGCTTCGCGATCAGCGCGGCGGCGTTGGTCTTTCCAGATGCGGTAGGGCCACCTACAACGATCAACAAGGGGAGGGAAGAAGACATGGCAGGTGGATCTTCCGATCGTTGCGATCAACGGTACTCATCACCAAGATCATCAATGCTTCCCATATTGAGGTCTTCATCGTCCTCCTGGTGACTGTCCTCATCACCTTCCTCCTCTTCGTAGCGCTCATCGGTCTCCATGGCGTAGGGATCATCTTCCATGATACCGGCTGAAAGATCCTCCTCCTTGGAATGCTCATCCGGAGCTACGCCCATGCTCATTACCACCCGCGGATATTCAGCGCCTGGCTCAGGCATTCCCGCGTGGATCAATTCCACAAGGAACATCCACATGTGAAGGAAATCATATGCGTAGATGAAACGCTGATCCGTGCTTCGGATGTGATCGCTGATCAATACCTGATCCATCAATGCCGGCGACTCTCCACCATCCTCCGCGAAGCCAAGATCGGCCAACGGGATCTCCGGTCCTTTTTCCCAATTCTCATCGCTTACATAGAAGCTGGCCATCTCCTGGCCGATGAAAGCGAAGGCATCCTTGATCGCTTTGTGAAGGTCAAGAAAGGTCTGCTCCGATCCGATCTCGATATCCCGGAAAGCCTCGCTGGGATCATCGATCAATACACGGAAGCGGTAGATGCGCATGGATGCAGGCGGTGCGTCAAAAAGGCGAAGCTAGCGTTTTTGATGTGTGCCGTTCCGATGGATCGCCAGTAAGGGATGTCCTTCATTTCCGTTCACCCTGGCACCGAAGGGCTGATCAGGAAGTAGATCGGATCACGCCTTCACCGCCTTCTCTCCACGCTTGGCCAGCGGAACATAATCCCGCTTGGTGGCGCCGGTGTAGATCTGGCGTGGGCGGCCGATCGGTTCCTTGTTCTCCACCATCTCTTTCCACTGTGCGATCCACCCGGGCAGGCGGCCCAGCGCGAACATCACGGTGAACATGCGCGTGGGGATGCCGATCGCACGATAGATGATGCCGCTGTAGAAATCCACGTTCGGGTACAACTTCCGCTCAATGAAGTAATCGTCCTTCAGCGCTATTTCCTCCAATTGCTTCGCGATCTCAAGTACAGGATCATTGATCCCCATCTTGTTCAGCACATCATCACAGCTCTTCTTGATGATGCGTGCGCGCGGGTCGAAGTTCTTGTACACGCGGTGCCCGAAGCCGAAGAGCCGGAATGGATCGTTCTTGTCCTTCGCCTTGCCGATCCATTTTTCGGTATCTCCACCATCATTGCGGATCGCTTCGAGCATTTCGATCACCTCCTGGTTTGCACCACCGTGCAGCGGACCCCAAAGAGCCGCTATGCCCGCGCTCACCGCACTGTACAGGTTGGCCTGTGAACTGCCCACCATACGCACGGTGCTGGCGCTGCAGTTCTGCTCGTGATCGGCGTGCAGGATCAATAGAGTGTTCAATGCATCGGCCACCACGGGATCCACTTGATAATCCTCGGTAGGCAGGCCGAACATCATATGCAGGAAATTCTCCACGTAGCCGAGCTTGTTGTTCGGGTACATGTACGGGTGGCCCAGATTGTTCTTGTAACTGATGGCCGCCAGCGTAGGCATCTTGGCAATGAGCCTGTACATGGTACGCTCCACCTCTTTCATGGGCCGGTGCGGGTCCTGGCTCTTGGGATAGAACGTGCTCAGCGAATTGACCATCGCCGCAAGGATGCCCATGGGATGCGCATTGCTGGGGAAGAACTCGAAGAACCTCTTCATGTCCTCATGTACCAGAGAATGGTAGCGGATGTTCCCTTCGAACTCATCGAGCTGTTGCTTCGCTGGCAGATCACCGTAGAGGAGCAGGTAGGCCACCTCAAGGAAACTCGCCTTCTCGGCAAGCTGTTCTATGGGGTAGCCGCGGTAATGCAGGATCCCTTCCTCACCATCAAGAAAGGTGATCGCGCTCTTGGTGGCGCCGGTGTTCTTGTAACCGAAGTCCAGCGTTATGTAACCGCTATCATCGCGCAGCTTGCTGATATCGATCGCTTTTTCGCCTTCACTGCCAACAACTACAGGATACTCGTACGTCTTGCCGTCCAAGATGATCTTCGCCTTTTCGCTCATCGCCACAGGATAGGATGGAGGGTGTTGTAAAGAATGGCGGCTAAGTTAGTACAGAGTGTGGCTGTGGTGCGCGTGAAATGGTGAGAGAGTGAAAAGGTGAAAAAAGTGGAACTGCGGATACTTTGGGCGGGATCCCGTCAGGGCGTGGCTTCGCCTGCAACTCCTCGCTGCGCTGCGGGGTTTCCAGCTGCGCCCCTTACGCAGATCTTCCAGAGCACCATATGGACGACAGGTTGGACGAACAGGGACAGTGGTCCGCGTCCTTGACGTGTCCATTGGCGTCAATACTAGTGGCAAGTGTGCAGATGAAATGCATCGGCAATGCGCCAGCCTGTAGGTGGAGCAACGTCCAAAAAAGTCACCCCCGCGGTTTTCAACCATCTTAGGCTGGAAACTACGCCCTCTACGCCAAACCTTTGATCGCCAGTATGATCGGTGTGGTTCACCACCGTACTGTTGGTAACGGTGTTGCAACGATCTGAAATGACCTGCTTGAACTCTGGAATATTGCATCCATGTCCGCAGCGATGTTCGAGATGCGCTGGAACAGGTTGCAAGACCTGCGCGCAAATGGTCACGAAGAACTTGGCGACTTCCTGGGCCGCCGTGCCAGCCTGGGACCGCTGGTAAGATTGGGCCTGTTGAGAAGGCGCGAAATGAACGTGGAGTACCAACGGTACAATGGTCACGTGCCATCGGCCAAAGGGGAGGAGTTCCTTTTTCATGCGAAAGAAGAGGAGCTGATCCTGGTGCGGCCAGAAAAAAGCGCAAGCCTGTTCCTGCTTTTGCAGAGCGACCCGATGCCCAGGGCACCCTTCAAAGAGACTTTTGCCGAACCCACGGCATCGCAGTTCATGGCCATGGAAGAAGCTCGCGCCAACGCCGGCCGCGACGTCTGGCGGGTGCAGCGTGCCGATGAGTTGAAGGCACGCCTGATGAACGGATACATGGATATGCGTGTCTTTACGCAACGCCATGGTGCAGGAGATGGAGCACTGTTGAGGCTCGGGCTGGTAAGGCCACGGCCGGAAAGACCGCACGACCGCGCCATTGAGCTGGAGGTCACCGAGGAAGGTGCCAATTACCTGGAAGAAGTGATGAACTACGGTCTGCTCCTGGTAAAACCGGGAATGGAGCTTCCTCTTTTTGCACTCTGTGAACCAGGTGGTGCAGAATACTGGTGCCGCCTGCCTTGAAAAGTGCGTGGAAGCAGTTCCACGATCGGTGTGCTGACGGATCTGTTGCAAGGTCGACCTGTACGTCTTTTGGTGCTTATGGCATGGCTTCGGCGTGTTGGCCCACCGATCCATGGACGAGATCACCATACTGGAGGAGAATGAGCATCACTTTCTCCTGAAGCTTCTTGTTGCAGTGGGCGCCGGTTTTCTTGTAGGACTGGAACGCGAACATGTGCGACAGCGTGAAAGTGAGGAGGGGCAGTTCGCTGGTGTTCGCACCTTCACCCTTATCGCTCTTTGCGGGTTCCTTGCGGCCTTCGTCTCCGATCGCATCCACCCCTATACGTTCCTTGTCGGTTTTGGTGGTTTCATTGCTCTGGTGATAGCTGCCTATGCCCAGATGGCGCGAAAAGGGAGCGTGGGCGGAACGAGCGAGATCTCCAATATCCTGGTCTTTCTTATCGGGGCGATCATTTATGCGGACCAGGTCCTGTTAGGTGTGGCCGTGGCGGTATTCATGGTACTGCTGCTTTCCTTCAAGATGAGCCTCCATCAGTTCATCGGCCGGTTGCGCTTGAACGAATTGAGGGCGATAGTGCAGTTCGTAGTGATAAGTGCCCTGGTGTTGCCTTTCCTGCCTGAAGGATCATTCGGACCTTATGATGTATGGAACCTTCGGGAGATCTGGATCATGGTGATCCTGGTCTCAGGCGTGAGCCTGGTCGGTTATCTCCTCACAAAAGTGATGGGTGGCAAAGGCACGATCGTTACGGGCATGGTGGGCGGTCTGGTTTCCAGCACGGTGGTGACCATGAGCTTCGCCCAGCGCAGCAGGACCATGGATGCATCGGCGGCCAGACCGTTCGCCATCAGCATACTCATGGCCAGCACGATCATGTTCCCACGGCTGTTGTTGATCCTTTTCGTGCTTGATCCACCGCTGGCCTTACGTCTGCTAGTGCCCATGGCGATCTTCACGGCAGCAGGTACCATTTGCTCGTTCATCCTGCACCGACGGAATGGACAGATCAGTGAAAGGCCACCGCTGCGCAACCCGTTGAATTTCCAGGCCGCCCTGAAGTTCGCCGCCATATTTGCCGGAGTAAAATTGCTCATGCGTTATGCGAGCGAAGAATATGGAGAGGCCGGGATCTATGTGGCCAGTGTTCTTTCAGGCCTCACCAATATGGATGCGATCACCCTGAGCATGGCGCGCATGAGCAATTCGAACGATACGCTGGCTCTTGCGGCGAAGGCGATCATCATGGCGGGTATCGCCAATACGATCATGAAATACTTGATCGTGCTCTTTACCGGGAATGCGAGCCTGAAGAAGGATATCACGATCGGCTTTGCCGCGATCACCCTGGCGGGTGTCCTCTGGCTCGTGCTTGCTTAGAATGGTGGATGCTGGACGGCGATCAAAGGGCCACGTACATCTTTTTGATCCGCATCATTGGGCCGGGACAGTGCGTAGTGTGACAATTGGCACAGCTCTGTACAAGTCCATTGTACAGTTTCGTGCGATCTTCTTGCGCACCTGAGTAGAGCATCTCCACCTTCTTCTGGTAGTCCTTTCCGAAAGTAGGGTAGGTGATCGGATCTATGTGCATGCCTTCTGTGGGCGTAGCGGTGAACAAGGTCTTGATCTCCTCGGGATACGGTGGAAGCTCATCTCCTCGACCGATCGCGGCCTTCACACTGTCAGCATGTGTGGCCATCAGTCGCATGAGAAGGGCCAGTTCGCTGGGTGGCTTCAGATCCTGGTCACTGGTTGCTGGCGAAATCTCAGCCTTTCGAGCAAAGCAGCTTACCATGGCGAGTACCACCAGGAACACGAAAAAGATCGGACGACGCAGCATGTTCTCAAAAGTAACAGGTCCTTTGCACCTGACACAATGGCCGCCTGATCCAGCGGTCCGATCTTTGACCTTATCGATCCGTGGAGATGCAGGCCCAAGTGACCGCGGCGCAGCAGGAAAGCGCATCGCGCAAAAGGCTGGTGACGGCGGCCATACTGCCGGTGATCGCTGTGATCATCCTGTGGTGTGTGCACTTCATCGATCTGGTCTTCGAGCTTGATCTGAACCGCAATGGTATTTCCCCACGCACCATCCCGGGGCTCAAAGGCATTCTCTTCATGCCTTTTCTCCATTCATCCGAAGAGTTCAGCTCACACTTGATCAATAATTCCACTTCACTGCTATTCCTGGGCTGGGCGGTGATGTACTTCTATCCGCGGCTGGCGGGAAAGGTGGTGCTTTTCACGTGGATCCTGGGCGGTCTTTTGGTATGGATAACGGCCCGGCCGAGCTTTCATATCGGTGCAAGCGGGATCATCTATGGTCTGGCCGGATTCCTCTTCACAAGTGGAGTGCTGCGCAAACAACGCACGTTGATGGCCCTTTCAATGCTGATCGTATTCCTGCATGGAAGCATGGTGTGGGGCGTGCTCCCGGTGATGCCGAACCTCAGTTGGGAAGGACATCTCTGGGGAATGTTCAGCGGTATTCTGGTGGCGGTTCTTTTTCGCCATGTGCCACCCGCGGTCTCCGATCCGAGACCGATCCATTTCGATGAGGATGAAGAGGATGAAGAATTGGAAGAGATCGCACCTGGTCCACCTGAGATGGAAGGAAAGCAAATTCTACCACCTGCATCTCCGGGACCATGGCACACCTCGGACAGCTGGAGCAATGGCGCGGACGGGAAATCTTCTTGAACGGACGTGCAACCGCGTAAGCGGCGCAGCTGGAAAGCCCGGAGGCCGCGCTTTTGGCGGCCGAGGACTTGCAAGCATAGCCGCGCCCTGCCGGGTTCTCGCCCAACTGACGACCAATAGTAGAAGCACATTTGCCGCTCGCGATCTTTGCGCCCATGTCCTTGAAATTCTCTTCGGCCGCCAAGGCTGTTGCCCTGATCAAGTCCGGCGATCGGGTCTTCTCCCATGGAAGTGCGGCCACACCCCTCACCCTGCTCAACGCCCTTTTCGATCGCGCAGAGGAACTGAAGGATGTGGAACTGGTGAGCATAAGCACGCTCGGTGATATCGGGATCGATAAGCCGGGCGTGCGTGAGAGCTTCTTCATCAACTCGCTCTTCGTATCGCAGAACGTGCGCGAAGTGGTGAACACCGAGCGCGGCGATTACGTTCCTGTTTTCCTGAGCGAAATTCCGCGACTTTTCGATAGCGGCAACATGCCGATCGATGTTGCACTTGTGCACGTTTCGC
>JAEZAU010000064.1 GCA_023430325.1 Bacteroidota bacterium | reverse complement strand
ATACGGGTGTATGCGAGTGGACATCCAGCGCGAATTTGGCGTCTTCTCTTCGATCGGCCGCATGGCCGGTGGCTACTTTAGCGGAGAATGCGACTGCCCGGGCTCATTGCGATCGTTCTATTGCTGCCATTCACCAGGATGGAAGCCCAGAGCGGCATGCGGTTCATTGAGAACAAAGGCCAATGGCCGGCGCAGGTCACGCATCGCGCAGAGCTTGCTGGAGCCACCATCTGGTGTGAAAAAGGATCGCTTCTCATCGATCAATATGATGCGGAAATGATCCATTCGATGCATGGCAATGTGGCCGCAGTGGCTGGTCCTTTGAAGCATCATGCGGTACGATTGGAATTCCTGAACGCGAAGGATCCCGAGGTGGAACCATCACGTGAACTTCAAGGTTACAGCAACTACTTCATCGGCAACGCTCCAGGAAAATGGGCCTCTCGCGTACGGAGTTTTTCCTGCATCACCATGAGGAATGTTGCACCAGGTTGCCATGCGATCATCCGCGAAGGCAAGTCTGGATTGAAGTATGATCTGGTACTTGAAAAAGGTGCTGAACCGGCCGCGATCCAATTCACCTATGAAGGTGCCGATGACATCAGCATTCGCGACGGTGCCTTGATCGTTTCAACATCGCTGGGCCGAATGATCGAACGGATCCCGATCGCTTACCAGGATATCAACGGAGAAAGGAAGATCGTTGAATGCCGTTATACATTGAATGGGAGGATCGTCGGAATAAGGCCTGGACCTTACGATCCGGAGCATGAACTGACCATCGATCCAACACTTGAATTCGCGACCTTCTCCGGATCGTTCAGCAACAATTTCGGGTACACGGCGACCTTCGATAACGCAGGGTTCCTCTACGCGGGTAGCACCGCGTTCGGCAACCAGTACCCGATCACTACAGGCGCATACCAGACCACATGGGCGGGCGGCGAGACCGATATCGCGATCACGAAATACGATACGACCGGAACCTTCCTGATCTGGAGCACCTATCTCGGTGGAAGCAATTCGGAAATGCCGCACAGCCTCATTGTGGACGAGTTCGATCGGATCACTGTGCTCGGCACCACGGGATCTTCCAATTTTCCTACGACAGCGAACGCGTTCGACCAGAGTTTCGGCGGCGGCACCAGCTTCAACCCGTCAGGATTGGGATTGAGCTATCCCAACGGATCGGACATGATCATTGCGCGGCTCAACTCCACAGGTTCGGCCTTGATCGGTTCCACCTATCTGGGCGGGAGTGCGAACGATGGATTGAATTCCGCGGCCGGATTGAAATTCAATTATGCCGATGAAGTGCGAGGGGAAGTACTGCTTGGTGATGATGACGGCGACATCTGGATCGTGAGCACAACGCAAAGCACGAACATGCCACTTGCCGGAACGCCGGCGCAAGCGGCTTTTGCCGGCGGAACGCACGATGGCTATGTCGCGCGCTTCAACTTCAACCTTTCGCAACTGGAATATGCCAGCTACATCGGCGGAAGCCTTGCGGATGCGGTGTATGCAGGTGAGATCGATGAGGATGGAAGACTTTTCGTCTGCGGTGGGACCACGAGCAATGATCTGTCAACATCAGCAACAGCGTTCGATCCATCCTACAACGGCGGACAAGCGGATGCATTCGTGGCACGATTCAGCACTGATGGTTCTTCGATCGATCGCCTATCCTATTGGGGAAGCAGCGCATATGATCAGGCTTACTTCGTTGAAAAGGACAATGAGGGCGATCTCTATCTCTTCGGGCAGACATCAGCGCCTTCCGGCCAGCTGATATTCAATGCAGGATACGCCATCCCGGGCGGTGGACAATTCATCACCAAGTTCGATCCGGACCTCTCGCAATTGTTGATGAGCTCACGGATCGGTGCGGGCGATGGAACACCTGATATTTCGCCGACGGCCTTCCTGGTGGATGTCTGCAACAAGATCTACACGAGCGGCTGGGGAAGCAACACTCCCGGCCTCGGCGGATCGCTCACCACCACCGGACTTCCGATCTCCGCGGATGCGCATCAATCCAATACCGACGGCCACGATCTGTATCTCGCGGTCTTCGAGATCAACATGAGCTCACTCATTTATGCCACGTACTACGGAGGATCGATAAGTGCGGAGCATGTGGATGGCGGTACCAGCCGTTTCGATCGGCGCGGGCGCGTATACCAAAGCGTGTGTGCCGGCTGCCAGAACAACGACGATTTTCCTACGAGTCCGGGCGCATGGAGCAGCACGAACAATTCATCCGGATGCAACAACGGCTTGCTGAAATTCAATTTCGATGCGCCCCTTGTGATCGCTTCCTTTCTCGCACCGGACACCGCTTGTGCAGACGGCACCATACCATTCACCAATTTGAGCAACGGCATTTCTTACGTGTGGGATTTCGGTGATGGTGGAACTTCGTCGCTCTACTCCCCTACGCACACCTATCAGTCTCCCGGGACCTACACGGTCTGGCTCACGGTCACCGATCCAAATTCCTGCAATGAGATCGACAGCATCAGCCGTACGATCGTGATCGAAGGAGCAGCGCCGCAACTGCAGGTCATGAACGATACGTTGATCTGTGGCCCGATCGGATGGTTCGAACTTTTTGCCACCAGTCTTGGAACCACCGATGAATATCATTGGAGCTCGAACAGCGGTTTCACCGACATGTTGAATGCATCACCGCAGGACAGCACCGCGATCGTTTCACCCGCGATAGGCGGAACGTTCCACATACAGGCCGGAAGCAGCGCATTCTGCAATGTGCGTGATAGCGTGATCGTGATCGTGCGGCTTGCGGATCCCGAGATCACTGGCGATAGCTTGATCTGCCGATCGGACCTGGCCACGTTGAGCCTTTCCGGGACGGATGCTGGAAGCACCATCTTCTGGTCGCCGGAGGATGAGATCCTTTCAGGACAGGGAACTGCGATTATCACCACTTCTCCGAGCGATGATCTTGTCTTCGCAGTGGATGTTTCCACGCCCGAAGGTTGCGCATGGTCGGGAACGCAAATGATCAGCGTATCACCGATCGAAGCCTCATCGGTGAGCGCTTCAGCAGATCCATCCATCGTACTACCCGGAACGGAAGTGCAACTTCAAGCCACGCCGGTAGATGGTGTGAACTACATCTGGACTCCATCGTCGGTGCTGAGCGATCCAAGTATTTCAAACCCTACAGCTACCGTACAGCAGACCACGACATTCACGGTTACCGTATCGGATGGCATTTGTACGAAGGATGCTGATGTGACCGTGACGGTATACGAACTCCGGTGTGAAGAGCCGGACATCTTCGTGCCGAACACTTTCACACCGAATGGCGACGGCAATAACGATCTGCTTCTGGTGCGAGGCCAGCACATCACGGATCTTGAACTGATGATCTTCGATCGGTGGGGTGAGAAGGTCTTTGAGACGAAGCAGCAAACGATCGGCTGGGATGGAACTTTCAAAGGAAAAGCAGTGGATCCGGCTGTCTTCGTTTATCACCTGACCGCGTTCTGCGCCGACGGCCAGCGTTATTTCAAAAAGGGAAATGTGACCGTATTGCGATGATCTTCCAAATCATCCGATATCACCGCCGGATCCAACGGTCTTTCTGTATTCTCACCTTTTCGCTTTTTCACCTTCTCACCTTCTCCCAGGACATTCATTTCTCGCAATTCTTCAACGTGCCGATGGCGTTGGGACCGGGTAGTATCGGCGCTTTCGATGGAGATCACCGTGTGCATGGGATCTTCCGCCAGCAATGGCGATCGGTAACAGTGCCATACCGTACGTTCGGCATCGGCGGCGATTCACGGGCCATCGCGGGTATCGAAAAGCTTTCAGCAGGTGGATGGATCTACAACGATCGCGCGGGAGACAGCCGGATGAACACCTTCCATATCAATGTGGGACCAAGCTGGACGGTACGTTTCGGTGCGAATACGGATCAGGCATTGACACTTGGAACGCAGATCGGCTTCACATCGATCAGCATCGATGACAGTGACCTGAGCTTCGATCGGCAGTTCAACGGTTTCCATTACGATCCGCAATTGGCCACCGGAGAGATCTTCCAAAGACAGAGCACCTCATTCATCGATGTGCATGCGGGCATCGTGTATCGTTATACACCTGTACCACGTCAGCTCATCCAGGCTGGCCTCAACTTCTTCAACCTTACCACGCCGGATATCGGTTTCCTGTTGACCCCCGAAGTTCCCTTGGATCGGCGAGCATCTTTCCATGTGATCACACAATTCCCGATCGGAGCCACGCTTGATCTTCTGCCGATGGCCTTGTACATGAAGCAGGGCGAATTCATTGAGCTCGATCTCGGCGCGAACCTCCGGCACATCATGCTGGATCGATATGGACTTCTGCGCGCCGTGCAGTTCGGCCTTCACTACCGCGCTGCTGATGCTGGATATGCCTACGCCGGATTGGAGTACGATGATTGGACCTTCGGGATCAGTTATGACCTTAACCTCAGCGATCTGGTGCCCGCAAGCCGCAATCGGGGTGCGATCGAATTCTCGTTGATCCGTGTCTTCAGGTCGCGGCCGGCCGTACCGGTGAAATTCAAGGCCTGTCCCGATCAATTATGATGCGCCTGGCCCACGTACTTTTCCTTGTAATGATGGCTGCGATCTGTGGTGCGCAGTCGTTGGAACAATGGATCACGTGGGGTGATGCCGCGATGGCGCAAAAGGAATATTACGGCGCATCACGATTCTATTCCAATGCACTGATTCAAGAACCTGGACGTCTCGCATTGCAATGGAAGATGGCCGAGGCCTGCCGCCTGAGCAACCAATACGATAAGGCCGCGGAAAATTACGATCGAGTGTACCGGAAAGATCAAGGCCGCACGTATGGTGATGCCTTGCGCTGGCTGGCGGAAATGCAGATGTGCCAAGGCTTGTATGATGATGCAAAGCGTTCGTGGAACAAATTGTTACAGCGGGATCGAAAGAAGGATGGCCTCAATGCGCAACGTGCCAAGAACGGCCTTGAAGGATGCGAACTGGCGAAGTCGATGCCTGACACCTCTTCGATCGAAGTGGAACATCTTGCGCAGCCGGTGAACAGTTTCGACAGTGAGTTCTCTCCGCGCGTTGCAGAGAATGGATCATTGCACTTCTCATCCCTGCGGGGCGAATTGAACAAGGACGGGGAAGTGGAGGACACCACCGAATATCGTGTCCGAATATTCCGATCCGCAGATCTCAAAGTGGTGGATGAGATCACCAACCTCAACCGTGAAAGTAACAACGCGAACATCACCTGGAGTCCTGATGGAAGCAAGCTCTACTTCACACGTTGCAACGATGATACATGCCGTATTTATTGGGTGTTGACCTATGTGAACGGTGCCAGACCGGTGCCGCTTCCCGGCCTGGGTGAAGAGATGAGCACGCAGCCACAGGTCGTCCGGTGGGAAGATCGCGAAATGCTGCTCTTTGTAAGCGATCGCCCGGGTGGAAAAGGCGGCACCGATATCTGGCAGGCCGAGATCATCGGTGATAGTGCCGCCTATTTGATGCCGCTGAACGGAGAAGTGAATTCGATGGGGAACGAACGAACGCCCTGGTTCGATGCCGCTACCAACACATTGCATTTCAGTTCAGATTTTCATCCGGGTCTTGGGGGATATGACATTTTCCGATCGGTGATAAAGGATGATGTGTTCTCGGCTCCTACGAACGCTGGCATACCAGTAAATGGTCCTGCGAACGACCTGTATCCGCACATCGATCCGGAACAGGAATTCTTCTGGTTCTCGAGCAACCGGAAGGGATCGCTGGCTGCGAAGGGCGAAACGTGCTGCAGCGACATCTATCGTTATCCTTTGCAACTCGAAAAGCCGATCGATACGGTAACGATCGCGATGGACACCCCGCAGATCGCTGAACCACAGGACAGCTCGATCGATCAGCAACTTCTCGCGATCGAAAAGCGATTCCCGGTGGTGCTTTATTTCCATAATGATGATCCCGATCCGCGGACAACGAGTACGAGGACCGACCAAACGTATGAGCAGACCTTTCAGCGTTACAGATCCTTGATACCTGAGTACATCGATCGGAATGAAGATGAAGGAAGCACACAGGCTTTCTTCCGTGATCATGTAGAGGCCGGGCGTACTCTTCTGGAAGAGTTGATCGAGGTGCTTGTACAGGCCATGGAACGCGGCGACAAGATCACCCTGGCCGTGCGCGGCCATGCGAGTCCGCTGGCGCTGAACGATTACAATCAGAAACTTTCAAGCCGCCGGATCAGCAGCTTGAGGAACCAGTTGCGTATGGTGAAGAATGGAGTTCTTGTGCCTTATCTTGAAGGAAAAGCCGCCAATGGGGGTGAACTACGGATCGAGGAATTACCGTTCGGGGAGGAACGATCGGTGGCGGGAGTGAGCGATGATCTGCGCGACGTGAAGCGATCGGTGTACAGCGTGGAGGCCATGCGCGAACGGAGGATCGAGATCGAAGCGATGCAGGTGATGCCGCGCCCCGTGCCTGATGAAGTGGAGATCAAGAAGAACGCCGGGATCCTGCGCCAGGACAAGGAACGAAAGATCATCTTCAAGTTGAAGAACGATGGCAAGACGCCGTTGATGTTGGTGGATGTGAAGGCGGACTGCGGCTGCACCACGGCGGCCTTACCGAGAACACCGATCGCTCCAGGCGGATCAACGGATATCGAAGTGATCTTCAACGGACATGCACCGCTCGGGGACATCAGCCGATCGATAACAGTGACCACAGATGGAATGCCGGCACGCTTCAGGCTCACGTTCACAGGTGAAGTGGTGCCATGAAGATCTTGCGGCAGGGACGAAGACCCAACGAAATGTGCGTGACGGATAGGAGCGGCACCACGCAAGCGAGCGCAGCGAGTGCGGAGTATAGCGGATAGCCGGACCCCGCCTTCGCCAGGTTGGGGCATGCCCAAAAAATTCAGACCGCTTCTTCCGCTTTCGCCTGGAAGATCTGCTCCCCTTGCGAGTTGGCCACCACGCTGCAAACCGCAGCATCGCCGGTTACGTTCACCACGGTGCGGCACATGTCCAGGAGGCGATCTACCGGAAGGATGATGCCGATCCATGCAGGATCGAGGCCCACGGAAGTGAGCACGATGATGAGCGTGATGAGACCTGCGCTGGGAACGGCCGCCGCGCCGATGCTTGCCATGGTGGCCGTGAGCACGATGAGCGCTTGTTGCAGGAAGGTGAGATCCACCAAATGGAATTGCGCCAGGAAAACGACCGCCACGGCCTGGTAAAGGCTGGTACCATCCATGTTGATGGTGGCGCCGATCGGCAGCACGAAACTGGCCGTGCTCTTGCTGACACCGATGCGATCCTCTACACATTTGATGGTGGCGGGCAGGGTGGCCAGGCTGCTGCTGGTGCTGAACGCGAGCAGTTGCGCCGGGCTGATGGCGCGCTGGAATTTCTTGAAGATCGCGCGGCGCAGGAACAGGCTCAACAAGGTTGGGTAGATCACCAGGACCATGAGCAGCAGACCGATGACCACCGTGATGCTGTAACCGATGAGCGCCTTGAAGATCTCGATGACCTTCTGCGGATCATCACCGGCCATGCGTGCAATGACACCGGCCATGAGCGCGAACACGAAGAACGGTGCGGCCCTCATCACCACCTCGATCATCTTCATGAACACTTCGTTGGCCCCGTTCACGAACGCCACCACGGGCGTAGCCTTCTCCGGATCGATCATCAGCAGCATGATGCCGAAGAAGACGGCGAAGAAGATGACCTGCAGCATGAGGCTGTTGTTGAACGAAAGGAAGATGTTGGACGGCACGATCTCAACCAGGAACTGCAATGGCCCGCGGGACTTTGTAGCCTCCATTTCGCGCATGGCGTTCAACACGAAAGAGTCCTGCACTTCACCCTGACGCGCGGTGCGCACCTCTGCCACGAGCGATGCATTGGCCGGATCGCACATCAGGCACTGCCCATCCACAGGTCTGTCCACGCCGGAGGTCTCGGTGACCCATAGCTCGTAATTGATGCGATTGCGCAGCTTCAGCTCGTCGGTGCCGGTATTGCCTGGCGTGAAGAAATTGACCACCAGCAGGCCGAGAAGCACGGCCACAACAGTGGTGGAGATGTAGAGGATGAGCGTGCGCACACCGAGCGTTCCGAGCCGCGAAACATCGCTCATTCCTGAAACGCCAGAGATGATGGAGAACAGGACCAGCGGAACGGCGATCAGCTTCAACAGATTGATGAAGATGTCACCGAAAGGTGCGATCCAATCACGGGTGAAACCTGTCCACCCCATGTTGGCGGCGATGAGCGCGTAGATGACCCCGGCGGCCAGGCCGATAAGGATCTTGATGTGGAGCGGAAGCTTCATATACGGCTTGAACGATGTCTTAACAGGTGATCGGCGAGCACCAGACAGGCCATGGCCTCCACGATGGGAACGGCGCGTGGCACCACACAGGGATCATGTCGGCCTTTGGCTTGAAGTGTCACCTCATTGCCTTCTTTATCTGTGGTCTGTTGGGCTCTGGCTATGGTGGCGGGTGGCTTGAAGGCGACCTCGAAATGGATCTCCTCACCGTTGCTGATGCCACCCAGCAGACCACCGCTGCGGTTGGAGGCCGCCTCCTTCCCGATCGGATCGTTGTGTTCGGAACCACGCATGGAAGCTGACGCGAATCCTTCACCGATCTGGAAACCTTTGGTGGCATTGATCGAAAGCATCGCCTTGGCAAGGTCGGCATCCAATCGATCGAAGACCGGCTCACCCAGACCGATCGGGCAGCCTTTTATCACGCAGCGGATCATGCCACCAATGGAATCGCCTTCGCCTCTCACCTGCTCGATCAGTTGCGCCATGAGCGCGGAAGTCGGTGGATCGGGACAACGCACCGGATCGTTCCAGCGAAGGGACAGATCGAGAGCTCGCGGATCTGCTTCCACGCGGACCGATCCCACCTGCTGCACATAGGCATCGATGGTGAGCCCGTGATGCGACAACAACTGCCGGGCGATGGCTCCGCCGACCACACGGCATGCGGTCTCGCGCGCGCTGCTTCTTCCCCCACCCCTGTGATCGCGATGGCCGTATTTCTTTTCCCAGGTAAGATCGGCGTGGCCCGGGCGATAGACGTTCTTCAATGCGTCATAATCGCTGCTGCGCGCATCGCTGTTGCGGATGATGAAGCCGATCGGTGTACCAAGCGTTCTGCCTTCGAAGATCCCGCTGAGCAATTCCACCTTGTCGCCCTCGGAACGAGCTGTGCCAAGTGATGTGCTGCCCGGCCTTCGCCGATCGAGCTCCTGTTGGATCGCACCCACATCGATCGCAAGTCCGGCGGGGCATCCATCGAGCATACCGCCGATCGCATTGCCATGGCTTTCACCAAAGGTGGTAAGGCGCAAAAGGGATCCGAAGGAATTGCCTGCCATGCGGGGCGAAAGTAGACAGCACGGTCTGGATCATGATCGCCGGCACGTGGATATCAATTTGCGATCCCATTACTTTACCGATCCACATTGCGGATATGAAATTCATTCTGGCGATCCTGATCATGGCAGCATCCATGTCGGCTGCAAATGCCCAGAGCATTGCCGACTCGTGCCTTGCGACCATACCGGAACCTGCCACCACCTTCAGCGCCACCAATGACCTCTTCTCCTACAATTCGGACCTTTTGGAGTGGAACGGATCGGCATGGCTGGGTAGCTGGCCCAACGCGAACGTGAACCTTCCGCCACCGACCGGCAACGTGGGCTGCCGTGTGATCTTCATGGGCGATCCCGATCTATGGACCACCGGAGGAGAAGGCGTGGCCTACCGGTTGACCTCACCCCTGGTGGCCGGTGTGAACTATTCATTCCCGTTCACCACCATAAGCCATGGAGCGTACAGCGATGCCGCGGGTTTCTCGCCCTCCGTTCATACGGCCACCGATCCACTGGCAGCCTGGAGCGCGGTGGGCATGCTGCCTCCTGGCGGCACCACCTGGACGAATGTGACCCTCACCTTCACGGCCACAGCGGCCCAGAACGGACATGACTGGCTCATTCTACACACCGGTCCCAGCGGATCCACCGGCCTGGTGAGTTCACATTGCAGCAGCTGCACCACCATTGAACCGGAATGCAACGTGGACCTTGGACCGGATGTCACCATCTGTGAAGGCGATACTCTTCTGGTTGATGTCAGCCTTCCCGATGCCACCTATCTCTGGAACGATGGCTCCACTTCACCGGTCCATGACCTGGGTACGGCCGGCACATATTGGGTGACGGTAATTGTGGAAGAGTGTGTGGACAGTGATACCATCAGCGTATCCACCGTGAACATTCCGGAGAACATTCTCGGCAACGACACTTCGATCTGCGCGGGCACTTTGATGGAATTGGATGCTTTTGTTGAAGGTGCGGAATATATCTGGAATAATGGATCTACCGGTGCCACTTTGACCACCGGCACTGTAGGGACCTACACGGTCCAGTTATCGATCGGGCAATGCGAGAGAACGGACACGTTCCAATTATCGGTGATCGGTGATATCCCCGATCTGGGGCCTGATGTCACTCTCTGCCCGGGAGAGAGCATCACGATCGATGCTTCGCACCCCGATGCGATCATCACCTGGCATGATGGCCTTTCCGATCCGGTACGCACCTTCGATGGCGCGGGAACGATCTGGTTGCAATGGACCTTCGGCGACTGCAGTGCGCGGGATACTTTGCAGATCTTTCAAGTAGGTGCTTCTGACCTGCTGCCGGATGATGCTTATTTCTGCGAAGGTGGCTCCGAGTTGTTGGATGCGACCATGCCCGGCGCCTCCTATCTATGGTCCACCGGTACAACGAACGCCCAATTATCAGTTTCCCAACCGGGTATGTATTGGGTGGAAGTAACGATCACAGGTTGTACCGTGCGCGATTCCGTGCAGGTATCCGAAGTGGCTCCACCGATCGCGGATCTGGGAGGTGACACCACCATCTGTGCAGGGGCCGGCATCATGCTTTCCGCAGGTACCACCGGCCCGTATGCCTACCTCTGGAACACGGGCCAAACCACAGCCACCATTCAGGTCGAACTGCCGGGTACATATCACGTCACCATGAGCGCGGGTGATTGTGTGGCCGCCGATACGATCGATATCGCCATGGAGGAATGCATCGTTGTGATCGAAATGCCGAACATCTTCACGCCCAACAACGATGGCCACAACGATGCGTTCAGGCCGATCGTACATCTGGGTGGCGGATCGCCGGTGATGACCATCTACAACCGCTGGGGCACCGTGATACAGGAAAGTACCGACGTGGACAAAGGCTGGAATGGACGATCCTCAGGTGAGCTGGTGCCTGACGGAACGTATTTCTGGGTGATCGAGTACAGCGATCGGAACAAGGAGCGCACGAGCCTCCATGGTTCGGTCACCTTGCTTCGCTAGGATCCTTCCACTTCGATCTTGTGTACCAGGAAATCGGTGAGCTTCTGCCACTGCAACTTCTGGAAACCTGCCCAGCCACCAGTGGCGATCAATGTGTTGATCACTTTGCGGGCACCTGCTTCCTCTCCCTTGTTGTTGATGCTCTCGTTGCGGCCGATCTCCCACGCACGGATCACATTTCCCGATCGCTCCACCCTGAAACGACTGGTGGCATCCTCGGTGAAGAAGTGCTTTATCTCCCGGCCCTCCTCCCCTTCCGCCTCGGGTATGCTGCATGGCGTCACTGTGAATTCCGCGGCATCGGCTCCGTTGAAGACGTGTATCACCTTCACCCAATTCTCAGGGAACGGGCCGGGCAGCAGGATCTTCAGATGATCGCCTTCAACGGGACTGCCACCTTCCTTCCTGTTCCCCCTGCCATCATGCAGTAGAAAGGTGGAGCTGATGCCCGGCAGATCGCTCCACCCGTCCACATGGAACAGTTTCTCTTTAGATCGTTCGAACCGGCTCTTCGCTTCCGCCTCATCGGCATACTGTTGTTCACTTGAAAAACGCACATCCTTGCCGGCACTGTACGATGCTTCCTTCTCCTTCTGCTGCATGCCGATCGGTCAGCAACTTCCGGTCCATCCGTTACGTTCATCGGCTTGATGCATTACATCGGTATGCGCACACTGATCCTGATCGTTGCCTGTTGTACCACGATCACCTCGATCCATGCCCAAGCACCGCGCGCGGAGCTGCTTTCCAAGGCCGCATTGGAGTTGACAAGGGATGAAGTGATCTACGACCCGTCCTATGTGCGCATTGCCTATCCCAATGGTGATGTTCCTGCCGACCGCGGTGTGTGCACCGATGTGGTGATCCGCGCCTACCGCAAGCTCGGCATCGATCTGCAGCAACTGGTGCATGAGGACATGAAGAAGAACTTCGATCGATATCTGAAGAACTGGAGGTTGAAAGCTCCCGACACCAATATCGATCACCGGCGTGTTCCGAACCTGATGGTGTTCTTCGCCCGGAAAGGCACGGTGTTGAAGATCACCCACGACCCTGCGGACTACCGGCCAGGAGACATCGTTTGCTGGGACCTCGGCGGAGGCACCACCCATATCGGCCTGGTGGTGGACCGGCGATCACCGGATGCACGCCGACCCATGATCGTACACAACATCGGCGCGGGACAGGTGCTGGAGGATGTTCTTTTCGCCTACCGGATCATCGGGCATTACCGCTATTGAGCGTGGTGGTCATTGCCGGAGAGCAGGTGCCCGAACTTGTGTTTCACCAGCTTGCGGTAGGCCGAGCCAACCGGATATTCACCGATCGCCGTATAGATGGATTCCTTGTCCATATCGCGCACTATGCGATCGGCCACGATGTACATGCGATGTACGCGCGTGAAGAGATGATCGGGCAGGAGCTTTTCCATGCGTTTCATGGTGCACGCCGCCTTCAGCATGCGATCCTCCAGATGGAGCATCACCTGGTTGCCGTTGGAACTGACCAGGTGCAGCATGGAAAGGTCCACCCGCACCGTTCTGCGGCCGAAACGGATGGAGATCAGATCGCCATTACCATAGTGCAACATTCCATCATCGGATGGATCGCCGGTAGAACGGAACGCATGTACGGCACGGCCCAGGGCGATCTGGAAACGTTCATCAGAGAAAGGCCGCAGCAGCATGTCCACCACCCCGGCATCGAAGCAGCGGAGGGCGTCGCCGGCATCCTGGCTCAACACGATGACCACCGGCCGCTGCCCGATCTCATCAACAAGGTCCAGCGCGTTGGGATCGACACTGCTGTTGAGGATGAGCACATCCACTTCGCTCTCCCTGAGCAGCGATCGGGCGGTACGCGGATCCCTTACACTTCCCATGAGATCGATATCCGGATGATCATCTATGAGGGAGGTGTATCGCTGCCGCGAGCGATCATCCGCTTCCACCACCAGTGCACGTAATCTCATGACAGGCGCACTGGAATGAATGGGCGTGAAAAAGCCGTGGCCGCACTGATAGGTCCCATGCAGCTTTAAACTTTATCGGTGTGCGTTGAGATGATCCGGAGAGCGTTCTTCTTGTAGTAGGCGCCCAGGGGAAGTTCGCGGCCACGCCATTCCACGGAACGGCTACCGATCGAATTGACTCCGTTTATGGAGACGATGTACGACCTGTGGATCCGTATGAATTTCTCCTTGGGCAGTAGGTCCTCCAGATGCGTCATGGTCTCGCTCACGATGAGGTTGCCTTCCGCCAGATAGAGCTTCACATAATTGCCCATGCCCTGGGCAAGCTGGATCTGTTCGGTGGAAAGCTCCACCACCTGCTTACCGCTCTTCAACTTCAGTACACCTGCATTATTGCCCGGCCTGCCGGGGTGGCCGTTGGCCTGTGCCACGAAGGGGCGCACCCCGCGCATCACGGCCTTCTTCAACCGCTCCAGCGAAACGGGATGCTTTATGAAATCGGCCGCGCCCCATTCATAGGCCTGCACGGCCTCCTGGGCGGTATCACCGATGACCACCAATCTTCGCCCGCTGCCGATGTGTGACGAAATAGCCGCCTCACCAGAAATGCCTCGCACATCACAAATGAGAAGTTCGGCATCATCGGGCCGCTCTACCATGGAAACACCCGATACGCCCTGCAGCATTCCATTCACCTGAGAGCGTACATCATCTGTACTGCTCAACGTGAATATCCGCACCGGCACGATCGTTTCGGACGCCTTGTTCCTCTTTGTCGGAGCTGCTGTCATTTACCGATCGTCAAAACAATATGCCGTGCATGTACGTGAAAGAATGATGGTCGACAAAATGACGAAATGCACTTACAAAGGGACGAATTTCGTTTTTATGACACCAATGCATACCTATGCTCAATAATGGTGTGATGGATCGTTATGGTTGGACAGTGCGAGTATGACGATCGTCATACCCCCACAACCATGGATCCTGTTTCCTTCCAATTCCCTCAAGGCGCCCGCATCCGCCGGAAGGATTTTTCCGTGTTTCCGATCGCCGGTGGATCGGAATGAAAAAGATGAAGTGACCAAGTTGCGTCTTTTAGATGACGAACTTCGTTTATCTCGTGATGAACAATACAGTGTGAATAACCCGATCACCTCAGTTTTGTCATCCTTCACACCACCCCCTTATAAGCATGGAGAATTGAAGGATCATCCATGCAAAAAGACAGACCCCGCCAATGCCAGAATATGATTACACCCAGCCTGCTCCGGTGAGTTTTCGCGAGTCCGGCCATGATGACCATCAATTCGCAAGGCATCTCACCTTCGCACCACCGCCTGCATATCCCATGCACGCCAACAACATCCCCAGGGACCTTGCCGTGTTCCTGAAGGATGCCAAGGGCCTGCGCCGTGTGCTGCTCACCGATCTGCTGCACCTGGAGGCCGACGGCAACTACGTGGAGGTATACCTGCGCCAGGGCCGCGTGGTGCTGCGCAATTCCATGAGCGAAGTGCTCAAGTGCCTGCCAGAGAACATCTTCTTCCTGGTGAACCGTTCGCAGGCGGTGAACATCCTTCTGCTGGACGGTATCGGCAGCGATGAAGTGATCATGGGCCGCAAGTGCTTCACCCTTACCCGCCGCTACCGCGACGATCTGCTGAAGCACCTGCACATAGTTGCCGGCCGCTGATGCACACGCAAGCAGGATCGCTCACTTCATGGACAAAAAAAGTGCTTCCGTGTACGATCTTGATGGCCGAACGAAAGCGCCGCCGCATCTTGCAGCCTGCCCAGCCATGATCCGATCCAGCGGGCAACGCTGAAACACACCGAAAACCGAAACCCTTCCCCATGTTCTCCTTCCGATCCATCCAACTAGCCATGGCCGTTGCCATCGGCCTGTCCGCCACTGCACAACAGCAAGTGGACGTCGGCCTCTACCAGGAGGGCGATGGCCTGCAGATCCGCGTTCGCCCACAAAGCGATTTCGATGGCGTGTTCTCCAACATCGTATTCACCCTGCGCTGGCCGCAGAACGCCGGGGCCAGCCTCGGTGAAGTGATACAGCAGAAGGCCGCCACCACCTACATGCCCCTGCAGGCCAGCGGCCCGGTAAGGCAGAACGGCGACTACAACTACCAGGTGTACACCGGCTTCGGCATGGAGACCGTGGGCAGCACCGGCGGCAACTGGCGCGCTGGCGAAGAGTATATCATCGGCTTCATCCCCTACACCGGCAAGGCCGAATTCCACATCTCCGATGATGAGTTCACCCGTGACCTGAACACCAACGGCGCTTACTACATCAGCCTCGGTGGCCATGATCGCACAGGCAACATCTACAAGAGCATCGCCGGTGAGGCCGGTGCCAGCGTGGAGCTCTCCATAAGCCCCAACCCGAGCCGCGGCCAGTTCACCGTGGTGATGCCTGTGAACGCCAACGAGAACATGTGGTTCGAGTTCGTGAACAGCGCCGGTCAGGTGGTGTACCAGGAGACCCCCAACGCCGCAGAGAACATCTACAGAAAGGACATGGACCTCAGCAGTGCAGGCGCCGGTGTATACCACCTGCGCATCCACCGGGGTGATAAGACGGAGAACCACCGCGTGGTGATCAATTGATCACTACGTAGCGGTTGCTCCATTCCTTGGGTATCGGAGCAATACCTACAGGAGCAGACAGGCCGGCCTTGTGCCGGTCTGTTCTTTTTTGGGGGTGATCCTTGCCGTTATGGCGCAGCGATGCCTGGAGCTTCGATCGGATCACTGGCATCCAACAAATAAGGCATGAAGCTTCGTGGACCAATGTTCTCCATTGGTGTACATGGTCAGCGAAACTGGTGGAGATTCTTCGATGGAAAAGAATGCGACCGTCTTTCTTAGCGATGGATGCTGGCGCATCCGCCCTCACACTTTCTGATATCCCTCTGTGATGACTATTGTGAAAGCCCTTCGTGTGTTAAGTGTTGTGGTCGCATTGATGTTCGTGTCTGAGGCATGGGCAACCCACTTCAGATCCGGTTCCATCACTTGGACCCGTGTTTCAGAGACCGCAACGCATGTCACCATTCAACTTTCGGTAACCACCTCATGGGCTAACAATGCGCCAACATCTTTAATATTCACGAGATCTGGAGGTAATACAGGTACCGTGACCGTTCCGTTGAGTACCACATACAACGGGCAGTGGTACACCAGTGTAGGCACCGCGAACACCACGCTTCTGAAGACAGCTACGTTGACCACTATCCGTAATTCCAGTTGTTGCAAGATCTCCACCGCGCAGAACAACCCTGATGGGAATTGGGATATCTACACCGTAATAAACTCCAATGCTCCTGGCAGTGGACCGGTCTCCACCATGCCAGCGATCATAAATATGGCGATAGGACAATCGGCAGCATCCTACACTGTTCCAGCCACCGATCCCGATCCAGGTTCGACCCTCACTTTTGGTGTACCACCTTTCACAGGTCAATTGTCCGGTCAAAGCAATCCCTCTGGCTTCTCCATCTCCTCAACAGGCATCATCACGTTCAATACCGTTGGAAAGACCGCCGGACAGGAGTTCAATGCATTGATCAATGTGACCGACAATCATGGGAACGTCCTGATCATAGACTTTCTGATCAGAATGACAGCCCCTTCCACGCCACCTGTCTTTGACTATTCAATATCTCCTGCGAACGGGTATGAGTACAATATCGTTCCTACCCAGAACGTCACCTTCCAGATAAAGGCGACCGATTCTGATCCATCCAGTTCAGTAAGCCTTGCCGTTTCCGGCCTCCCGGCGTACATCACCAGTTCGAACTTCACTAGTGCTCCTCTTCCAGCCACCGGAAATCCCTCCATCACCACCTTCAGCTATACTCCTACTATATCCCATGTCGGCAATGTGATCGTAATGAATTTTACCGCCACTGACAATGTTGGAGTACAAAGCAGTACCTCTATCACCATACGGGTAGTAGCGGAGCCCGCACCGGTATTCATCGCACCTACACCTGCAGAAGGCACCGTGATCACGCTACCGACCGGAGTTCCATATCAACAGATCATCCGTGCAGAAAGCCCAAATGGATCACCGGTATCCATATCCTTTGCATCAGGGGCTCCTGCCGGGGTGTCATTTTCACCAACAATACCTACTGCTGGCAGTGACCCAGGCGAAACAACCTTGAGTTGGACGCCCACTTCAGCGAACTTCGGCCAGCACACCATCACCGTACAGGCGAGTATTGCCGCGGTGCCAGGGATCTTCTCCAGCCGCTCGTTCATCCGGATAGTGAATACCGACCCGGTCTTTGCATCCACGCCACCCACCACCGCGGTGGTGGGGCAGCTTTATACCTACTCGATCACTGTTACCGATCCGGACATCCCGTTCGGAGATGTGCTGGATATCGTGGCCGGGCAGATCCCCTCCTGGTTGAGCCTTGTGCAGACAGGTGCGAACACGGCTACACTTAGCGGAACGCCATCCCCATCTCATATAGGATCACATACTGTTCACATTGAAGCGGAGGATACTTACCACTCCTCCCCACATGTGCATCAGGAGTACACAGTAACGGTGAACCCGCCGATCAACTGCATCGCCGACCAATTCGTGAACACCAACACCGCCGGTTGTACTTACCTGCATACCACTAGCGCATGGAATGCCACGGCAAATGTCACATGCCCCACCTCTGAATTATTGCGCACCAACTTCGATGTGGATGCACAGGGATGGACCAAGAAAGCCTCCGGTGATGCCTCCTCCTACATCACACATTGGAACGGTTCCGGAAATAACCACATCATTCTGGTAGAAGGTGGCCAGGGCAACCAGGATTGGTTCCAGGCACCGGATCTGTTCCTGGGGAACAGGGCTGGTTTCATGGGTGGTTCGCTCACCTTCGAGCTGAAGACCAACAATACCACCAACCCGCTCACTCATCAGGACCACGTGCAGTTGGTCGGGAACGGCCTTACCATCTACGCCACCATTCCATGGCCCACCACCAGTTTCGT
>JAEZAU010000031.1 GCA_023430325.1 Bacteroidota bacterium | reverse complement strand
GGAAGCCGACGATGATGGCGTTGGATGCACTTGCGAGCAGCACGTCGCTCTCGGCGATCGGGCCCACCGCACGGTGGATCACGCTCACCTTGATCTGTTCGGTGCTGAGCTTGAGCAGTGAGTCGGTAAGCGCTTCCACCGATCCGTCCACGTCACCTTTCACAATGATGTTGAGCTCTTTGAAGTCACCGATCGCGAGACGGCGGCCTATCTCATCGAGCGTGATGTGCTTGTGGGTGCGGATGCCCTGTTCACGCTGCAACTGCTGGCGGCGTGTTGCGATCTGGCGCGCATCGCGTTCATCCTCGAACACCTGGAACGTATCACCTGCGTTCGGTGCACCATCAAGACCAAGGATCGAAACAGGTGTTGAAGGCGGTGCTTCGTTCACCTGCTGGCCCCGTTCATTGAACATGTTCCTTACGCGGCCGCTGTACTGACCTGCGAGAAGTACATCGCCTTTGCGCAAGGTGCCGGAATCAACGAGCAGGGTGGTCACGTAACCGCGCCCCTGCTCCAATGTGGATTCGATGACCACACCATGGGCACGTTTGCCTGGATCGGCCTTGAGCTCCAGCATTTCGGATTCCAGCAGCACTTTCTCAAGCAACTGGTCAACGCCGGTACCCTTCTTGGCGCTGATCTCCTGGGTCTGGAACTTACCACCCCATTCCTCCACCAGGATGTTCATCTGGGAGAGCTCTTCGCGAAGCTTGTCCGCGTTGGCACCTTCCTTATCCATCTTGTTGAAGGCGAACACCATGGGCACACCTGCGGCCTGCGCGTGGTTGATCGCTTCGCGGGTCTGCGGCATCACACTGTCATCGGCAGCGATCACGATGATGGCGATGTCGGTGACCTGCGCACCACGGGCACGCATGGCGGTGAACGCTTCGTGACCCGGCGTATCCAGGAAGGTGATCTTCTTGCCGCTTTCCAATTGAACGCTGTACGCACCGATATGCTGGGTGATGCCACCAGCCTCACCAGCGATCACATTCGCCTTGCGCACGGTGTCCAGCAACGATGTCTTGCCGTGATCGACGTGACCCATGACGGTGACGATCGGTGGACGCCCGATGATGCGATCGGGATCATCGGCCTCTTCCTGCATGTCCTGCTGCACATCGGCCCCGACGAATTCGACCTTGAAGCCATATTCCTCGGCGATGACAGCCAGGGTCTCTGCATCGAGGCGCTGGTTGATGCTCACCATCATGCCAAGGCTGAAACATGCCTTGATGATGTCGGTGACGGGCACTTCCATCATGCTGGCGAGTTCGCTGGCGGTAACGAACTCTGTCACCTTGATGGTACGGCCGGCGAGTTCCTGTGCTGCCTGCTCTTCCTCCATGCGGCTGTAGCGCTGGCTGCGCTTATCTCGCCGCATCTTCGATCCACGGCTCTTGCCACCGCCTGTCAAACGTGCGAGCGTTTCGCTCACCTTCTTCTTTACCGCGTTCTCATCGAGCTCACCGGGGCGGCCGCCACCTTGTGCGGGCGAGCGCTGTTCCTGCTGAACCGCTCTTTCGATGTTCACCGGACCGGGCTTCACGATCCGCTTACGGCGGCCGCTGCGTTCGCGTTCAGGACGTTCGGCAGGCTTGCGTTCCTTTTCCACCGGCAGATCGATCTTGCCGAGTGTCTTCAGACCGGCAAGCTTCTGCACGTTCACACGGATCGTCTCCGGTTCCGCTGATGGCGTTGCTGCAGCCGGCGGCGCTGGTTCTTCACGCGGTTGTGGGTTCTCTGCTGGAGCCTCCGTCCTGGCAACAGGAGTTTCCTTCACCGGCGGAGCGGCTTTGGGGGCTTCCTCCTTCTTCGGCTTTTCCGCTTGCTTCGGCGCCTTCTTCTTCTCGAGATCGATCTTCGAGACGATCTTCACGCCAGGACGATCCACCTTGGGCTTGATGACCTCTTCTTGTGCAGGCACTGGTGGAACTTCGGCAGGTTCCTCAGGCGCAGGAGGCGGGGGCGGCGGCGTTGATGCAGCAGCTGGTGGTGGTGGCGGTGGTGTGGCCGCAGGCGGCTCTTCACGGCGCCGGAGGGGCTCGCGCGCAGGAGGCACAAGGCTGATCGTTTCGCGTTCCTGGCGTTGCTGCACGGTGCGCAGACTCTTCTCCTTGATCTCCTTGTCGGTGCCGAATTCCCCTTGCAGCAGATCGTAGAGATCGCCGGAGATCTTCGTGTTGGGGTTGCTGTCCACCTTGTGGCCCTGTTTTTCCAGGAACTCCACCACGGTATGCAAGCCCAGATTGAACTCCCGTGCAACCTTGCTCAGTCTTACTCCTTTTTCCGTCGCTTCACTCATTCAGTGTGCCTCTCTTTCTTTGTGCCGCCACTTTCTCAAAGATGCTTCAAATTAAGCGGTCTTTCTCCGCATCTGAGCATCATGCCTCCAATTCTTCGCGCAGGATGCGCACTACTTCATTTATCGTCTCTTCCTCCAGATCGGTGCGGCGTACCAATTCCTCTTTGGGGATATCGAGCACGCTGCGCGCAGTATCGCAACCGATCGCCTTCAGTTCATCGATGATCCACTGATCGATCTCGTCGTAGAATTCGTCCAGGCTCACGTCATCGGTAACTTCATCCGTCTCACGGTACACATCCAGATCATATCCGGTGAGCCTTCCTGCAAGCTTGATGTTGTGTCCGCCCTTGCCGATCGCCAGCGCCACCTGATCGGGCTTCATGTAGACCTCGGCCCGTTTGTGCTCATTGTCCAGCTTGATGTTACCGATCTTGGCCGGGCTCAATGCACGCTGGATCAGCAGTTGGTCATTGCTGGTGTAGTTGATCACGTCGATGTTCTCGTTGCGCAGTTCGCGCACGATGCCATGAATGCGGCTTCCCTTCATGCCTACGCATGCGCCTACCGGATCGATACGATCATCGTAGCTCTCAACGGCCACTTTTGCACGCTCACCGGGTTCACGAACGATCCGCTTGATGGTGATGAGTCCATCGGCCACCTCGGGAACCTCCTGTTCGAAAAGCTTCTCCAGGAATTCCGGTGCGGTCCGGCTGAGGATGACCACCGGTGTGTTGTTCCGCATCTCCACCTTCCAGACCACGGCACGCACAGTATCGCCCTTCTTGAAGAAATCGCTCTTGATCTGCTGGTCCTTGGGCATGATCAGTTCATTGCCTTCATCATCCAGGATAAGCGTTTCACGTTTCCAGATCTGATAGACCTCGCCGGTGATGATCTCCCCGACGCGTTCCTTGTACTTGTTATAGAGATGATCCTTCTCCAGTTCCATGATGCGGCTCTGGAGGTTCTGCTTGAGCGAAAGGATATTGCGGCGGCCGAAATCATTGATCTTGATCTCCTGGCTCACTTCCTCACCCACTTCGAAATCGGGTTCGATCTTTTTCGCCTCGCTCAGCGCGATCTGCGTGTTCTCATCTTCCAGGTCATCATCCTCGACGATCTCGCGGTTGAGCCAGATCTCGAGGTCACCCTTATCGGGGTTGATGATGATATCGAAGTTGGCTTCTTCGCCGAACTTGCGTTTCACCACACCACGGAACACATCTTCCAGGATGCCCATCATGGTCACCCGGTCTATGTTCTTAAGGTCCTTGAACTCTGAGAAGGACTCGATCAGATTAACGGTGCTCATTGCACGGATCAGTTGAACGTTATGCTTGCTTTGGTGGTCTTTATCTCGGCGAAGGGCAGGATGGTCACCTCCTTGTCCAGCTTTGGTGGCCGGCCTTTCACTTTGCTCGGATGCTGTATGCGCAGTTGAAGTTGCCGATCATCGGAGCTTTCGAGGATGCCTTCCATCATGCGGCCATCGGTGAGTTGCACCTGCACCAGGCGGCCGTGATGTTTGGTGAATTGGCGCTGAACCTTGAAGGGCCTGCCCATGCCGGGGCTGCTTACCTGCAACTCACATTCATCGGCCATTTCACCCAGGGCATCCCGCAATGCACGGTTGAGCGCGGCCAATTCCTGCACGGTGATGGATCGGTCATTATCGACCTCCACGATCACTTTGTTGCCGGGCCGCACTTCCACGTTCACCAGGAATTGATCTTTTCCCAGATCGCGCTCCACTATGCTTCGGATCTGCTCCTCCGTTATCATTTACTACCACTGCGAAAGGCAGGGAACAAAAAAGAGGGGTGGTCCCCTCTTCCCTCTTCCACCGTCTTTTCAGGGGCAAAGGTATGGAAAAAGTTGGATGTGGGAGTTATGGGGTATTGCCAATATCTGAACAACATGCCCGCTGGGCGCGTGATCTGCGTAAGTGGCGAAGGTGGAAAGCCCGCAGGCCGCGCCTTTGGCGGCCGAGGACTTGGAACTGCAGCCACGACCTGACAGGAATTCGCCCCTCCCTACATCCCGCAATTGCAGGGCTGCGAGAAATAGATCTTCGCTTTCGGCAACAGATCCTGTATGCGGTCCATATCGGGTTGTTCCATCTGTATCACGCGCAGGTCCATGAAACGCAGGGCCTTCATTCCCTCCATCTCGTCAGGGAACTCGGCCAGATCATTGCTCCATAGATCGAGGGAGACCAGTTGGTGGAGCCGGCCGATGCAAGCGGGAAGGCCCGTGAGCGCGTTCTGGCTCAGATCCAAGCGTTCCAGTTCCTTCAATTCGCAGATGCCGATCGGGAAATCGACCAGTTTGTTCTTTGCAGCGCGGAATTCCTGCAGGTATTGGAACTCTCCGATCCATGTGGGAAGCTCCTTCAGTTTGTTGTTGCTCAGATCGAGCGCATTGAGGTTCTTGAATTGCTTGAGCTCCTCCGGCACCACTTTCAACTTCTCCTTTGAAAGATCCAATCGATAGACCATGTCGGGCTCGCGCAACGCGCTCTCCAGGCTGCGGTAGGTCCTCACCGTATCAAGCGTAGCCTGTGGGAGCAATTGCGCCTGAATATCGGTCGGCGTTGCGATCGGCAGAAGGAACAGGATGATAGCTGGGAACTTCATGATCGGCGCAGGTGATCGATCGCTTTTTCTCGATCCATCCCAAGTTGATGTTTCAATTCATCCAGCCCATTGAACCGGATATCGGGGCGGATCCTTTCTATGAAACGCACGGTGATGGCCTCTCCATACAGATCGCGGTCCAGATCGAAGATGTTCACTTCCACATTCCGTTGTCCTTCACTCCCTTCGAGCGTCGGCCGTTCGCCGATGTAGAGCATTCCATCGAATTGGCCTTCCTTCAACTGCACCTTCACCGCGTAAACACCATCGCCAGGCACCAGCTTGAATGGATCGATCGCACCGATGTTCGCTGTTGGATAACCAAGCTTTCGTCCCAACCGATCGCCTTTCACCACTAGGCCGCTCAGGCCATAATCATAGCCGAGCAGTTCATTCGCCGATCGCACGGCGCCATCAGCAAGCGCATGGCGGATCTTGGTGCTGCTCACTTTAATATGGTCCACCTCCTGTGCCGGGATCTCTTCCACGTTGAAATCGAATCGTTCACCAAGTTCGTGCAGAAGCTTCAGATCGCCCTCGCGATTTCTGCCGAAACGGTGATCGTAACCGATGACGACGGAACGCACGCCGATGGCGCCCACCAGCACCTCGCGCACATAATCCGTGGCGTGCATGCGCGAGAATTGCCGCGAAAAAGGCACCACCAACAGAT
>JAEZAU010000183.1 GCA_023430325.1 Bacteroidota bacterium | reverse complement strand
CCGTTAGGAAGTTCATGGGTCGACCTGATCGGCGCGTGGCTTGATACCTTGGGCTCATGCGCATCGCCACCTACAATGTGAACGGAGTCAACGGCCGGTTGCCCGTGCTTCTACGTTGGTTGGAAGAAACCGCTCCCGATATCGCATGCCTGCAGGAACTGAAAGCACCGAACGAGAAATTCCCGCTGCAGGCGATCAACGCCGCCGGGTATGAAGCGATCTGGAACGGCCAGAAAAGCTGGAACGGCGTGGCCATTCTTTCACGCGAAAAAGAGATCAAGGAGGTGACCCGATCGCTTCCCGGTGATCCAGAAGATCTGCACAGCCGCTACATCGAAGCGGAGATCGATGGCATTACGATCGGCTGCATCTACCTGCCCAACGGCAACCCGGCCCCCGGCCCAAAATTCGATCTCAAGATGAAGTGGTTCGCGCGCTTGCGGAAACATGCGGCGGAGCTATTGAAGAAGGATACACCAGCGATCCTGCTGGGCGATTTCAACGTGATGCCCACCGAGCTGGATGTGTACAAACCCGAGCGCTGGTTGGAAGATGCGCTCTTCCGCCCCGAAGTGCGCGCGGAGTTCTTCAAGCTCATCGATCAAGGTTGGACCGATGCGATCCGCCATTTGTACCCGAACGAGGTGATATACACCTTCTTCGATTACTTCCGCAACGCTTATGGGCGCAACGCAGGCCTGCGCATCGATCATTTCCTGCTGAGCAAGCATCTCGTGCCGCGCCTGAAAAGAGCAGGCGTGGACAGGCATGTGCGCGGTTGGGAAAAGACCAGCGACCATTGCCCTGTGTGGATCGAGTTGAAATAGATCAGAGTCGCTGGCACTCCACACACCAGTAACTCCACCGCTGTCGCTTTCCCGTCTTGGCACGGATCAATTTGTCCCCGCATATCCGACATTTTTGCTTGCGATGTACACGAAGGTTCTTGGTCAGCTGGAAGATCTTCCTCCACACATAGAACCGTTTGGAGAATGATCGGGCCAGATGAATGATCTCGCGCCGCTGCTTTTCCGACAACTCCCCCACTCTTGCAGTCGGAGGCAGATCAGCCAGCGCAAGGACTTCGTTCTTTATGATGTTGCCTACACCGGAAAAAATGTCCTGATCCAGCAACACATCCGCGATCAATTCATCTGCGTTCTCATCCACTGATCTCAATGCCTGTTCAGGATCCCATTCCGGATGCAGCACATCCACCGAAAAGTCATAGCTCTTCTTTACATCCTTCGTCTGGATGAACTTCACCGAGCAACTGAACATGCGTATCTCACCGTTCTTGAAACGCAACAGGAGCCTCGGTTCACGCGTGCGTTTGTAATCGCCGGTCACTGTCTTCCCTTCCACATCGGCCTCATAAGTACCGAACATCAGGAAATGCACTTTCAAGGCGAAGTCAGGGAACTGGATCAGCAGATGCTTTCCCCAGTTGAAGATGTCTTGCACCACTTCGCCCCTCAAACGCTTCTTCTCGATCTTGGTGTTGCCCGATACGCGCAGCACTTTCTGCCGTTTGAACGGTTGAAGCCGTTCTTTCGCTAAAAGCAGTGATGGACCTTCCACTCAAAGCGATCGACCAAATGTGGTGCCGTGCGTGAAGGCCTCCGATCGGATCTATCTTTATTCCTCGATACAACGATAACCATTCAAATTATCCATACACTATGGGTTTGTTCAGAGGATTGCTTGCCGGCTATGGCGCTTATAAATGGGGAGGAGGATGCTTCGGCACCATCATCGTGTTCCTGATACTCTACTGGATATTGGGGCAGATGGGCTGCTAAGCGATCGAAGAAATATTACTGCCCGTAGCCTGGGGCTACGGACTGATGATCAGAACACGGTAGCCGATAGCTACCGTGCAGTTCTTCCATTACGCATAGCACACACAGACCTCGCCTCTCCTACCGGTGACTATAATTCGGTGCCTCGCGAGTGATGTAGACATCATGCGGATGGCTCTCCTTCATGCCGGCCATAGTGATGCGGATGAACTTCGCTTCACGTAAGCGATCGATGTCCTGTGCGCCGCAGTAACCCATTCCCGCGCGCAGACCGCCGACCAATTGATGCACCACTTCGGCCAATTTGCCTTTGTAAGGAACGCGCCCGCTGATGCCTTCCGGAACAAGCTTCTTGATGTCATCCTCAGCATCCTGAAAATACCTGTCCTTGCTGCCCTGTTGCATGGCCTCGATGGATCCCATGCCGCGGTACGCCTTGAACTGGCGGCCTTCGTATATGATCGTTTCACCGGGACTTTCCTCCACGCCGGCGAACATGCTGCCGATCATCACCGTACCGGCGCCGGCGGCCAGAGCTTTCACGATATCTCCCGTGTAACGGATGCCACCATCGGCGATCACCGGCACATCGGTATCGCGCAGCGCTTCGGTACAATCCATCACCGCGGTGAGCTGCGGAACACCGACACCGGCGATCACACGCGTGGTGCAAATGCTCCCCGGACCGATGCCCACTTTCACCGCATCGGCGCCGGCTTCTGCAAGTACTTGCGCAGCTTCGGCGGTGGCCACATTGCCTACTACGATATCAACCCCCTTTATTTCCTTCTTCACCTTCTTGAGCATCTCCAGCACACCGCGGC
>JAEZAU010000156.1 GCA_023430325.1 Bacteroidota bacterium | reverse complement strand
CGCGCGTGCGCCGATCGGTTCAGTACGGACGGGGGGACTCGAACCCCCACACCTTGCGGTACCAGATCCTAAGTCTGGCGCGTCTACCAATTCCGCCACGTCCGTAAAAAGGTGTGCAAAGGTACGGTGAAGTTGAAAGTTGAAGGCTGGAGGTTGGAGGTTGATGACCGAAGGTGACAGGATTTGATCACAGCCCTTCATTGATCATTCTTCATTGGATATTGGATATTCATCATTGTTCCTGGGGCGTGCCACCAGCCCGGCTTGAAGAAAGCCTGGCTGGTGTCGGGCCAACGTTGCAAGTCCTCGGCGCAAAAGCCGCCTCCGGGCTTTCCACTCATGTTCCTCACGCACATTCCGTGAAAGTTCATTCTGCGCACGCCGATCTCACGTTCATGAACGTAACTTTCCGATCCATATCAGCAGATCATGTATATAAAACAAGTCTTATTGGTGACAGCCATTTCTTTATTGGGCGCCTGCGGCAATGCTTCGGAAGATACCCGCGGCGATGGTACTACGAACGAGGGCACGCCCCCCACGGAGAATGCGACCAACCCCGGGAATGCGAGCAATGCCGATCAGGGAACAGTGGGTGATACCATCGGTACACCAGCCCCTTCGGAGGACATGGCCAGACCCTAGGATCCCATTTCAACAAGAACGATCGGTCACATGCTGAGCGTGTGGCCCATCTTGTCCTTCTTGGTCTGCAGGTATTTGCGGTTGTGCTCGTTGGCCACCACTTCGATCGGTACGTTCTCCACTATTTCCAACCCGTAACCTACCAGTCCGGTACGCTTCTTCGGATTGTTGGTGAGCAAGCGCATCTTGCGCACTCCCAGATCATGCAGGATCTGTGCGCCTACGCCGTAGTCACGCGCATCCATGTCGAAGCCCAGCAACAGGTTCGCCTCCACGGTATCAGCGCCCTGTTCCTGCAGTTTGTATGCTCTCAATTTGTTCAAGAGTCCTATGCCGCGCCCTTCCTGTTGCATGTAAACGATGACGCCCTTTCCCTCCCGTTCGATCATTTCCATCGCGCGGTGCAACTGAGGACCGCAATCGCAACGGCATGACCCAAAGATGTCACCAGTTACACAGGATGAATGTACGCGTACCAGAACAGGTTCCTTCGGGTCCCATGAACCCTTCACCAACGCCAGATGGTCATCACCGGTGGTGGTCTGGCGGTACGCGATCAATTGGAAGTCACCATGCATTGTAGGCAGTTGCACATCCACCTGCCGCTCCACCAGACGTTCCGTGCGCATGCGGTATGCGACGAGATCCTCGATGCTGATCAGCTTCAGATCGAACTTCTTGGCGATCTCACGCAATTCAGGCAGGCGTGCCATGCTGCCATCATCGTTCATGATCTCCACGATCAATCCGGCGGGTTCGAGGCCGGCGAGGCGTGCCAGATCCACGGCCGCCTCGGTATGTCCGGTGCGCCGAAGGACCCCGCCCTCCTTGGCCTTCAATGGGAAGATATGTCCAGGACGGGCCAGGTCTTCTGCCTTTGTTGCCGGATCGATGAGCGCTAGCATGGTCTGGGACCGATCGTATGAACTGATGCCCGTTGAGGTGCCCCGCCCCTTTACATCAACGCTAACGGTGAACGGCGTCTCATGCAGCGCAGTGTTGTCCCTTACCATCAGCTCAAGGCCCAGTTCGGTGCATCGCTGTTCAGTGAGCGGTGCACAGATCAATCCACGGCCGTGCTTTGCCATGAAGTTAATGACCTCGGGTGTGGCGTTGCGCGCGGCGGTGACGAAATCACCCTCGTTCTCACGATCCTCGTCATCCACCACGATCACCACTTTGCCTTGACGGATATCCTCAATGGCATCTTCGATCCGGTCCAAGGTCTTGCTCATGCTGGTTAAAACTGGCGCAAAGGTACGTCAGTAAGGACTTTAAAGCCCTTTGCGCTGGCCGGCCGTTCGGGGCGTCACCTAGGTGTGGCGGACATGTTCACGCATCTGGCCCAAAGACCTTCAAGCGGCCCGCGAAGGCTCTGCTTCGACCAATAATAAGTGAACACCAGTTGAGCGATCAGGATGAACACACCGATCATCAACGAGAACGAGGCACCGTACCGGTAGAAGGCAGCACCAAAGCCATAGAATAGTACCGCGCCAATGATCCCTTGTGAAGTGTAATTGGTAAGGCTCATGCGTCCATAGGCCGAGAGCAACGATGGCTGTCGAAGACGCTGCCAGTAAGCTGCGATCAGCATGGCGGCGGTGATGTAGATCACTACAAGAAGCATTTCCTTCCAGCGCGTTATTGGGACCAGCCATGGACCTGTTCCGGGTGAAGTAAGCGCCATCAATACATATCCGATCGACGCGGAGCAAAGCATGATCATGTTCACGACGACGTATCTCCGGAGATCGGTGAAGTATCCCAGGCGAGCTGCGATGAGTCCCATGAAGGTCCAGGCGCCGATCTGGAACATACGTCCACTGGTGAACGATGCCATCCATTCGGTGATCCGATGTTCCCATATGTTCTTTTTCAGTACCAGGAAGAAGTCATCATTGCTCAAAGAGGCTATCATGCTATCGATCCTGGCGCTTTGCGAGGCGATCAGAGGTGATGGATCGGCCGGGATCGCTTTCCAAAGAAGCAAGGGCTGCAACGCCATGATGATGGCCAGAATGAACAACAGGCGTGATGAAAGCCCGGCGAAGAACACGAGGATGGCCCCGAAAATGGCCAGAAGGCAGAGGATATCACCCGGATAGAAGAGGCCATGCAGACCACCGAAGATGAACAACCATGCCATGCGATGGATCATCCGCTTTCGATGAGGTATGTTCCTTCTGAGATTGCTCTGCTCCTGTATGTGGTAACTCACACCGAATAGCAATGCGAAGACCGCATGGGCTTTGCCGAAGAACAGCAGGAAGGCCAGGTGCATCGCCCGTTGATCGAGAGCGATGAGCCACGCAGGACCGTCCTCGGGAATATGGTAGAGAGAGAAATTTTCCACCGCATGCATCAACAGGATCGCCGAGAGGGCAAACCCACGCAAATGGTCTATCACATGGATGCGGCCATCACCGATCTGTACGTGTTCAGTTCCCACTACGAATGCTCTCAGCTTGCACAGGTGTACGGTTCACGATGCACTTTTCCAGTGCATCGGCCGCGCGGTCCCAGTCAAAATGTTCGCGTACGAATCGAAGTCCGTTGGCAGCGAGGCGTACGCGCTCGTCGGGCCGATCGAGGAGACGCAGGATATGAGCTGCGTATTCCTCGGGTGTTTCACCGATCAGGATCGCTTCACCCCTGGGTGCACCAACGGCATTGTTGGCCAGTGCAGAGGTTATACAAGGAAGTTGCATGGCCATCGCCTCGAGCAGTTTGTTCTGCAGACCTGTACCGATCTGCATCGGTGCCACGAAGATCTGCGCTGAAGAATACGAACTCCTGATATCCTTCACCCAGCCGGAAACAGAGATGTTCGGATCGGTGCGCGCAAGGTCTTTTACTGCCGGTGAAGGGTCCACCCCGCTGATCAATAAGGTGGTCTGCGGCCTTTGCTGGCGCACGATCGGCAGAACCCGCTGCACAAGGTAAAGTACACTGTCTATGTTGGGCGGATAGTTCATATTGCCGGTAAAGAGCAGGTCGAACCGCTTCTCATTCTGCTGTGGTCTGAAATGTTCGGTGTCCACACCGTTCGGGATCACCACCATGCGATCACGGTGTGGATGATAGATGAAATCACGGTCCTGGGCTGAAATGATCACGGTCCCATCGAACTGGTCGAACATGAGGTTCTCATACCGGATCAAGCGGCGCGTTTCTGTCCTGAACACCGGCTTGAGGTAGAAGGGTGCGTTCTCCGTACGCCGTTCCATGCCCTTGCTCAAGGTGTCCATGTAATCCAGGGTCTTGGGCATGCCATAGTACTTGCGCACGTATTCGGTGGTACGTACCAGCTGGCACAACACATGGTCCGGCCGCCACTCAGCGATCACCTTATCGATCTTGCGTTGGGCACTTCTGTGATGGAAATAGGCCACCTGGAACGGCAGTCGCGAGAACAGGGCGGTGAAGAGTTTCAATAGGATGGACCAACGCGGGATACGTACCACTTCGATATGCCGGCAGAACTGCTGCAGGTGCGTGATGTGCTCGGCCTCGGGACGTGAATCGCTCAGGCAGAACAGGTGGATGTCATGCTTCCGCGCCAGCCTGCGCACCAGATGGTATGCACGCAGCTTGTCACCTTTTTCCAGCGGATATGGAACGCGCGAGAGCAGTACAAGCAGCTTCATTTCTTCAAGAGCCGCTTGTAGAAGTTCACAAGGTCCTGCACTATCTGAGCGTTGGCGTATCTGGTCCTGATGAGCCGTTGGGCTTGTTGCCCGAGCTCTTCCGTGCGCTCAGGCGCGTCGATCAACGTCACGATATGATCCACGAATTCGGTGGCGTTCCGGGCGATGAGTATGTTACGGCCGTCGGTATGGTCTATGCCCTCGGCACCTATCGGAGTGGATATGACGGCTCTGCCCATTGCCATGCCTTCAATGATCTTCACACGCATGCCTCCAGCGGAGAAGAGCGGCACCACCATCACATGCCTTTCACGCATGTAATTCAAGGCATTCTTCACGCGGCCTTTTATCTGCACACCATCCATCTGCAGTTCCATCAGGTCCTTGGGCATCTTATTGCCGGCAAGGTGCAATCTGGCTTTTGGGCGTTTCTTCTGCACACGAGGCCATACGCTGCGTAACAGCCAGCGCACGCCTTCTTCATTCGGCAACCAATCCATACTGCCCAGATGGAAGAACACCGGGTCGCCTTTCACCTGCGCTGGGCCATCGTTGTACTCGTCCTGGTCCACGCCGAAGGGAATGGTGACGATCGGCGTCTTGGAATTGTGTGCCTTGAAGTGTTCGGTATCCGTAGGGCTGATCGCAGCCACACCATCAACTCGATCAAGGATGGCCATCTCGTATTCCTCCAGCTGCTTGGCGAGATAGCGCCGGTATGGCCGCTTGAAAACATTCTTTTCACCGGTGGCGATCCGTTGTTGTATCACATGTTCAAGGTTGTGCGATCGCAGAACGATCTTCGCTTTGGTGTAGCGCCGCAAGGTGGGAATGTACGGCGTCATGAACAGGCTTTCGAGCTGGACCACATCGAAATCCTCATCGGAAAGCAGCCTTATCAATTTGATGTCCACATCAGGAGAAAAGAAGCGGCTGATGTTGTAGTTATCCGCCGTGAGCAGATCGGTGAAGGCATCCACTATGTTCACCGTTGTATCCACGAAGATCCCTTCGATCCTGGTATGCCGCACATATTCCTTGGGCATCTTCCCGGCATCGAAGGGTTGCTTCGGCGTACAGATGCAGAGCACCTTCAACTCGTGGCCGAGGTCCAGCAACCCCTTGGTAAGGTTGTGCATGGCCTTGCTCCCCCCGTCCATGGGAGGATACGGAGGTTTATTACACAGTTGAAGGATCTTCATGCCGGCGGAAGAGCGAGCGGAACCGTTCCCAGCCGCGATAATACGCATCCGCTTCGAAGAGCGGGCTGTCGGTAGCGGCTTTCCAGGTGATGAAGATTCCGATCGGGATCAGGATCAGCGTACTTATCCACATGCCCGGCCACGGATCGATGCCACCGGCGATCGCCAGTTTTTCCATTGAGAACGAGACGATGTGGAAAATGAGGAAGAAGATGATGGCGAACACCGTGGGAAGCCCCATGCCTCCTTTGCGAATGATGGCACCGAGCGGGGCACCAATGAAGAAGAACACCATGCATGTGAAAGCGAGCATGAACTTACGGTGCCATTCGATCCTGAAACGGGTGATCTGTTCCAGGCGTCCTTTGCGCTCTTCCACGGATCGCTCGATGAAAGCGATGTTGTTGCGCACCAAGTTCATGGCCACGTCGTAGTAGTTCGATCGTGCTTCGTCTTGAAGCTTCGCATCAAAGGCCTCCAGGGAAGGAAGACTGTCTGGTACTGAGGCCTTGGGTCCCGGCCGGAAAAGCGCAAGGCTGTTCACCAGATGCTGCTTCTGTTCATCAGATCGTTCTTCGAGCTTTCGCTGCAGGCTGTCCTCACTGAACTGGAGCTGGCCCACGGTGAGCATCTTGTAATGATCCTTGAACAATTCCTCATCGGTCCTTTTCAAAGCGAGGCCTGTAAGATCGAAGCGGATGATGTCTTCCTTGAAGGTGCCGCGCATCATGGGATTGTGACGTCCCTGCCCGGCAGAGGAATGCTCGTCGTAGAAATAGCCATCGTGGAGCGAAAGCACGAGGAACTGACCATCCGTACTGCGCCGCATATCCCCTGATCTGGCGCGAACCACCGTCTTGTTCCCCTGGAATGCCGCCCGATGATCATAGATGAGCACGTCGCCGAGCTTGCCGGTCCTTTCATCCTTGCTGCCAACGCGAATGCGGATGCCATCGATCCCACTGTAGAAGATCCCCGGTTGAAGATTAAGCGTGGGTTTCTTCTGCGTAACATCCCAGAGCAATGAATGGAACCTCAGGTTGGCGATAGGAAGCAGGTTATTGCTGAAATAGAAAGAGCCTATACTTATGAGCAGCACGAAGAACATAAGAGGAAGCATGATCCGGAACAGTCCCAGACCCGCCGATCGGATGGGGATCAATTCGGAATTCTCACCCAGCCCGCCAAGTGTCATGATGCTGCTCAACAACACCGCAAGGGGGAGGGCAAGCGGCACAAAACTGGCCGTGGCATAGACCATCAGTTCTACCAGGACATACCACTCCAGGCCTTTGCCCATCAGATCATCAACGTACTTCCAGAGGAACTGCATCACCAGGATGAACAGTACGATGACGAAGGTGACCAGCAGCGGACCTGTGAAGGCCGAGATGATCATCCGGTGGAGCCGCTTCATTACGGCCACAACGTTACAATGAAAAGCCGTGGTACCCCATCAGGCACCAAGAACACGCACCAGATTGGCGATCTGGGAATTCCAGAGATTGCGCACCTCATCCATCTCATCAGGCCAGGCATGATCGGTGACGATCAAGGCCACATCATTGGTCATGGCATCGATGCGGATCCGGAATTCGAAATATGAATTCTCGTCATCATCATCATCCCTATGGAAACGGATCACTTCGCCGAGCTTTCGACCTATCATGGTGGTGGCCTCCTCTTCACCCTGCCACTTGAAAGTGTATTGATCGCCACGAACATCCACATCATCACAATACCATTCGGAGAACCCGCTGGGCGTGCTGATCAATTCGAAAAGTACGGTGGGCGTACTGCGCACATAATATTCCATCTGCACACGCTCCTTTCCCTTTCTTGCCGGTGCGGTGGATCGTACCGGAGCAGCCATCGCCCCACCAGACGTCTTTGGAGCGCCATTGAGCGATCCCGAAGGTGGTTCTGTGCGCACTGCGGGAGGTGGCGTCGCTACCGCCGTGGAAGTCCTTGATGCACTACGGATCGGCGCTTCCTTCGACTTGGAAGGTGCCGTAGTTGGTGCGGCTGTTTTCACTTTGGAAGGCGCAGCTTCCTTCTTTTTCGGCAGAAGCTTCAATACCACCTTTGCCACCACTTTCTTCAGTACAGAAGGTTTTTTCTTATCGCCATTACCGGCAGGCTTCGCGGTCTTCTTAGCAATGGAAGGTCTTACCGAAGTCTTCACCGGTGTTTTTGAAGCCACCTTCCTGGATGCGTTCTTCTCCGATGCTTTCGACCCAGTCTTCTTTACCGGGCGGGCTGCAGCTCGTATTGACTTCTTGGCTGCTACTTTTTTCGCCTTGGCCGCACCTTTCACTTGCTTCGCTGGCTTTTTCGTGGCGGCTTTCTTTACCGCCGATCTCTTGGCAACAGACTTCTTCGCCACCGGCCGTGCTTTCGCCTGCTTCTTTGCAGGCGCCGCTTTGCGGGCTGGCGTTCTGGAACTGTTCTTCTTTGCCATGATGACCGGTATAAGGTGGTGATAGGGTAGCGGCTAAAGGTAGAGAAAACTGCCACCTATGCAAGTGCAATTCTTCCTTATCATCGATCTGTTGGCATCTGAAGCTTCCTATATTTGCGGCCCTTTGAAAGGGCTTCTTTCCTGGCGCGGTAGCTCAGCTGGTCAGAGCGCGTGATTCATAATCACGAGGTCGGGAGTTCAAGTCTCCCCCGCGCTACTCAACCCCTTGTGATCCAAGGGGTTTTTACTTTCAGGTCATGCGACTTTTGTATCCGGTCCCGTTCCTTACTGCAATTCTCACAGGATGCTCTGATGGAAGTTCTTCATCCATGGAGATCGATGAAGAGGTGCGCCAGGTCATGCGCCAGCAGGAGGAAGCTTGGAATGCTGGCGATATCCGTGGCTTCATGGAAGGTTATTCCGATACCATCTGCTTCGTCGGTTCGCGCGGGATGACCTGTGTAAAAGAAGAAGTTGCGGCGAATTACCGGCGATCCTATCCGGATAAAGCGGCGATGGGCGAGTTGCATTTCGGGATCACCGAGATCGTACCAATAGCCGATCGGAATGCCTGGCTTACGGGTACCTGGCAATTGATCCGCCCTAGCGATACGCTTTCTGGCGGCTTCTCACTCCTTTGGGCTCGTGAGCAGGATGCCTGGAGGATCGTTCGCGACCATTCGTACTGAGACCAAGTATCTTCGCGGCCGCCAGCGCGTGTTCCAGGACCTGCCGTATAGCATCACCATTCTCCTCATTGCGATCACTTCGCTGATCTCATTGGTAGCCTTTGGCGATAGGCGCATTTTCACAGCATTGCTCTTCGAACCGTATGTGATCAAGGTGCGCAACGAGTGGTATCGCTTCTTCACGCATGCCTTCATTCACGCCAATTGGCCGCACTTGTTGGTGAACATGTTCGTGCTTTACATGTTCGGCCGTAATGTGGAGATGCTTTACGGTATCATAAGGCCGGGCAATGGAATCGTTCCATATTTGAGCTTGTACATCGGAGGCATCATCTTCTCGTCCCTTCCGTCCTACAAGAAGTACATACATGATCCGAACTACCGGGCGGTGGGGGCGAGCGGAGCCGTGTCTGCGGTCTTGTTCGCGCAGATCTTGATGTTGCCTACCAGGGAAGTCTATTTTTTCCTTATCCCATTTCCGATACAAGCCTGGATCTTCGGCATCCTTTACCTGTTCTATTCGTGGTATATGGACAAGCAAGGCGGGGACAATGTGGCGCATGACGCACACTTCTATGGTGCTCTTTTCGGCATCCTGTTCACCACTTTCCTCAAGCCTGACCTGTTGTTACAGATCGGTGAATTCCAGAAGTCCTTCGGCATCGAATGAACAAAGCCGTCTTCCTCGATCGTGATGGGGTCATCAACCGGGAACGTGGCGAGCACACGTGGAAAAAGGAGGAATTCGAACTGTTGCCGGATGTGATCGATGCCTTGCAGTTGCTGAAGAAGGATGGATGGATGATCGTGGTGATCACCAACCAGAGCGGCATCGGTCTCGGGCTCTACGATCATTCACACGTCACTGAAATACACGGGATCCTGAAGAACTGGTCCGCTCGAGGTGGGGTGCAGGTGGATGATATCTACTATTGCCCGCATCATCCATCGATCGGGAAATGCCTTTGCCGCAAGCCGGGATCTCTGCTGCTCGAGAGAGCGATCGCGCGCTACCACATCGATCCGGCAGCCTCCGTGATGATAGGCGATCGCGAGCGTGACATTCAGGCTGCAGGATCTGCAGGAATACGTGGTATCCTTGTGGAAGCCAATGCACCATTGCTTCCTTTGGTAAGAAGAGAATTGTTGAAGAGATGAACGGATCAGTGAACGTGAATGGGCAGGTGTTGCCTGATGGACCCGTGCTGAGGTTGGAAGATCGTGCCTTTCATTTCGGTGATGGACTTTTTGAGAGCATCCGCGTGATCAATGGAAGACCATGTTTCCTCGATCCGCATTGGGCCAGGCTTTCCACCGGTGCCGATGTATTGAGATTGAAACTTCCCGCGCATCTTACACGTGCATCGTTGGAAGAGATGATCATCGATCTGGTGCAGCGCAACGGTGTCAACAGCGCACGCTGCAGGCTCACGGTCTATCGCGCTGGCGGTGGATATTACAGGCCGCTCACCAACGAGGCAACTTTCACCATCGAACTGATCGCCATGAACGAGGAGACCTACAGCTCCAACGACCAAGGCCTGATGATGGACATATGGCCCGAGATGCGCAAACCGCTGAACGAGCTCGCGAAGTTGAAGACCTTGAACTGCCTCTACTATGTGCTAGCGGCACTCTGGAGCCAGCAGCGTGGTCTTGATGACTGCCTCTTGCAGAACGACAGGGGCAATATCATAGAAAGCAGTTCAGGCAACCTGTTCATCGTAAGCAACGGCGTGCTCTATACACCATCACTTTCCGATGGATGCGTAGGCGGTGTCATGCGTGCCCAGGTCATCAATCTTGCGCTGGCCAATGGCATCAAGGTGTATGAATGCTCGTTGAACCCACAGAACCTGCTTGCCGCCGATGAGCTTTTCATCACCAATGCCATCATGGGCATACAATGGGCAAGTACGTACCGCACCAAACGGTATATGCACAAGCTTTCATCTCAACTTGTGGACCTGCTGGTGAAGTCTGCCTGCTAGTTCAGCGAAGGATCTTCCGGAAAGTTCGCGAGCGGGGCGTACTCACGGCCCATCAGTCGCAAGGTCTCTCCCCAGAGATCGCGTGAGCGCACGTTCATGACTATCTTCTTTTCCGCAGGGGTTACCAGCCATGAGCGTTCTTCCATCTCCTTCTCCAACTGCTCACTGCCCCAGCCGGCATAGCCCACGAAGAAACGTACGTGGCGGGCCAGCTTTGGATCGGTGGTAAGGATCGCGCGCAACTGATCATACTCGCCACCCATGTAGACGCCGTTCACGATCTCCTGGCTTCCTTCTATATGCGGGCCAAGCGTATGCAGATAATATAGATCACCGCTCTGCACCGGTCCACCGATGCTCACTTTACTACCGATCGGTGGCATATTGTCCACAAGATCGCTCACGTTCATTTCCATGTGCCGGTTCAGAACGAAGCCGAATGATCCTTCATCATTGTGATCGCAAAGTAGTACCACGGTACGGCGGAAATAGGGATCGGGCAGGTAGGGGCCGCTCACCAGAAGTCTCCCCTTGGCCGGCTTATAGCGGTTCTCTGGATCGAGATCGAGAATGTCCCTGCTCATGTGGATGACAAAGTAGTAAGGATGAACTGTCCGAAGCAAGAGGTGTTCCGATCCTGCAGCTTCCCCCAATGGGAAGGAGTCATCGTAATGCTGAATATTCTTGACAAACCGTGAACATCTGTGAGGAGGATCCGATCGAAGGATAATTTCGGCCTCGATGAGCTACGAGCGACACATCCACCACCGCGTTGATTACACCAGATTGAAACTGCTGGAAGAGGAGACCGGGAACGATCCGATCCAGCTTTTTGCGCAGTGGTTGGAACTTGCCGAGAAGGACGAGATCGAAGAGCCGCATGCCATGGTGCTGTCAACGGCCGGTACAATGACCCTCAGCAGCCGCGTGGTCCTTTTGCGATCGTTCGATCAGCGAGGTTTCGTTTGGTACACCAACTACAACAGCCGCAAGGCCATGGACCTTGAACGCGATCCGCGCGCGGCATTGTGCTTTTTCTGGTCGGCCCATGAAAGGCAGATCAGGATCGAAGGCCGCTGTGAAAAGCTGAGCGCAGAGGAATCCGATGCGTACTTCCATTCACGTCCGCGCGAAAGCCGCATCGGTGCATGGAGCAGCGATCAGAGCCGCATCATAGATGATCGCGAAAAGCTGGAAGGACGTTACGCGCGGTGGGTGGAACGATTCGGTGATCAGGATGTACCACGCCCGTTGCATTGGGGAGGTTATCGTGTTGTGCCTATCAGGATCGAGTTCTGGCAGGGCCGCGCCAACCGCATGCATGATCGCCTGGTGTACGAGAAGATGAATGATGGAAGTTGGGAACGCATGAGACTACAACCGTGAGCAATGTGAATAGTGATGAGTGAATGGTGAATAGTCGCTCTTGCGATCACGACCAGATGTCCCGATCTCCATTCACTGGTCGCCCGTCACCAGTCACCGATCAGTATTTTCCAAAAGCAGAAGACCCCCCGTCTCCGGGGGGTCTTTGCTTCTGTCGTACTCGTGTGAAGACTACTTCTTCGAAGCCGACTTCTTTGCTGCCTTCTTTGGAGCAGCCTTCTTGGCGGCCTTCTTTGGAGCAGCTTTCTTGGCGGCCTTTTTAGGAGCAGCCTTCTTTGCAGTGGACTTCTTCGCAGTGGCCTTCTTGGCAGCTGCTACCTTGGCACGCTTGCTCGGACGGCTCTTACCTGTGCTGCCGGCGGCACGCTTGCCTTTCTTCGTCTTCATGTCACCTTTTCCCATTTTATGGAGTGTTAAGGGTTTGATCCAAAAGTATCCGGAGCGTTATACGCGAACAGTAATATGAATGTTGCATTTCTCAACGAGTTCGTGTTAGGAACAGTGTGCATCACCTTCTTGCCTGATCGGTGATGCCTTCTGGAACGCCAGTGTTCATGCGGCTTGTGGAAGGTCAATAGTCCATGATCGGATCGATCGTGCGATCATCTTTTCTTCATCCTGCCGATCGTTCACACTCGGAATTTTCATTGCGATCAGGTGATCAGTTGGTGATGATAAAATGCTTTTGGGCGTGCCGCCGGAGCGCGGATCGATCAGCGATCCGGCGTCGCGCTCTACGTTGCAAGTCCTCCTGCGCTGCGCGCCGTGCGGGCTTTCCACGCGATCGCTCACGCGCTTCGCAATGCATGACGATCTGTTCCGGCGAATGATGATGGATCATTACATGATGATCGACCTGACAGATCATCGATCGAAGAAGCACCTGCAATGTGCAACGGCAGATCTGCGTAAGTGGCGAAGGTGGAAAGCCCGGAGCGCGTAGCGCGAGGACTTGTAACCGAAGACACGCCCTGCCGTGAGTTCGCCCCACGTTGAACTCATGTGAATGGTTGATGGTGAATGGATGCCGAGCGATGCTTTACCAGCGATCCACGTATTCACCAGTCACTATTCACCAGTTACTATTCACCGATCACGCGTCACCGTTCACCTTTCCGCGAAAGTGCTTCTCCAAATGATCGGCGCTGTGCACCACTTTGCGTGCCCAATCCAGCTTCAAGCGGATCAGATCATCTTCCGGTAAACGCCATTTCACATCACTGTTGCGCAGGCGTTGCATGACGGTGTACAAAGTGATGGCGGCCGAGTTGGAGATGTTGAAGCTTTCAGTGAAGCCGTACATCGGTATGCGCATATGCTCATCGGCGGCATCCATCAGTGTATCGCTCAAGCCGGTGAGCTCGGTGCCGAAACAGAATGCCAAGGGCCGGGAGAGTTCGATGTTCCCGGGTGTTATTTCCGGCGCGCGCGGCGATGTGGCGATGATGCGATAACCTTTCGATCGGAGATGATCGATGCAAGCACTGGTGTTGTCGGCATGATCGCGGTAACGATGGATGTCCACCCACTTCGATGATCCGAGGGCCACATCGGGATTGATCTGGTATTTGTTCCTGTTCTCTATGACATGGATATCCTGCACGCCCACCAGATCGCAGGTGCGCACCACGGCGCTCGCGTTCTGCGATTGATAGATGTCCTCCAACACCACGGTGACATGGCGGGTGCGATCGGGAGCGATGGTATCGAAGAGCTGCCGTTTGTTCTCGGAGACGAATTCGGCAAGCTTCTCGTAGAGTTGTTGATCGGTCATTGTGATCGCTGGGGGTACAAAAGAAAGTCCCCCGCGTTGAGGCGGGGGACTTTCAATTCGAAGTGGTGTGACCTTACTTCACTTTGTTGGAGAGGTCGGCACCGGCCTTGAACTTCACCACCTTCTTGGCAGCGATCTTGATCTCCTTACCCGTTTGTGGGTTGCGGCCTTTGCGGGCAGCGCGCTTGGAGATGGAGAAGGTACCGAAGCCAACGAGAGCTACGCGCTCGCCCTTCTTCAGTGCCTTGGTGGTGCTGCTAACGAAAGCGTCGAGTGCGCGCTTTGCATCAGCCTTGGAGATCTTCGCTTCAGCTGCGATGTTCTCGATCAGTTCAGCCTTGTTCAAGCCCATGGTGTAAATGTTTTGAGTTGGTTGGTTTAGTGAACTCTTGAGCAAATGTATCCGCGGGGCCGCTACTGTCAAGGGTTTCCGGGCATTAGGGCCGAAAATGTTGAAAACATTGACGTTTTGTTGATAACCTGCGCTGAAACCCGCCCCCAGCAAGGCTTTCAGGGAGTTGCATAAAAGCTGCTGTGTTGATGACTTGTTAAGAAGATAGCGCCTATGAGAGGCTCGCCTCATTGCCAATAAGCCTTCCCCTTAGTAACTCAGCAGCCTTCATACGCCTTTTTCCTTCCAACTGTACTTCCAACGCTTCGAGCCAGCCATCGGCACATCTGATATAAAGCCGGTCCTTTTCAACGCGGATGGTTCCAGGTGTTGCCGGTCCTTCTTTCGATGTAATGGCTGTGCGCAGGATCTTGAGATGTGTTCTCCGATCGCCATCATTCAATGAACACCATGCACCAGGGTAGGGGCTCATGCCGCGAACGAGGTCATGCACTTTTTTGCAAGGTCGCTTTAGATCGATGTGACAGATATCCGTGTTGATCTTCGGTGCGATCGGCGGTGGCGTATGGGTATCGATCTGTTGTGGACGTGATCGAAGGGTTCCGTCAAAAATTCCATCGACGGTCTTCACGATCAGATCTGCACCGATCATCATCATGCGATCATGTAGTTCACCTGCCGTTTCATTTTCACCGATCGGGATCTCTTCTTGTAGGAGTATGTCGCCGGTATCGATCTGTTGCTGGATCTTGAATGTGGTAACTCCCGTTCTGTTCTCACCATTGATGATGGCCCAATTGATGGGAGCGGCTCCCCGATACGCGGGAAGTAACGATCCATGCAGGTTGATGGTGCCCAGTGGCGGACGCTGCCATACCATCTGGGGCAACATTCGGAATGCGACCACTATATATAAGGAAGCATCGATCCGATCGAGTTCTGCATGGAATGCCGGATCCTTGAGCTTTTCTGGTTGAAGGACGGGAAGCCCAAGTTCCAGGGCACGTTCCTTTACTTCAGATGCCTTCAATTGTCTTCCGCGGCCGGCCGGCCGATCGGGTGCGGTCAGCACTGCAGCGATCTGGTGCCCGGCTTCCACCAATGCATCAAGGCTTGCCACGGCAAAGGCCGGCGTGCCCATGAAAATGATCTTCCGGTTCATGGAATGATGAGCTGCGAAGGTGGTATGACGAAACGATAGGGGAGCAGGGCATCTTCACCGGCGTAGTCCACACCGATGCGCGGACCGATCTGCAGCGATGGTCCCGGAAAACGGATCCCATGATCTTCGATCCAGATCATCTCACCGCAAAGATCGAGGCCGGTGTGATGTGTTCGTATGCCAAGTGCCTGCGATAATGTTCCGGGTCCACCGGTGGTGGGTTTGGCAGGTGCCCGGCGTTCGGCCATTTTTTCGATGCCCATATAAGGATGCACGGCGCGCACGAGTACCGCATGTGGTGTCCCGGGCTGGTTGGTCACCACATTGAACAGATGGTGAATACCGTAACACAGATAGACATAGGAATGGCCACCCATGCCGTACATGGGTTCGTTGCGTGCAGTGCGCCGGCCTCCATAAGCGTGTGAAGCTCGATCGATGTGTCCTCGATAGGCCTCTGTTTCGGTGATTACACCTGCGGTGAGGTGGCCATCGAAATGTGTGAAGAGCACTTTGCCGAGCAACTGTTTCGCTACGCTCACCACATCATCCTGAAGATAGAAGGAACGTTCGAGCATCATTTCAATTCCTGCTTTCCATGCTCATCCTTCTTCCACCGCAGCAGATCGGCACTTATATCATCCTCGTACAATGGATCATGCACTTCCGTGGAACCCGTATCCATCAAGGAAGCACGGCGCATACCGCGGCAGACATCACACCGGCCACATGAGCTCGGATGCTGCTCGCCGAAATATTCCAGCAATACCACTGCCCTGCAACGATCGGTATTGTTCATATGGTCGATCATTGCTTCGAGCCTTCTTTCTGCACGCGCCCTTCTATCGCGTAGTGCCACCGGATCCAACTGGAGTTTTGCGGCATCTTCACGGGGTGTCAACAAGGTGACCGTGGGTGCATCGCTTCTTCGTTTGTAGGAGATGACCCCCATGCGATCGAGCTCCTGCGCGCGTTCCACCACGGAGTCCACCTGCCATTGCAGATGCCGGGCAACACGGATCTCATCGATCACTGCCGGCTCTTCGAACAGACCGCCATACAACCGCAACAAGGCTTCGAGCAGGGGCCCAAGCCGCCGATCGTTCACCCGCAAGTGATATACCGTGGAGGCCGGCGCGGTGATAAGCATGCGCGACGGCGATCGCACACCTTCCGAGAGTACGATCCTGCCATCGAGTTCCAGTGCTTTCAATGAATGCGATACCAACGCCACACGCGCACCAAGTCTTTCAGCGATCGCATGGATGTCCACCGGGTAGGTCTCCATCTCACCCGATCCGATCGCGATACCGTTCAGGTCAGCGAACGCCTGGTACACCCGGCGAACATCGGTAAGAGGTGGAAATGAGACCTCCAAACGTTCACGCAATCGTTCTTCATCTCCCGGACCTACGAGCAGGAAGGCGTATGCGGTCTTTCCATCGCGGCCTGCGCGGCCAGCCTCCTGGTAATAGCTCTCCAGGTCCGATGGCGCTTCCATGTGGATGACCGAACGAACATCGGGCTTGTCTATTCCCATGCCGAACGCATTGGTGGCCGTCACTATCCGCAGCGTTCCGGCGGTCCATTCCTTTTGTACGCGATCGCGCTCCCCGGCCGGCATTCCGGCGTGGTACGCTGCCGCGTTGAACGAATGATGCTGGAGAAAGTGCGCAGTGCGTACGGTCCCTTTCCGATCGCGCATATAGATCAGCGAGGTGCCGGGGATGTTCTGCAGGATCTTCAACATGCGGCCTTGCTTATCCTCTCCCTTACTTACCCAGAGCACCAGTTCGGGCCGATCGAAATTGGCACGTATCACATGAGGTGTACGGAAGGCAAGTTTGTGCATGATGTCCGTGGCCACGTCCGCGGTAGCCGATGCTGTCAATGCCAGCACAGGGATCTGTGGCAACACTTCGCGCAGTTCGGCGATCTTCAGATAGGAGGGTCTGAAATCATATCCCCATTGCGAAATGCAGTGTGCTTCATCCACCGCGATAAGGCCTATCGGCATTCTTCCGACCCTGCCGCGGAAATGATGGGTGCCCAGCCGTTCAGGTGATACATATAGAAAGGAGAGCTTGCCGGCAACAGCCGAATCCAACGCATTCTCGATCTCGGCATGGGTCATACCGGAAACGATCGCCCTTGCAGGTATCCCTTGCTTCTTCAAGCGGCCCACCTGGTCACGCATCAACGCGATCAATGGAGATATGACGATGCATAGCTTCTGCATGGCCAGTGCAGGCACCTGGAAGCAGAGGCTCTTACCCCCGCCGGTAGGCAGAAGCGCCAGCGTGTCCTGGCCGGCCAGCACCGAGTGTACGACATCCTCCTGCACGGGCCTGAAACTCCCGTACCCCCAATACTCGCGCAGAACTTCGTGAACGTCCTTCATGTTGCAGGATCCGCACTGCCGGTACGGCACCGGTCCTCCGGCTCGTAAAGGTGGGTTACCTTTGTCCCGAACCGATGAAAAGCAGCAGTGCGATGATCGTGACCGGGCAAAAGATAGCTACTCGCAGGGTGGAGACTTCACGCTTACGCGATACTGATCTCTCCAACATCAAATTCGGTCGCGTGTTCAGCGATCATATGTTCGTGATGGATCATGTGGACGGCCAGTGGACCTCACCACGCATTGAACCGTTCGCCGATCTGGAAATGAGCCCCGCATCGCTTGTGCTCCATTATGGTCAATCCATTTTTGAAGGCCTGAAAGCATATCGGACGGATGATGGGAGCATCAGCATCTTCAGGCCGCAGATGAACGTGCAGCGCATGAACCGGAGTGCAGAGCGCATGTGCATGCCGCAAGTGCCGGAGGACCTGTTCATGGAAGCCCTCACCGAACTGATCAGGCTGGATCGGAACTGGATGCCTGAAGGAGAGGACAGTGCCCTTTACATTCGGCCGTTCATGATCGCCTCCGATGAATACATCGGCATCAAACCGAGTGATACGTACAAGTTCATGATCTTCACCTGCCCGGTGCGCGGTTATTACAGCGAACCTGTACGCGTGCGGATAGAGATGGAATACAGCCGCGCTTTCCCCGGCGGCACAGGTTATGTGAAGTGTGCCGGGAATTATGCTGCCGCATTGTACCCCACCAAGCGGGCCCAGGAGCATGGCATACATCAGCAGATCTGGACCGATGCCATGGAGCACAAATACATCGAAGAGAGCGGTACCATGAACGTCTTCTTCGTGATCGATGGTAGATTGATCACGCCCGAAGCCGGTGTCACAGTGCTTGAAGGCATCACACGAGACAGCATCATAGAACTGGCCCGCAGGGAAGGCGTACCCCTGGAAGTTCGTAAAGTGAGCGTGCAGGAAGTAGTTGAAGGTGCGCGCAACGGAAAGCTCACCGATGCCTTCGGTGCAGGTACGGCGGCCACCATCGCGCACATCCGATCCATTGAAGTGGACAATGAGACCTACACGCTGCCACCGATCGAGGAGCGCAAGATCTCCGCACATCTGGGTGGCTTGTTGGATGATATTCGCCGCGGCCGTGTGAAGGACGAGCTCGGCTGGCTGGTGAACGTGTGATCAGAAAAGTTCCTTCACCTCGATGAAGCGGAAATCCAGGCCGAAGAAGCTCTGGTAATCCTTGCCTGTTTCGGCCATCTCTTCATCGCCGGTCTCATAGTGCCAGTTCACCTGCACTTTCCGGCCGCGCTCGTTCACCGCGTCGAGTTTCTGAAAGATGTTGTACAGATGCTTCGAGGAACTGGTGTCCAGGTAATCGAGCTTCAGGTTCACGGTCGTTTCACCTTGCGGCTCCTGCAGATATTCCTCAAGCCAGCGATATACCCGTGAATAGAATTGCTCTGAGTTCGGCGGTAGCGATCTGCCAATGAATTCCATGACGCCCTTTTCCAGGTCCAGATCGATCTGTGGTGATGTCTCTGTGCGATCGATATGGAATCGTTTGGTGGCCATTGGTCCGTGAACGATCCAAAATTGCGCGTTCAGATCGTGCGCAAATGGCCGGTGCATCATTACCGATCAACATGTGGAGGTTGAGAAACGCTCTTGCTTTTTTCGCGCATTGCTTTTTGGGCGTTCCCCGCGATGGATCCCGTTCGCGTGCGTTCCGCCCGCCAGAGCCTCAGCGTGGCGGGTCGGGCTGTACGCTATAGTCCTCGCCGGCGGAGACCGCCAGCTCCGGGCTGCCGCTCCCATCCCTTACGCAGATCCATCACTTGCCCCGGTATTCCGTAAGTATCTCCTGATCGGTGGGCAACTTCAGTTCCGTATCGTTGGCACGCCTTGCCCAATACATGTACTTGCCATTGCCCTGGCATGCGAAAGCGTTCATGCCTTGCCCGGCAGCCAATGCCTTCACCGGGAAAATACGCCAGTTGCCGTTCTTCTCCTGCACCGCTGCCTTTACTTCCACCACTTCACCACAGGAATTCTTCAACTCCACCTGGAAAGTTCCGCTGTAGTCGCGTTTCAGATCGGGAGTATAGGCTTCGCAACGATCGCACGGTGCTCCCCATCTGCTCTGCACCTTCATGATGCAATCCGCAGCGGAACGATCCTGCGCACCGGCCCAGAACGCGATCAAGATCAATCCGATAAGGAACAGGAGTCGGCGTTTATCCATGGCTTGTGGCTACGCACCTGTTTACGAGAACACTGGTACCGGGTTTCAACATGGAACATCTTTCAATAGACTTCGTACAACGGGGAACGTCCGATCTGATGTTTCACCGAAGTTCGATCTTACTGGCAATGCTGCTGCTCGTGCTGGGCAGCCAGGCGCAGAACGCCTTCACCATAAATGGCCGCCTGAAGATCGATGGTGGCGATCTGGCCGGTGCTCGCCTGGTCATTTACAAGAACGGGCAGAAGGAACGTACCCTGGCCAATGGCCTCAACAAGTTCAGCTTCGATCTGGATATCGGGCACAATTACATCCTGAGCTTTGAGAAGGATGGGTTCGTGTCCAAGAAGTTGTCCTTCAATACGAAGGTGCCCGCTGAAGCAGCTTCAAAGCAGTTCACACCGTTCGATTTCGCCGTTTCGCTCTTCAAACAGTATGATGATCTGAACCTGATCGTATTCAACCAGCCGGTGGGTGTGATACGGTATGAGCCTGCCATGGGAGATCTGGATTACGACACCGATTACACCAAGTCCATACAGGCGCAACTGCAAACTGCCATGGCGGCGGTAGAACAACGGCAGAAGGAAGAAGCAAAGAATTCCGGCGCTGAGGCGAAACGTAAGGCCGCGGAGGAGAGAGCCGCCGCACAGGCCAAAGAACAAAAAGAATTGGAGGCCAGAAAGGCGGCGGAAGCACAGGCGAAAGTTGAAGAACAGGTACGCGTTGAAGCCGTGCGCAAGCAGGAAGAGCAAAAGAAAAAGGAAGAGGAACGGGTGGCGGCCGCCGAGGTGAAAAAGGAGGAGCCCAAGGCATCAACGGGCCAGAAAGCGATCCCGAAGGTTGAAGCAAAGAAAGAGGTGACAGCCTCATCACCTGCAGCACCGATGAAGGAGATGCCCGCGGAACGGCCTCAAAGGGAGCTGTCAGTGGCAAGACCGGTGAAGCGTTCACAAGTTGGAACAGCTTCTGTGATAAAAGGAGAGGAACAACGCCGATCGATACGGCCGGTGACCGGTGATGAGAGCGGCTCGATCGGAGATCCTGCATTGCGCACCGGTGCCGATGCCGATGCAGCGCTACAGGAGTTGGAGGCAGAACGTCAGGAGGAATTGTTGGAAGAACCCAACAAGGTGACCAAGGTCATCCGTCTGACAAGGGGAGAACAGACCACCGAATACCGCAAAGTGATCCATAAGTGGGGCGCTGTTTATTATTTCAAGAATGGAAGTGCGTGCAGCCAGCAGACCTATGAGACCGAAGCGATGATCGAAAGTCAGCTTGCCGGTGCTACTGCAAGGCCCAGACTTGATCGGTAATTTTGCAGCGCAATGGCGCGCACCTTCATCCGCGATGGCCGTGCGCCTATCCCGAAGGATGAGCGTACAAGTGAACTGATGAGCCGCATCCGGGGGAAGAACACCGGCCCGGAAATGGTGATGCGTTCATTATTGCGAGAGCAGGGGCTGACAGGATACCGGTTGCATTACACCAAGGCTTCGGGCCGCCCTGACATTGCGTTCGTTGGCCGGCGTATCGCGATCTTTGTTCACGGTTGTTTCTGGCATGGCTGCCCGCACTGCCGGCCCGCGAGACCGAAAAGCAACAATACGTTCTGGTCACAGAAGCTCGATCGGAACATGGCTCGCGATCGGCGAAAAGTGAAAGAACTACAGAAGGAAGGATGGCGCGTGATCACGATCTGGGAATGCAGGTTGAAGCGATCGCCGCTCGTACAATTGGGCCGTGTAAAGCGGATGCTCGAAAAGGTGGATGCCTTGGGATGATGTGCGTGAGGGATAGAAGTGGAAACCCCGCAGCGTAGCGAGGAGTTGGAACGGATAGCCCGACCCTTTCAGATCGCAGTTTGCGAGCTGAGAGCTGAAAGGGGCACGCCCAAAAAATGAACGATCACTTCTTACCCGTAAGCCGCCTGAGGAAACGCTTTTCGAACTCCCAGAAGAAACGGAACTGGCCGAAGAGGGCACCATAGATCAGGAGCACCACGTTGTAGACCGGCAGGATGAGGACGTAATACAGGATGGAGAAGAGCAGCGGTTGTTCATCATCACCGGAGAAGAACCCCACGATCGGCCGTTTGAGGAACATGATAGTGAAGCCGGTGCAGGAGAAGACCAGCAGGATGATGAAGACACGTGCAGGTGTAACACCCCACCGATCGCCAAGCCGTTGCACCCATTTGGACGTTGCGCTTGTTGCTGTCTTTTGACGATCCATCAGCCTTCAGCCTTCATTACTCCACCCACTCGGCAAGGAACAGGTTCGTTTCACGGGTTCCTTTGTTGTTGCGATTGCTGCTGAACACAAGGTGCTTCCCATCCGGGCTGAAGACAGGGAACGCATCGAAGGTATCGCCGTAGCTCACCTGCTCCAGGCCGGTGCCATCGATGTTGATCATGTATAGCGTGAACGGGAAGCCGCGCTTGCTTTGGTGGTTGCTTGCGAAGAGGATCTTTTCTCCGCTCGGGTGCCAATACGGAGCCCAGTTGGCCTGGCCCAGATCGGTGATCTTGCGCGCATCGCTGCCATCGGCATTGGAGACAAAAAGTTCCATATTGGTCGGCATCACCAGGCCTTCCTTGAGCAGTTGCTGATACTCGGCCAACTCCGCGTCATCCTTCGGGCGGCTCGCGCGCCAGAGCAGTTTGGAACCATCGGGGCTGAAGAACGCACCACCATCATAACCGGGCGTGTTGGTCACCCGCTTCACGTCACTGCCATCTATGTTCATGGTGTACAACTCCAGATCACCATCGCGCATGCTTGTGAACACGATGCGATCGCCTTTCGGTGATACGGTGGCTTCGGCATCATAGCCTTCCGTTTCCGTGAGCTGCTTTACTATGTTGCCTTTCAGGTCGCTGACGTAGATATCGAAACTATCATAGAGAGGCCACACATACTTGCCATCAGCGCGCCGCTCAGGATGTGCAGGACAGCTTGCGCCGGCCTCATGGGTGCTGGCGAACAGAATGGTACTGTCTCCCGGGAGGAAATAGCTACAGGTGGTGCGCCCACCTTTTACGCTGATGCGGCGTGGCGGATGCTGTGTCAGATCATCATTGAACGGATCGAAGAAGAAGATCTGATCGCATTCATCGCCCCAGGCCTTGTTGGTGGCCTGGAACACAAGCTTGCTTCCATCGAAGCTCCAATACGCCTCGGCATTGTCACCCCCGAAAGTGAGCTGCTTCAAGGTCTTGAAATGTACTTCCTGTGGATGGATCAACGAGTCCTGCGGGTCTTCGGTCCGAGCGGCGTAGGTCGCCAGTTGGTCGATCGGGGCGATCGCATCGTTGAAGGCCGTGGAACCAAGCAGAGCCAGGAAGAGGAGAGGAAGGGAAAGATGGTGTGTGCGCATCAATAGTTCTTTCGCGGCGCGAAAGTACCCGGGAGTCGATCACGGTTTGTCACAAAAGAGCCATTGGATCGCTTACTTTATAGGCATGTTGAATGACGGAAAGCCTGTCAAAGGGCGTGGGGCGGTGGAGCAAGTACCGAACAGATTCCTTCGAACACATTACGGCGTGGCACATTGGGAGGGGATCGATGAGGTGGAGGAGGAGGTGCAACAGACCAAGTATCTGGTGGAGCATCCAAGGACGATCATCAATCATGTGGCGAGCCCGGATCTTTCCTTCAGCTGGAGCCTCAACCCGTACCAGGGATGTGAACACGGTTGCAGTTACTGCTATGCACGGCCCACGCATGAATATTGGGGTTATAGCGCCGGGCTCGATTTTGAACGCGTGATCATAATGAAGCGCAATGCGCCCGAACTTTTCGAAAAGGCATTGCGCCATCCGAAGTGGAGTGGTGAGGTGGTGATGGTCTCTGGCAATACGGATTGCTATCAACCTATCGAACGGAAAGAACAACTCACCCGGCAGATCCTTCTGGTGGCACAGCGATATCAGCAGGCCATCGGAATGATCACCAAGAACGCATTGATACTTCGTGACATCGATATCCTGCAGGAGATGGCGAAGAAGGACCTGGTGAGCGTGGCGATCAGTCTCACCACTTTGAACGAGGACTTGCGCAGAGTACTGGAACCACGTACCAGCACTGGAAGGAACAGGTTGCGCACGATCGAAACACTCGCCAAGGCCGGGATCCCGGTCACCGCGATGATAGCACCGATCATTCCCGCGTTGAACGAGCCTGAGGTGCCCACATTACTGAAGGCCGCTGCCGATGCGGGAGCCCGATCGGCCGGTTATACGATCCTGCGGACCAATGGCGCAGTGAAGGAAGTTTTCCGCAAATGGGTGGAGGAACATTTTCCCGATCGGGCGGCAAAGATCGTGGCGCAGGCCAGCCATCTTCACGGTGGAAAGATGAACGATAGTACCTGGGGAAGGCGGATGAAAGGGAGCGGAGCTTTTGCGGAGAACATCGAACGGATCTTCAAAATAATGCGCTCGAGATATTTCGCTGGCCGAACGGACCCGGATCTTGATACCAGCCGTTTCCGTAGGCCACCGGAAGGTCAGTTGGACCTGTTCATTTAAGTTTCCATGTCGCCAGCGGATGATGTATAGAACCAGCTGGGTGCAGTTCGGTCTGGAAAAGTGTGATCCGATCCAATCTCAATTCCGGCAATAACAACGGACCATCCACTTCACCGGAAGATCCTTTTGTTCGGGCCAGCGTGATGTGCGGTATGTAGGGATAATGTTTGCTCGGCTCGGCGTTGAGCGCAGTAGCCAGAGTGTGATGCAATGAATTGAGATCGGCAGATGGTTCGAACCGTACCCAGAGCATCCGCGGTGCGCTCTTCGGCGTGGTACATAACCAACCATTGCGTAGCATGATCGGCGGAGTTCCCTTGGCGATCCGTTTCACATGTGCCTTTATCGCTTCCAGATCACCCGAAGGTCTTTCGCCGATAAAGAGTGCGGTCACATGCCATTGTTCCGCCGGTGCCGCCCGCCAGGTCTCGTTCCTGAGCAGCGTGGATGTGGCCTGTTGCAGCGGCGGGATCTTTTCCGGATCGAGCGATGTGCCGATGAACAACCTCATTCCCTTGTGATGATGAAGCCGTCCGCATGTGATGGTTCAACGAACTCCACCATTACACCATCCACGCGCGCCAGTGGGGGACCTTGATGGCACCACTCGATCAGCTGCTTTACATGCTCTTCCTTTCCCTGAGCACGAATTGCCACGCGCCCATCGGGCAGATTGCGCACACTGCCGGTCAGGTGTGATCGCTCTGCCATGCGCCGTATGTTCTCCCTGAAGAAAACACCCTGCACCTTGCCGGAAACATGGATCTGTACAGCAATGAGCTTCACTGTGTTCGTCCGTTCGGGAGCCGCAAGGTACGTGACTTGGGGATCGGGAGTTCGTAACTTTCGGCCGTGTACGAAAAAGCTCACCGAAGCCACGTGCATGGAAAGATCTTTTCATTCATGACCGATCGATACGCCCGGGGTCTGTTCATTGCGATCCTGCTTTGCGCTTCTTTGTACGTAAGGCCACAGACATTGCCGCCGGATTTCCAGGAAGCCCTGGTGGTGGGAAATTTCACAGAACCCGTTGGCTCGGTGTTCGATGACAATGGCCGCGCCTACGTTTGGGAAAAAAGGGGAATGGTGTGGATCGTGGAGAACGGTGTGCGCCTTCCCGATCCATTGATCGACATACGGCCCGAAGTGGGTTATTGGCGTGATTATGGCCTCCTGGGCTTTACGCTGGATCCGGATTTCCTTACCAACGGTCACATCTACTTGATGTATGCGGTGGACAGGCACCACCTGATGCATTTCGGTACACCGGGCTACAGCATCACCACCAATGATTATTTCGATGCCACGATCGTAAGGATCACGCGGTATACCGCCGTGGCACCCAACTTCAATACGGTCACCACCTCGAGCAGGTTCGTGTTGTTCGGTGAGACACCTGATTCAGGAGCGGCGCTTTTGCACGAAAGTCATGGACCGGGAACTCTGGCCTTTGGCACCGACGGTACGCTGCTGGCTTCGATCGGTGATGGTGCCACCTACTATTCCGTCGATGTGGGCAATGCGCCCGATACCTATCACACGCAGGCGATCGCAGACGGTATCATCCGTCCTGAAGAAAATGTTGGCGCCTTGCGGGCACAGATGGTGAACAGCCATAGTGGCAAGATCCTTCGTCTCGATCCCGCGACGGGCAATGGTGTGCCGAGCAATCCGTGGTATGATGCAGCAGAGCCGCGCGCACCGCGATCGCGCGTGTGGGTGATGGGCGTTCGCAACGCGTACCGTTTCACCGTAAGGCCGGGAAGTGGTAGCACCGATCCATCAGTAGGCGACCCAGGAAGTCTTTACATCGGTGACGTGGGCTGGAATCTTTGGGAAGAGGTGAACGTGGTGACCTCGGGCGGCATGAATCTGGGCTGGCCCTTGTTCGAAGGTCTTGAGGTGAATTCACCTTACTGGAATGTTCCCACAGCGAACCTCGATGCGCCCAACCCGATGTTCAATGGCGTGAACTGTACGCAGCAGTTCTTCAATTTCCAGGATCTCATAAAGCAGGAGACACCGGTGCATTCCAACGCGCATCCCAATCCTTGCGAGCCTTCCATCCAGATCCCCAACAGTATCCCCAAACACATCCACCAGCGACCCAAGATCGATTACCGCCATGGCAACCAGGCACGCACCGGTGGCTTCGTGGGGAATACTCCAGTGATCTGGAACCTGAGCGATCCGGCATCGCCCGTACCAGGGCCTGTCTTCGGGGGCTTTGCTGCGATCGGTGGACCGGTGATGGACGGGTTGCAGATGCCGCTCGGCTACCAGAACGCCACCTATTTCGGAGACTACGCCATGGGCTGGATGAAACGGTTCATGTTCAATGAAGAGGATCAGCCACTGAGCGTACATGACTTTGCAAGCGGCCTTGGGGCCGTCACCTGGATCGGTGCAGGGCCCGATGGATGTATCTGGTATATCCGGTACAATACCAATGAACTGCGGCGCATTTGTTACACAGGGGCGGTGGATCTTCCGCCGAGCGCCGTAGCCACACAATCGGTGCAGTATGGACCATCGCCGCTCACGGTTTCCTTCACGGGTAGTGGCAGTTCCGACCCTGGTGGCGGAGCACTCACCTACCTATGGGATTTTGGTGATGGCGATCAGAGCACCGCTGCCGACCCAACGCATCAATTCACTGCACCGGCCGGTACACCCACCACCTATACAGTGACGCTCACCGTTACAGATGCTGGCGGACAAAGTGCAAGTACCCAATTGATCGTCTCTTTGAACAACACGCCTCCACAAGTTGAGATCACCAGTTTTCCTGACGGTCTCTTCTATCCCGTTGGTGTGGATACCACCCTCACGTTGGAAGCCGACGTAACGGATGCTGAACATGGCCCATCGGAATTGACCTATTCATGGCAGGTCACCTTCCATCATAACACGCATACGCATCCTGAGCCGGTGGATAATTCGGTGGCAACAACGGCAGTGATCAGCGGTGCGGGTTGCGATGGAGAGGACTATAGTTACAATGTTTCGCTCACCGTAACTGATGCCGGTGGATTGAGCACTACGGTGGAGCATTGGCTGTATCCTGCGTGTCACCTTATTGCACCCACGGCGATCATCAATGCCACACCTGCTGTCGGATTTGCTCCGTTGAACGTGCAGTTCGATGGCCAGGCATCCTTCGATCCCGGACAGATCGTGAGCTATGAGTGGGATTTCGGGGATGGTACCTCTTCCAATGCGCCGGCGCCCTCCAAGGTCTTCAATGATGTGGGCCAGCATTACGTCACCCTCACGGTCACTGATGATGATGGACTTACTGGAACAGCTGTCCGCGTGATCAATGTCATCAACCTCGATCCACCGCAATGTGTAGGGAATGTCGGCGGGATACTTCGTGAAGAATGGGCAGGAGTTCCAGGGAGTTCACTTGCCAGTTTGATCTCCCATCCTTCCTTCAATGGACCTCCGACCACCACCAGCATACTTCCATCCTTCGAAGGACCTTCAGCTTACGGTGTGAACTATGGCGCGCGCTACCGAGGTTACATCGTTCCACAGGTCACCGGCACTTATGTCTTCACCGTTACTTCCGATGATGCGAGCATCGTCTACCTCAGCTTGAACGCCGATCCGGTGCACAAGCAACCGATCGCGGATGTGCCTGGGTATACCGGCCCGGCGGAATTCAATGCGTACTCATCCCAGGTCAGCGAAGAGATAGAGTTACAGGCCGGTGTATACTATTACATCGAAGCTTTGCATAAGCAGGGTTTTGGTGGTGACCACTTCACGTTGTGGTGGCAGCTGGATGGATCGCCTCGCACGGTAGTTCCTGGTCCGGTCCTCGCTCCATGGGAAGACTGTGTTCCCGGCGTGCAGGTGCGCATGATGTTGCAGGGAGCATCGTCATATGACTCGGTCAATATGCGTGATGATCTACGTGTTGCGGGGCTGTTGCCATCCGCCGAACCTTATACGGCCATGGGCATGTCCCCAGCGAACGCGAACGCTAGCATACCTGCCGACATGCTCATGGTGACCGGCCAGAACGCGATAGTGGATTGGGTGCTGGTGGAATTGCATGACGGTGATACTCCCGGTCAGATCATTGAGCGCAGAGCAGCCTTGTTGCAGCGCGATGGTGATGTGATAGGTACCGATGGCTTCCTGCGCCTTCTCTTCGACGTTCCGGATGGCGCATACCATGTTGCCGTACGCCATCGCAATCATTTGGGTGCCATGACCGCCGATCCATTGGTCCTCGGTACCGAGGTGGGCCTCGTTGATCTCACAAGCAATTTGCCTACCTATGGCACGGGAGCACAGGTGCAGTTGTTCAATGGCAAGTATGCGCTATGGATGGGCAACGTGCTGAACGATGGCATATTGAAATACACCGGCCAGGGTAGCGATCGTGAACCTATCCTTCAGGAGATCGGTGGCCTAATTCCCACCAATGTGGTCTCCGCTTATTCCAACGCGGATACGAACATGGACGGCAAGGTGAAATACATGGGGCCGTTCAACGATCGTGATCCCATCCTGGTGAATATCGGTGGGCTGGTGCCTTCAGCGGTCAAAATGGAGCAGCTACCCTGATCACTTCTGTTTGAGCGCCTTCAGGTACGCTGTGAGCGCACTGCCTCTACGTTCGCTCAGCACTGCGTTCAAGATCGTCCTTGTGCGATGGTCGAGCACCTTTTCGGTGCTGGCATCCTTGATCCTCTCGGTGAATTTGCGGCCTGTGGTCATGATGTGATGGTGGCTTTAAGAACGCAAGGTGCGAACGTTCGATCATCGATCGAATACCTCGATCGCGGTATTCGCACGGCACATTCCCCACGATCGATCGTTGGACGATAGTTTCGCGTCATGCACAGATCGAGGTCCGTAGCGGTGTTCCTCATCATCACCATTCTGCTGGCGATCCCTGCACACATATTGGCGTATTCGCAGGACAAGTTGCTTCTGCATGCCGCGTTGAACAGCTACCATCCACCGGTGTTGGATGTGATCGCCAGCTATCTCACGCACCTTGCCGATGGGTGGGTGCCTGCGTTGATCGCATTGGCGCTTCTTCTCACCAAGGATGTCCGATCCTTTCTTATGGTGGGCTTAAGTGCCGGTCTCAGCGCATTGATCGTCCAATTCCTGAAGCGTATGATCTTCGGTGAGTGGGATAGGCCGTTCATGTACAAGGATGATCTGGGAGATATGGGCTGGGTGATCGGCATAGAGATGAACCACCACTTCAGTTTTCCCAGCGGGCATTCCACAGCTGCCTTCAGTACCTGCATGGCGGTCGCGATCATAGTGGCGCAGGTAAGATGGTCGATCATACTGGCCCTGGCGGCGGCGGTTCTTGCCTTCACCCGCGTTTATCTGTCCCAACACTTTCTCATAGACATAGCTGCAGGGGCCCTTATCGGATCGGCCTCCGCCACGATCATCTACTTCATCCTGTACAAAGGCCCGCGGTCAACGGATCACAGACTCTCCAGGAAAGTGTGGAGGTCTGTCAGAACCAGTAGCGGAGGCCGATCGCACCGTTGAATTCGACGTGCGTATCCGGTATCAAGTCCAGGACCGGAACAAGTTCAAGGAATACATCCAGCGGTGCATTCGCGAATTCATATGCGATGCCCACGGGAAAACGGATCCCGAGGTCTGCCCTGGATCGGTCATCATCCCAATACCTTCCGCGGTACCAATACCGATCGTTCCATAATTGCAGACGCACACCAACGCCGTAGTACAGCGGAAAGGAACCGGAAGAGACATTGATCAGGGACCTGTTGTGCCATAGATGATCGGCATGTATATGGAATGCACGGCCACGCCAGAGACGCCAGGCAATGGCACCATCCAAGGCCCTGTCGGCAGAAGTGTAATACTTCAGCGATATGCCTGTGGGTTCACCTATGATGAGACC
>JAEZAU010000149.1 GCA_023430325.1 Bacteroidota bacterium | reverse complement strand
TCCGCACTCGCTGTGCTCGCTTGCGGGGTGCCGCTGCTATCCCTCACGCACATACCGGTAAGATCGATCGGTCCAACATACAGTATTCGATATTCATTGTTCAAGGACCCGATCCGCGTAAGTGGCGAAGGCGGAAAGCCCGCAAGCGACCGAAGGGAGTGCGTACTTGCAACCGCAGCCACGCCCTGACAGGAATTCGCCCAAATAACCCGCTTGATCGTTATCGCTTTCCTCCCGGCACCTGCGCTGGCGCACTTCCCTTCCCCGATGCCGCCGGTGGCAGGTTCACTTTCTTCTGGCCGTTCTCATATTCGATCGTCTTTTCCGGCTTTCCATCTTTGCCGTAAATGGTCATGGTGCCGTGCAGGCGCCCTTCCTTGTAGGTCATCTGCTGGATGATACGCGCGCGTTGATCGTAGACCGTGGTGAGGCCATGCGGATCGCCGTTCGCGAAATTCTGTTCGCGGATCTTCACGCCCGCATCATCATAATAGGTCCATAGACCATGATGCTGGCCGTTCACATACAGGCCTTCTGCGATCGCGGTCCCATGCACGCTATAAGTGGTCCACTTGCCGCTTTTCTTTCCATCGGTATACGATCCTGTTTCACGTACGCGGCCACCGATCTGCTTTTCAGGTGGACTTTCATGGTACAGCTTGATCGTACCATGTTTCATGTCGTTGCTGTAGTTGGTCTCATGATCGGGATCGCCGTTCGGGAACCATCCACGCCATAGGCCGTCCATCTTTCCTTCCTTGAAAGTGCCGATCGTTTTCTCCTGGCCGTTCTCGAACCAATTCGTCCACTGGCCTTCCTCCTTGCCTTTCACGTAAGGTCCTTCCTGAAGCTTTTTTCCGCTCTCATAACGGGTTGTCCAGATGCCATCTTTTTCGCCTGAAACAAATGCGCCTTTGCGCCACAGCTGGCCACCTTCATAATAGTAGATCCATTCGCCGTGCTCCTTATCATTCTCGAACGTTCCGGTGGCGCTGAGCTGACCATTGATATGCCAGTAACGCCATGTGCCATGCCGCAGACCATCCTTGAAAAAGCCATCCATGTCTTTGCGGCCATCTTGATTGTACCAGATCCAAAGGCTATCCTTCAGATCGTACTTGTACCAGCCCTCCACTTCCAACTGCTCATTGGGGAACCATACTTTGTAACTACCGTGCAGTTTGCCTTTGTCGTAGGTGTCTTTCTTTTCCAGCTTGCCATTGCTGAACCAGTATTGCCATTCGCCGTGCTTTACGCCACCGCGGAATTCTCCTGATGCTTTCGGATTTCCGGCCGGATAGAACTCCTTGCTCGGACCGTTCTTCACACCCATCGCATAAGTGCTTTCCTCCTGCGGATTGCCGCTGGCGTAGTAGGTGTGCAGGATGCCGTTACCTTCCTTCAAGGTCTGCGTGTGGTCCTTGTCCCAGGCATCGAGCACGAGCACCAATGAGTCCTGCCAGTTCTCGCGCAGCATCGGCAGGCTGTCGCGGTACCAGTAGTTCCACACACCATGTTTTTTGCCTTGACAATAGCTGCCCTGTTCCATGATGTCGCCATCGAGGTAGTAGCTCGTGCGCAGGCTGTCCTCCTTGCCACGCTTGAAGAAACCATCGTGCTGCAGCTGGCCGTTATCGTAGAAGCTCTTTACATGTCCATCGCGCTCACCACCCTTGAATTCGGCCTGCTCGATCAACCGGCCCTGGCGATCGTAGAATTTCCATTCGCCCCATTCACGGCCGCTCACGAAAAGACCTTCGCTCTTCTTGATCGTCTTCTTCGCATCCCAATGATCCACGAACGGCTGCACGGCCTGCGATCGCGCGGAGAACGCGACTAACAACCACAAGAACACGAACGTTGCTTTCAGGAACTGGAACATGAGGCGAAAGTAGATGGCGGAAAGAAGTTCGCCGATCAGGTAGTGAGGTGGTTAATGAACAACGCAGCGGGTGTTGGTGTGGTATGGGGATGATGAACCGATGCTGTCAATTAACCGATCAGCCGATCGAAGCTCCCGTCTTCTTGGCTGATCGGCCGATCGGCAAATTGACACGATCATCTTGTCTAACTTTCGGGATCCATGCGACTTTCCCGGCCTTTCCTGGTGATCGCCTCGGCACTTATCCTGGTGCTGCTCTTCTCCGCATGGAGCGAAGCCACCCGACCGCTGAAAGGTCCGCACAGCCGTCTGGAACTTTCCATGATGAAGAGCGATCTGCCCTGGGTGGTGGGTGAATTCTTCGCTACCGCTGGCCGTTGCGCCGGATGTCATGGTCGCGATCTGCAAGGGTTCGCGAGCATCGACAGCGAAGGGAACGACATCAATGTGGTGGATGATTGGCGCAGCACCATGATGGCCAACAGCGCACGCGATCCGTTCTTCCGGGCGAAGCTGGAACATGAGATCTTGATGGCACCGCAGCATCAGGCGGAGATCGAGAACACCTGCACACGCTGCCACGCACCGATGGGAAATTTTGAAGAAGTCATGGCCGGGCATCCACCGTTCACCGCCGCGATGCTCGATACAAGTTCGCTCGGCCTGGATGGTGTGAGCTGCCTGGCCTGCCACATGCAATCGCCTGAAGAATCTGGATCATTCTTCAGTGGCGATACACATTTTGATAGTGCACAGGTCTACGGCCCTTATGCCGACGATCAGATCAACCCTGCGATCATGACATCGTTCGTGGGGTGGACACCCGGTTTCGGCCAGCATATGGTGGACAGCCGCGTCTGTGCGGGTTGCCATACGTTGATCACCGGGACCACCGATCTGGAAGGCAATTATACCGGCGATCGGTTCGTGGAGCAAGCCACCTACCACGAATGGAAGAACAGCATCTACAGCTCGAACGGGACAGAGTGCAATACCTGCCACATGCCACGCACCGATGATCCGATCATCCTGGCGGCGGAATATGCGTTCCTCGGTGGACAATCACCTTTCGGAAAACATCATTTCGCAGGAAGCAACGTACATATGTTGCGACTATTGAAACAGAACAAGGGCGCACTTGGCATTTCGGCCACCGATGCGCAGTTCGATAGCACGATCGCGCGCACCGAGCGCATGTTGCAACATCTCACGCTGTCGCTATCGATCGACCTTATCGATCGCGATGCGGACACCGCGCGATTTGAGATCTTGTTGGAGAACCTGGCGGGACATCGTTTTCCGAGCGGCTATCCTTCACGCCGGGCCTTTGTCCAGCTCTTCGCCTTCGATTCACAGAACGATACGATCTTCAAGAGCGGACGTTTGCGTGGCGATCTTGAGGTGGAAGGAAAAGATCCGATCGAGCCGCACTATGATCTGATCACCGATCCCGGCCAGGTGCAGATCTATGAACTGGTGATGGGCGACGTGAACGGTGATGAGACCACGGTGCTGCATCGGGCCAAAGAGCCGATCAAGGACAACCGCCTTGTTCCGATCGGATTCTCCACAACGCACATCAGCTACGATACCACACGGATCGCCGGCGATGCGCTCACCGATCAGAACTTCAATAGGT
>JAEZAU010000128.1 GCA_023430325.1 Bacteroidota bacterium | reverse complement strand
TAGAGGATCTTCCTATAGAACAGAAACCATTAAACCTTTACCTGATGAAAAGAATGTTACTCGATGTTACCCGTGTAATGGCCGTTTCAGTGCTCACCTTGGTGGGTGTTGGTGCCAATGCACAGATAGTGGATGGAAGCTTTGAAGCTGGTGCTGATGCCGGCACCTGGACAGAAGCTTCAGTTAATTATGGCACACCATTATGCGATGCAGGGTGTGGCACTTGCGGAGGACCCTGTGTTCCTCGTACCGGAACTTGGTACGCTTGGTTCGGTGGATCAGGTTTGGCGACTGAAGTAGCTTCCGTGAGCCAGGATGTCATGATCCCGAATGGAACTACTGGTGCCATCCAGATGTGGGTGAAAATGCCGGCCATGGGTGATGGTACCGATGATAATTTTCTGCGTCTCACCGTTGATGGTAACGAAATGGATCGTCTCACTCCTGCTGATTCTACCGCTTACGCTGAATATGCGATCTGGAACGTTCCTGTTGATGCTTACACTGACGGTATGATGCACACCGTGATGTTGGAGGCTGAAGAGAACGGCACAGCTGTATTCAACGTGCTTGTTGACGATGTGACCTTGCTGGTGGATGGTGCTGAAGTTGTTGGTCTTTTCGAGAACGAAGAGCTGACCGGTGTTTCGATCTACCCGAACCCTGCCAATGAAGTGATCAACTTCTCTTTCAGCGGTGTTACCGGTTCTGCTTTGGTGAACATCACCGACCTTTCCGGAAAGCTCGTTATCACCAACCGCTTGAATGAAGTGTCTTCACGCATCTTCAGCCTGAACACTTCTGACTTCCAGAATGGTGCTTACCTGATCACCGTTACCCAAGGTGACAAGCAGTTCACCGAGCGCGTTATGATCGCTCACTAAGAGATCGTTCTCATGCAAAAAGCCCGGCGGATCCCGCCGGGCTTTTTTGTTCTGTTCAGATCCAAATACTACCGTTCCGCCTTCAGCGCGGCCATCTTCAATACCGCCACCGCGCAATCGATCCCCTTGTTGCCATGGCGGCCGCCGCTGCGGTCGCGCGCCTGTTCCATGGTATCATCGGTGAGCACCCCGAAGATCACCGGCAGGCTGAACTTGAGTCCAACGGTCATGATGCCATGCGTGGTGCCCTGGCACACGTAATCGAAATGAGGCGTTTCGCCACGAACGATGCTGCCCAGGCAGATGACACCATCCAGCTTCGTTTGTTCCAAGAGGAATTGCGCACCTGCGGCCAGCTCGAAACTTCCGGGCACCCAGCGCTCCATCAGATCCTTCTCCTTCACGCCGTGCTTCAACAGCGTTTCCCGGGCACCGCGGCGCAACGCATCGGTTATCTCATGGTTCCATTCGCTTATGACCAGGCCGAAACGAAGACCAGCGCCACTGGGGACGCTGGCCGGATCATAAGCTGAAAGATCGCGCGTGGCCGTGGCCATGTCGCTTATTTGCCGCTGGCTTCGGCCAGACCGGCGTACTTGCGGGCCTGGTTCGCATCAGGGCTGTTCGGGAACTCGGTCGCCACCCGATCGAAGGCCTTGCGGGCCTTGTCGGCATTGCCCATCTGTTGGTGAAGGATGCCGGCCTTCATCAGGTACATCGGCGTGGTGAGTTCATTGTGGTGCATGGAAGCAGCCTTTTCGAACTGCTTCACCGCCTCATCATTGCGGCCCAGTTCAACCAGTGCATCGCCCACATTGCCCACGGCCATCACACGAAGCACATCATCATCCAGATCGGCCTCCTTGTAATACTGCATGGCCTGCTCGTACTCACCTTTCTCCATGTAGATGGCACCGAGGTAATAATGAGCAAGTTCACCCGAAGGGGTGCTTCCATAGTTGTCTGCGATCTCATGGAAGCCGGGCCATTGATCATCGCCGTTCAAGGCACGGTCCAACGAATCGATCTCGAAATAGTACTCGGCCTTCCACATCATGTCAGCGGCCTTCTTCGCATTGGGTTCGGCCACGAACTTGCGGTAGCCGAGGATACCTCCTACAACAACGAGCAGACCCACCACGCCGATGGTGATGGCCTTCTTGTTCCGATCGAGGAAAAGTTCGGTACTGGTATACACCTGACCGAGATCCACGTCGCGGCTCTCCAGGGTATCGTTGGTGGTCTTCTTGCTCATCGCTCTACTGTATGCTCCGGCCGGAGCGGCCGCAAAGCTAGGTTTTTTCGGCATACGGGATCAAGGAATATCATTGCATTCAGACACGTTCGTCCCTTTTTGCTCGTGACTGTTGCCGTACCTTCGCAAAGCCTATCATGAGCTTCCATCTTTCCCGGCTCAAACTTCTCAATTTCCGCAACCACCGTGAGGCCGGCCTCGATCTGGGGCCTGAGGTGAACTGCTTCGTGGGCCAGAACGGCGTGGGGAAGACGAACCTGCTCGATGCTGTGCATTATCTCTCGTTGAGCAAGAGTTATTTCAGCGCCGAGGATGCTTCCAACGTGATGCATGGCGAAGAGATGTTCATGCTGCAAGGCGTAATGAACACCGAAGCGGGGGAGGACACCATACTTTGCAGCGTGCGCAAAGGCCAGCGCAAGATCCTGAGCCGCAACCGGAAGGAGTATGACAAGCTGGCCGATCACGTGGGGCGCTACCCGGTGGTGATGATAACCCCATATGATGGGCAGCTGGTGCTTGAAGGATCAGATGTGCGCCGGCGTTTCCTGGATGGCCTCATATCCCAGTTCGATAAGACTTACCTCGATTCATTGATCCGGTACAACCGGGCCTTGTTGCAGCGCAACACCATGCTGAAGCGCTTTGCCGAACATGGCGGCGGATCGCTGCAGGCCCTGGAGCCGTGGGATGAACAATTGATCCAGCACGGATCGGCGGTGCATGAGGTGCGATCGGCGTTCATGGCCGATCTGGTGGACCGGCTTATCGACCACTACAAAGGCATCAGTTCAGGACCGGAGAACGTAGGTCTTCGGTACGAGAGCGGCTTGAACGGGAACGGTCTTCGGGAGCTTCTTTCACAGGCCTGGGATCGGGATCGGCTTTCATTGCACACCAGCGTAGGCATCCATAAGGACGACCTGATCTTCACGATCGATGGACAGCCGCTGAAGCGTTACGGATCTCAAGGCCAGCAGAAGACGTATCTCATCGCCTTGAAGCTTGCGCAGTTCGATCTGACTCAGGCTCGCAGCGGCATACGACCGATCCTGCTTCTCGATGATATTTTTGACAAGATCGATCCTCAGCGGATGCGCCATCTCCTGAAATTGCTCAGCGATCAACGGTTCGGTCAGGTGCTCATCACCGATACCGATGCCGATCGATTGCACAAGGCGCTTGATGGTCTCGACCTGGACGTTCGCTTCTTCCACCTCTCACACGGCAACACCATTGATCAAGAAAAGATCCAACGAACAGTCCATCAGTGATGCGGTGGACCGTCTGATCGATGCCTATGGCATGCGTGAGAAGATGGATGAATTGGACATCACCGCCCAGTGGGACAAGACCGTTGGTGCCATGGTGGCCAGGCATACCGTTGCGGTAAGATTGAAGAAAGGAAAGCTGATCGTAAAGGTGGATTCCGCGCCCTTGCGCCAGGAATTGACCTACATGCGCGATGCGCTTGCCGAAGTGCTCAACCAGCGCGCCGGCCGCGATGTGGTGAAGGAGATCATCCTGGAATAAAGGTGTGTGACGAGTTGGTTGGATCCTGAGAATGATCCTTCCTATGGCCGGTATCACTAATTGACGAACAGGGAATTATGGATATCTTTCCATCCCTTGCTCCAACCTGCCTGATCCATGGATCGATCCTTACGCCTCATCCTTTCGATCCCGCTTCTGTTGTTCGCCCTGATGCCTATGCAGGGCCAGGTGGTGATAAATGAGATCTGCGCCAGCAATCGCACCGGTCTTACCGACGGTTTTGGCCAGCGCGAAGATTGGATCGAGATCTTCAATCAGACCGCCGCGCCGGTGAATATCGGTGGCTGGTATCTCACCGATAAGACAAGCATTCCGAACAAATGGCAGATCCCTGCTACCGTCACCGTGCCGGCCAACGGGTATGTGGTCTTCATCTGCAGCGGGCGTGATGTATGGGATGGCACACGCTGGCACACCAACTTCGGCATTTCGCAGATGGATCAGGAGCGGATCACCTTGAACAATGCTGCGCTGATCACGGTGGATTCATACAAGCTGCTTACGCCCACACAACGCAATCACAGTCACGCGCGGCTTGTGAGCGGTGGCCTGGTCTGGGGGAAATGCACGAACCCGACACCGGGAGCCGCCAACTCCAACACGTTCGATCGTTATGCGAACAGGCCTTCCTTCAGTATCCAGGCCGGTTATTATCCGTCGGCACAAACGGTATCCATCATCAACAACGAACCCGGAAGCACGATCCGATACACCACCAACGGAACCGCACCCACGGCGGCCTCACCGATCTATACCGTACCGATCAATGTGACCAATACCACGGTGATCCGCGCGGCCGCATATACCACCGATCCCACGCTGCGCACGAGCTTCACGGAGACCAATACATATTTCATCCGCCCGCCGCACACGGTGCCGTCGGTGAGCATCAGCGGAATGGTCACCTACATTACGACCGGTGCTTTTTCCTCCGGCGATCAGATCGTGAGCGTGGAATATTTCGATCCATCGGGAACGTTCCAATGGGAACTCGATGGCGAGATACGGCGGCACGGCAATGATAGTTGGGCCTTTGCACAAAGAGGTTTCCGCATACACACGCGCGATCAATTCGGTACCGCCGATGAGATAGACTACCCGCTCTTCCCTGCGCAGTATACCGATCGGCAGAAGTTCGGTACGGTGATCATGAAGGCTGCGGGATCGGACAACTATCCGTTCCACAATTACCTTGGATCAGCGCACCTCCGCGATGGCTGGATACAGACCGCAAGCCAGAAGGGGGGGCTCGATCTGGATGAACGCACCTACAACCACCAGATCACCTATTTCAATGGGAATTACTGGGGGGTGTATGAACTGCGCGAACGGGTGGACAAGGATTACACCGAGTACTACTACGGCCAAGACGAGTACAATATCGACATGTTCAAGTACTGGGGCGGCATGGTGGTGGAACACGGAAGCACCGCCGCCTGGAATGCGCTCTACAACTATTGCAATGTCACGGATCTTTCGATCGCTGCGAATTACGAATATGTCATCAGCCAGATCGATAAGGAGAACTGGATCGACAATTTCATCCTGAACACCTTCATGGTGAACAGCGACTGGCTGAACTGGAACACCATGTGGTGGCGGGGCACGGCGCCACCGGCGACGGGTTGGCGTTACGCACTCTGGGACCTGGACAACATCGCCGACCTGGGCCAGAACTATACCGGCTGGGCGGGCGGAACGGGGCCAACGGTGAACACGGTCTGCAATCTGCAGAACATGTTCCAGAATTCAGGGGCGAACAACGGCCATGCACGGATCTATACCAAGCTGCTGCAGAACGAGGATTTCTTCTGGGACTATGTGAACCGCTACGCCGATCTGCTCAACACTGCCCTGCATTGCGATACGCTCAACGCACTTCTCGATCAGTTCGAGGCGAACATGATCCCCGAGATGCCCGGGCAGTTCACGCGTTGGGGCGGCAACATGGCCACCTGGCAGAACAACATCCAGGATATCCGCAATTTCAATTGCACGCGTTGGAATATTGTTTCGGCGCAGATCGTGGATTGTTTCGACAACGTGTATCCCATCTCGGGCCCGTATCAATTAACGATCGAGATCGTGGGTGATGGGGATGTGCAGGTGAATACAGTGACGATCCCCGCCGGTCCTTGGACGGGTCAATGGTTCGGTGGTGCGGAGATGTTGTTCAACGCGATCCCCGGCGCGAATTCCTACTTCTCCCATTGGGAGATCGACAACAATTACGTGGGCCAGGACCTGCTGGATCCCGCCACATGGCTCCAACTCCTGCAGAGTGATACCGTGACCGCCTACTTCACCATGGACCCGCTTCCGCTGGAATTGATCTCTTTCAAAGGGAAGAAGCGTGAGACGGATGTTCAACTGGATTGGACCACGGCATCTGAGATAAACACCAGTCATTTCCTGGTGGAACGAAGACTGGAGAACGGTGGCTGGAACGTGATCGGAAGGGTGGAGGCCGCGGGCAGTTCGATCCAGAACATCGATTACCAGTTCATCGACCGGCAGCCTGCAGATGGCATCAATTATTACCGCCTGCACCAGTTCGACCTGGATGGCACTTCTTCCTATTCCGATGTGGTGGCGGTGGAATTCAAGGCGCAACACGTCTCCTTGTTGAACATCTGGCCTAATCCCGCCAATGACGCGGTGAACATGAGGAACGTCTCCGATCAGGACCTGCATATCGATCTGGTGACCGCCGATGGCCGGTTGGTGAAGAAGATCTTCCTGGGTGCGGGCAAACACCGCTGGTACCCCACGTCAGAGCTTCCTGCCGGGGTCTACTTCCTCCAAGTACGCAGCGGCGATCGCATGTACAGCGAGAAGCTGATGATCGCCCGCTGATCAGAAGTTGAGCGTGGCCGAGGCGAAGGGCATCCCGATGGGGGTCACCAATGCCGCTTGATCGCGTTCATACACCAGCCCGATATCGAAGGCCAGCAGATCGCCGAGGATCCGTATGCCGGCACTGTGGATAGGATAGTTCTGCACCGGATCGGTGACCATCCAATGTTCGGTGATGAACGAGATGTTCCCGCTGAGGCGGATCAATGCAGCGGCGCCCAATAAAGGTCCGCGTGCTGCGCGATCGCCGTTGTGAAGTATGCCACCTTGCAACGTCAACTGGTTCTTTCGATCGCCGATCGTGATCATGCCCAGCGCCGTTCCGCAACCCCGCTTCACTTCCACTACATCCTTCAACTCCGGTGGCAGCGGCATTGGAATGGACGTATACATGACCTGCACACCACCATGGAAACTGTTGCCGGCACTTCCGGTGAATTGGAGCCGTGTGAACCAGACACCCGATCCGCGCGAGATGATCATCGAGAGCAGATCGAGGCCGCCGCTGACAGCAATGTTGTTGGTGAGGCCAAAGGCTGCGGAATTGAACGAGACCAACGTGTTCTTGTACCAGCCATGGCCGCGATCCAATGGAATGGCGGATGTGGCCAGGAAGTAATGGTTGCCGTGCCATTCAGTGCTGAGCTTCAGGAACTGCCTGCGCTTAGGCGGCGATCCCGATCCTGCGTACGCGGCCACGTCAGATGCGAACAAGGCGAAGATCAGGCCTGCGAATGAACTTCGCCACATATGCAATAGACGAAGCCCTTGAAAAAGGCTGCTTGTGTCAGCTTGGCTGCAACTCTGAAAGGAGATCCTGGAGGTCCAGGCTGCGCGTATACATGTTCAACGATCCGTCGGGATGATATGGCCATTCCTCTTTTGGCCGATCGCGATAAAGTTCAACGCCGTTACCGTCCGGATCATCGAGATAGAGAGCCTCGGAAACGCCGTGATCGGAAGCTCCTGTGAGTGGATATCCGGCCGATCGGAGCCTGACCAGGATAGCGGCCAGATCACGCCGCGCAGGGTAGAGGATCGCCGTGTGGAAAAGGCCGGGATGCTGGCGCGGCGCGGGTGATGCGCCCTTGCTGTACCACGTGTTGAGGCCGATATGATGATGATAGCCGCCCGCTGAAATGAACGCCGCCTGATCGCCATAAGTGGTGATGAGCTCGAAGCCTAGAAGGCCGCAGTAGAAATCAAGCGCACGCTGCAGATCGGAGACCTTCAGGTGAACGTGACCGATGCGTGTGGCGGCCGGAACGCGATAATCATTTTCCATTCTCCGCGATCTTTTTCACCCGATCGAGCGCCTTGGGAAATGCCTGATCGAAGGATTCCTGGTGGTCTTCGGCGACATCCACTTCAACGACCAGTTCCGATCGGCCACCATCACTGCTCAAATGATAGGTCTCCTTCGATCCGGCCCACTTCTTCGTCTCCTCGTCCTGCGGCAATTCCACGCCATCCTTCAACATGCCGAGATGCTCGAACTCCATGGCCTGGTGCGGAACGTGTCTGGTGATACGGCTGTACATGCCGCTTCCCTTGCCATCGTGGAAATGCACCATCGTTCCTTCCTTCCAGCCATCGGTCTTCACGGTGAAATCTTCTGAAAAAACGGTTGTCCAATCACGATAATTGGCTTCATCCCATAGGGCGTTCCAGATGGTCTGTGGATCGGCGTTGATGTGCGTGGAGAATCGAAGTCGTTGCATGATGATTGGATATATCGATCGAAATTAATGGTGACTTTGCCGGATCGATGCGGCAGTGGAAGATGTTGCGTGACTCTAGACTTGCACTCGATAAGGATCTCAGAAAGGAACTGAGCGGAGTGTCAGGTTAACCGCGTTGCGTGATAGGTTAAGACCTGAATCCCTTATAGGACCTGACACTCCCTCGGGCCTGAGGC
>JAEZAU010000087.1 GCA_023430325.1 Bacteroidota bacterium | reverse complement strand
ACACATCGATGGAGACTTCCATGAACGGGCCCATGGTGGATCTCACCTGCCTGCCGTTGGCGTCATGGAACACGATACTCTCAATTTCGCCATTTCCCTTGATCAACAACCGATCGGTGATCGGATCCAAATAGATATGGATCCCTTCAGGCCCTGTCCGGTCCCTGATCGAATTGATCTGTTGAGCGTTGAGGAATAAACTATCCATCAAGATCGGGATCTCCGGATATGCACATGCCGCACTGGTATCATGATAGGTATATATCTGTAGATCGAAAGGAAAGGTCGTACTCAGTTCGATCAACGTATCATACTGTATAAAAATATTATTCACTGGACAACCTCTGAAGTATAGATCTACCTTCTGCGTATTATTCATATCGTTCAAAGAAGAGATCTCTATCAAAGCGACATCCAATAATGGCTGCGTAAGACCATTCACCTGCACGAGGTTCGGCTCGCCAATGGTGACAGATGCTGTATCAATGTGCTGGCTCACCGCCGGAAATGTTCCCAACGTGCAAAGTAGGAGAGTTGATATATGAGTTTTCATTGGCTTTCAGTTCAGTGATCATCAAGTTTTTCTCGATCAATTGATATAGATACTCCTGTGATCCCTAATGCTTCCATCACAAATTAACACTACGACATATTGACCTGCAAGATAGTTAGACACGTCAATGTCGATCATAGTCTCGGAGCCAGCGCTATTCAACCCTTTGGCATTTCCATGATCTCCTTAACGAGCTTCGCCTGCCAGATAATTCCGCCACAACACCCCGGCATCGCGTTCCAGCACAAAGAACGCCTTGCGCAGGCGGGCCTCGCGATCCACTTGTTGCAGTCGGCTGTCGATCAACGCGATCTCCCGCTGGTTCACCAGAAAGAGGGAGCTTTCGCCGCTCTGGAAACGGCCGTTCTCACCCTCGAATAGCGCACGATAGTTGTCCACCATGCTCTGGCCCAACTGCACCTGTTGGCGCATGAGCGCCACCTCATTGAAACTGCGGCCTACCGTGGTGCGGATCTCCTGCCGCACACGCTCCACTCCCATTTCCGCCTCGGTGAGCCGCAGGGTGGCCAGTGTGTATTCGCCACGCTCCTTGCGCAACAACAAAGGCATGCTGAGGTTGATGCCCCATCGCCTGTCGTTACCGTTCAATTCCGTGGTGCCTTCGCCTGCGATCATGCCTCCATTCGCCAGAAAGGTGTAACTGAGATCGAGCTGCGGTTTGAACATCTCCGATCGCAGGCGCCGGTCGATCTCGAACTGTTGCAGCCTTCCCTGGAATTCCAGTACCCGCGGATGTTCCTCCATGGATCGAGCGATCAGTTGTTCCCGATCCGGGTCCGCCTCAGATGCGATCAGATCGAGCGTATCGGGGATCACCTCAGGCATCATTTCCAGCGGTCGCATGTAGGGATCCCAGAGATGATTGCTCAGTTCGAGACCGGAATTCTGGAACCCGATCTCGGCATCGCGCAGCCTCATCCGCCTATCCTGCAACTGCAGCAACGCCTCCAGCGTATCGATCGCCGGCCTGTCGCCTCCGATGAAGCTGTTGCGTACCGCATTGAACCGTACTTCGGCCCTTGATACCGCGATCTCAGCGATCCGCACACTCCGGTAGGCCACGATCCAATCGATGTGATCTCTGAGCACATCGTAAAAGATGTCGTTGAGCAATTTTCGTTTCTCTCCTTCCGCGAGATCCCTGAAAGCGATCGCACGCTGCAATTCGGCACGCCGCCGATCGATGAAAAGACCCTGACCGAGTTGCAGGTTGGCGCCTGCCTTCAGCAGACCATCTGCCGGTGTTCGTTCCTGGAGGTTGGCGAACGATCCATCGGTATCTTCAAAACCCGCGAAGAATTCCGCACCGAACCAGGTGGGCACACGCAGGCCGGCATCCAGCAAGCCGTAATACAATTTGTTCTCGAAGGTCTTTTCAGCATACCCGGCCTCCGCCCGCGGATCGAAGGCACCGCGTGCCGACCGCTCCGTGGCCTGTGCGATCCGATCGCGCAGCAACGCCTGTTTCACCGCCGGATGGTTGTCGACCACAAGTTGCAGCAAGGCTTCGCGCGAAAGCACCGTAATGCTGTCGGCCTGGCCATGACACCACGCAGCGATCAGGATCAGGAGCGAGGTGAGCGGCCGCTTCATTGCTTCGTGTTCGTTCCACCACCGATCGCGATCGGCTGTTGGTACAGATCCGGCGGGAAACCGTTGAACTGGCGCCAGAGCTCGTACCACAGCGGCACATCCTTCATTAATGCGATGCCGATCGCACCAGCGCCGACCCGCAAAGCACCGGGCCACGACTGGTCCTCCGGATCGCGTGCCACCAGGATCCTGTATCGACCGTTGGGGCTTATCAGGTTGTCGATCGCCACCACTTTGCCACCGTAGGTCCCGTAGCTCATGTTCGGCCATCCGCTGAAGACGATCGCGGGCCAACCATCGAACATGAACCGGACCTTCTGATCGAGGTTCACCAACGGCATGTCCATCGGTCTCACGTACATCTCTACGGCCAGCTGGAAATCGGACGGCATGATGGTGATCAGTGGTTCACCCTCCTTGATCACTTCGCCCACACCGGTGCGCACGGCCTGTGTGATGTAACCGCTCTGCGGTGCGGTGATAAGGTAGTTTCCCGCGCGGATCGTGTAACTGGCGAGATCAACCTGCATCTTGGTCACTTCCGCTTCCGTGGTGTAGACCTGGCTCAAGCTGGAGAACTTTTCACTTTCAGCCTTCGCCAATCGATCGCGGTATTCATTCTGGATCCCGCCCAGTTCAAGCTCTGCGTTCAAGAGTCCGTTGCGGGCCTCAAGCAGTTGGTTCTCCGCATCGATCGATGCCGCATTCGCCTTTTGTTCATTCACCCGGCGCCGCTCCAATTCCACCATGCTCACGAGCCCCTCGGCGAACTGCTGCTCGCCGCGCTTCAGCTGATCTTGTGCCACCTGCAGTTCCGCCCGCGCGGCGATGACACGGATACTATCGCTCTGTACCTGCAGCTGCGCCTGCCTTATCCGGTTGCGGGCCTGTTCCAGCTTTATGCGCATGTTCTGTTGCAGTGCACCGATCTGCGCATCCAGCGCACGAACCTTCTCCTCGTAACTGCGCGCGGTAAGCTCCTTGGCCATGATCTGCTCCTGTGTGCGATCGAGCAATTGCGGATCGAAATATTCCGGCTTCACTTCGCTGATGCGGATCAGTGTATCGCCCTTCTGCACAAGCTGCCCCTCCTGCACATACCATTGCTCTATCCTGCCCGGAATGATGGCATTGATCGTTTGCGGACGATGCTGGGGACTGAGACTTGTGAGCGTGCCGCGCGCCCGGATGTTCTGTGTCCACGGCAGGAACAAAGAGACAAGGAACAATATGATCACTGCGGCGATGATGCGACCGAACCGGCGTGCGGCGCGGGGATCACCAACAGCCTCTATCGATCGCCGATCGCGATCGATGTGCTTTGGTACTGCTGCCCCGGGTGTTGCGGAAATGTTCAGCATGGCTTCATTCCCGATGAGTGATGATGTATCCCGATCCCAGTTCCACCACTCGATCGCAACGCTGACGCATCTGCGGATCATTGCTCACCGCGATCAATGTATGCTGTGCATCGGGCCCAAGAAGCAGATCGATGATCTCCGCGCGATCCTTCTCCAGACCCGATACCGCATCGTCCTCGAAGATGACAAGGCGTGGCCTTCCAGCGAAACAGCGTGCAAGAATGATGCGGCGCACCAGCGTTCCCGGCAAACGCGATCCATGTGGATCCACTATCGTGAGCAAGCCTTGCGGGATCTCCTTCAACAGGTTCATCAGACCTGTTCGTTCCGCAGCGATGCGTGCATCTTCTTCACTCACCCAGGAACGGCCCAGCATGACGTTATCCAGAATGGTACCGCTGAAGATCTCTTCCTTGGTGAAACTGTCACCGATCGCAGCGCGTACAGTCCCTATCGAAAGACTTTTCATTCCATGGCCATCCACGAGAATGGTGCCCGCATCAGGTGAGACGAGGCCTGAGATCAATTTGAGGAGCGTGGTCTTGCCTGCTCCAGGAGCTCCGCTGATGCAGACCTTTTCACCTGCCCCGATCGTCAGATCGATCCGCTGCAGGATCGGTCTATCGCTCCATGAACTTTTGAATTCAACGTTGCGGAACTCGATCGACATCGGGCCTCCTTCATCGATCGTGAACGGAATGCGCAGGCCTTCGTTCGGCTCCAGATCAAGATCGGCCACCTCTCCCATCTTCTCCAATGCGGTGAGCACATCATAGATCGCTTCAAGGCCAAGGATCACCTTTTCCACCGAGTTGATGACCAGAATGATCACGATCTCCGCCGCAACGAACTGGCCGATGTTCATCTGCTCATTGATCACAAGCAACCCACCAAGGATCAACAAGGCCAAGGTGACCAGGACCTTGAAACCGACCATGCTCCAGTAATAGCCGAGCAGCACGCGAAAATGACCTTTACGCGCGGCGATGTAGGCGGTGGCAAGCTCATCGGCCCGGCCCAGCGGCAGATCGGAATGGCCGGCCATTTTAAAAGTACGGTTCGATCGGCCTAGCTCTTCAAGCCAGAAAGCCGTTTTGTACTTGAAGCCCGACTCCGCCAGACTGGTCTCCATTCCATGCCGGCCGCTCAACCTGAAAATGGCATATAGCAGGAAGACGAGGAAGAAGCCGAAGGCAATGAAGAACGGATGATAGAACGCGAGCAGGATCATGCCCATGAGGATCTGCAGCGCCGAGACCGGTACATCCACCAGCACTTTGTTCAGTCCTTTCTGCACTGTCATGGTATCGAAGAACCTGTTCACCAGTTCCGGTAGATATCCACCTGTCGATCTGTTCGTCCTGATCCGCGGGAGTCTATAGGCGAACTCCATCGATGACCGGACGAAGAGCCGTTGTTTGATGTGTTCGCTCAGGACCAATTCCATCACCTGCATCACACCCACCAGCACAAGACCGATCGTAAGAAAGCCGATGATGACATACCAGGAAGTGGCGATCTGCCCACCCATCAAGAGGTTCACGATGGCCTGGAACCCGAGCGGTATGGAAAGGGTGATGGCACCACGAACGAAGGCGAAGAGATAGATGTAGATGATCTCTTTCCGATCGAGCTTCAGCAGGGAGAAGAGCCTGCGGAACGCTGAAGTTGTGGATGAAGCGCTCATCTACGGGCGATCATTGGCATATCCATCGATCTTCATCAAGGCACTGGTGCAACAGCCGAACGGATGCATTGTTCAGTGGATCGCAAATAAATAAAGCAAAGGCTTCGGTACGGATCCTATGACCCCGGCACGATCGGATAACTTTACCCCGATGCGACTCCTCCTCCTCTCAAACAGCACCATGCCCGGTGAACCGTTCTTTCAATGGCCCCGGCCTTACGTACAGGCTTTTCTTGAAGGGAAGAAGAAGCTCGCATTCGTTCCATTCGCCGCACCGGAAGATCAGCAGGATGCGTATGTGGAAAAAGTAAAGGCCGTCTTCGCAGAAATGGAGATCGAACTTCTGCCATTGCACAGGGAAAAAGATCCATCCAAGTTGCTGGCGGAAGCCGATGCCATAGCGGTGGGCGGGGGGAATTCGTTCCTACTCCTACGCCAGCTTTACCGGTCGGGGTTGTTGAAGGCGATCCCCGAAGCGGTGAAGAAGGGAATGCCGTATCTCGGCTGGAGCGCTGGCAGCAATGTGGCCTGCCCAACGATCATGACAACGAACGATATGCCGATCGTGGAACCACCTGCCTTGCGCGCGATGCATTTGATCGGCTTCCAGATAAACCCGCATTATACTGAAGCTACCATTCCCGGTCACGGTGGTGAAAGCCGCGATCAACGGCTGGCGGAATTCCTGACCTTGAATCCACAGATGCCGGTAGTGGGCCTGTATGAAGGCTCTTTGTTGCACGTGGATGGCGGTCGTATGACCGTGGAAGGGAAAGGCCTGAAGCTTTTCCGGAAAGGGAAGGATGTGGGGGAATATCCGGGTGGAACGGAATTGCGCACGTCATTGCAGGGGGCATGATCTGACTGCTGGACGTATGATTTTTTTCGGGCGATCGCTTTAGAGCATCGATCCGCCATATACTTTCGTGCCACTGAACGGAACCGAGGCCACCGATCGCCCTTAACCCCGTTACCCCCACCCCCATTTCCCGTACCCTCCGATGATGCATCCCGGCACAGCGGTGTCACACATAGGTGCACTGCGCGGTTTTGGCGTTGTTGCCAGGACCCTCATACCCAAAGGCACGCTCATCTATGTGCTTGATCCGCTAGATATCGTGATATCACCGGACGATCCATTGAACAACGATCCACTTTATGAGGAGGTGCTCACCACCTACGCGTACACAGAACCCAACGGCAACCGCATTCTCTGCTGGGACCATGGCAAATACATGAACCATTGCTGCCAGCCCAATACGCTCAGCACCGGCTTTGGCTTTGAGATCGCCATACGGGATATCCAGCCGGGTGAGGAAGTGACCGATCATTATGCGTTGCTCAACCTGGAGTATCCGATGGACCTTCAGTGTGACAAGCCGGGGTGTCATGGAAGGATCGTGCCCGGTGAACTTTCGATCCATCATGAATGGATGGATGCCCGTATCAAGGAGGCGCTGGCCCAACTTCGATCGGTACCTCAACCGCTATATAAGCTTCTTGACCTATCAACACGGGCCTCTTTGGAACGTTATCTTGATAGCGGCGAGGGTTATCCGCCGGTGCTAAGTTTGCAGCACCCGCTACGCAAGGCCATGTAAGGGCGGGTTCGCCTAGATGCTGGACCTTTCCCCGCGCATGGAGCGCATCATGGACAAGCTGGGGTTCAACCTCCTGCTACTGGCCAAGGTCATCATTGTCATCATCGCGGCGTTCCTTATTGAACGGCTGTTGTTCGTACTCATACGCCGTGGCTACAAACGATCCGGCCAGACCCGGGAGGACGCCACCCGCTACAAATTCCTGAAGAACGCCCTGCGCTTCATGATGGTGATGGTGACCCTTGGCGGTATCATCTATGTCATCCCATCCATCAAACATCTTGCTCTCACGTTCTTCGCCGGTGCAGGTCTGTTGGTGGCCATACTCGGCCTGGCCACACAACGCGCGTTCAGCAATATCATCAGTGGCATATTCATCGTTTCGTTCAAGCCTTTCAGGGTGGGCGACATGATCAGGATCGGCGAATTGCACACAGGTACCGTGGAGGACATCACCCTGCGCCACACGGTGATCCTCACCTTCGAGAACAGGCGGGTGATCGTTCCCAATTCATTGATCAGTGATGAGACCATCATCAACAGTTCCATTGAAGATGAGGCCACCTGCCAGTACGTGGAAGTGCGTATCGCCTACGAGAGTGACCTCGATAAGGCGATCGAGATCGTGAGGCTGGAATCCGAAGCACATCCATCTTGCATCGATCGGCGTACCATGGAGGAATTGGAGGCCAACGTACCCCGTGTCATGGTGCGTGTGGTGGACCTGGCAGAGACCGGTGTGAAACTTCGTGCGTACGTGTGGGCCGCTGAACCTGTGGCCGCGCGTTTCATGATGTTCGATCTGCTGCGCACCATCAAATTGCGTTTCGATCGGGAAGGCATCGAGATCCCTTACCCGCAGCGTACCATCCAGTTCAAGGGAAAAGTGCCCAAGGCAGCGATCATGGATCACGGCTACACCGATGAAAAAGGTACATAGCCGATCGGGAAAAGCGGGCCAGCCGCCGGGTTCCTTCATCCACGTGGGTGCGGGTGATCCGAGCCTCACCAATACCAAACTTTTCGTTTACAACGAAAAAGAGCTTCAGGAAAGAACAGGCGTCGACATCACCACCTTTCATCAGGACCATCGCGATCCGGTCATCACCTGGCTCGATGTGGACGGCCTCATGGACGATCGGTTGTTGCGCAGCCTCGGCGAGCGATTCGACCTGCACGTGCTCCTTCTTGAGGATGTGCTCAACACCGATCACCGGCCTAAGGTGGAAGAGTATAATGATACGCTCTTCGTAGTGGCCAAGATGCTCCAGCTCGATCCCGAGACGGGCGGCATTCAAAAGGAACAGATCTCCTTCGTCCTGCGCAAGGACCTGCTGATAACTTTCCAGGAAAGACCGGGCGATGTCCTTCACCCCATCCGCGAACGCATCCGCCAGAACACCGGCCGTGTACGCCGTGCCGGCGCGGATTACCTGCTCTATTCACTGCTTGATGTCATCGTTGACAACTACTTCGTGATCGTGGAAGACCTCGGCCAGCGCATCGAGGCCGTGGAGCGTAAAGTGCTGGTGCGCCCTGGAAACGAGGACCTGATCGAGATACAGGAATTACGATCGCTGCTGATCACAGTGAACAGGCATGTGACACCGATGCGCGAATTGGCCGGCCGGCTGAACACCACGCAGAATCCGTTGATCGATAAAAACACGCGCCGCTATATCAACGATCTGCAGGACCATGCGGTGTACATCTCCGAGACCATCGGCACCTTTCGCGAAATGCTCACGAGCCTTGAGAACACATACCATGCTGGCGTCAACCTGCGCACCAGCCAGGTCATGAAGCTTCTCACCATCATCAGCACCATCTTCATACCGCTCACCTTCATCGTCGGTGTATACGGCATGAACTTCGACAATATGCCGGAACTGCGCTGGCACTATGGCTACTACACCGTAATGGCGTTCATGTTCCTCATATCCCTGCTCATGCTGGCATGGTTCCGCTGGAAACGCTGGCTGTGATAATGCCGGCGAATGGGTAAAAGGTAACGGCTCCCCGGATCAATGTATCCGTTTTTTCGCGCTCTTACCTTCTCACTATTTCACTCATTCACTCCAGCACATTTCTGGGCGAATTCCTGTCAGGGCGCATCTACGGTTCCAAGGCCGCACTACCTCCGGTCGCTTGCGGGCTTTCCACCTCCGCCGCTTACGCAGATCACATTTCAAGAATTCAACGTTCGATCTCGAAGGTCAATTTGATGGTAAGACGGTATTCGGAGATCTTGCCGTTCTCCACCGATGCACTTTGTTCCTTGATATAGATCGATCGGATGTTCTTCACTGTCCGCGATGCCTCTTCAAGACCCTTCTTCGCAGCATCCTCCCAACCCACTGTGGAATTGCAAAGGAGTTCAATGACCTTAAGAGTTCTCATTTGTATGGTTTTATGGATGGATCATAAGCTTCGATCCCGAATATACTCCACGAATGAAATTTGCGATGCCAACACAAGGCAAGAAACAGCATTTCAGTTTCGGGTTCGTTTGAGCCATCAACTTTCCAGTCTTCGTTAATGGACAGGTGACACCCGGCCACTAATTTTACCCCATGCTTCGGCAGACCGCTATCATACTCACCGCCCTCACCCGGCCGGCCAAGCCCACACGCCCTTTCCGCTGATGAGCCAGGCGATCCCTTGTGAGCACCGGCTCCGCCTATCCTGTTGGATCGCCCGCCATACAAACGATCTCGAAGCTGCGTTGTTCTACGCTGGCTTTGATACGACCACTTTACCCACCCCTCACCACCACGCCGTAAAGGCCTGATGAAGACACGCTACATCGATCTGATCGAACAGACCTTCGACTTTCCGAAGGAGGAATACAAATTGAACGGCGACAACCTTGAGTGGAACGATCTGCCGCTGATGGAGATCCTCCAAAAGCACGGCACACCGCTGCGGATCACCTACCTGCCGAAGATCGGCGAGAAGATCGAGATCGCGCGCAACAGTTTCAAAAAAGCCTTTGAGACGC
>JAEZAU010000059.1 GCA_023430325.1 Bacteroidota bacterium | reverse complement strand
CGCACGCTGGGCGGTATGGTGTGCGCCACCACTTTGTAGGTGAAGATCGGATCGATGCTGAGCGTGTCGGGGATGCCGCGATCGTTCATGGTGTGTACGAAGTGGTAGCGCACCTGGCTGTTCTTCTGGTCGTAGAAGGTGACGGGCACATCGGTCTCGGTGGGCTTCTTGTCCTCGGTCATGAGGCTCACCTGCGCGGTGGTGGTGTTGAGCGCCTGGGTGACCACCACCTTGAGCACCTGTTCGAAAAGCTCGGGCGTGCTGGCATCGTAGTAGTTGCCCACGCATTGCAGGTTGTACTTGTCGGCATCCTCCAAGCCTACGCCGATCACAAAGGGTTTCAGCACGATGCCTTTTGCCTGCAACGCGCGGCTTACGGCGCAGGGATCTTCATCGCATGCCTCGATACCATCGGTGATGAGTATGATGACGTTGCGCACTTTCTGATCGCCGCTGCGGATGTTCTTCGAGGGGAAATCGCCGGCGGCCTTTTCAAGCGATCGTGCGATCGGCGTGGTGCCCAGGCAGCGTACCGATCGGAGCGTGCTGCGGATGTCCGGGATGCTGTTGCCGCTGAACGGGACTTCGAGGCGCGTGTCGTCGCAGTCCTGTTGTCCGGGTTTGATCGGTGTCTGGTGCCCGTAGAGCCGGAGGGCGAGTTCGAGGTTCGGTTTGCCTTCGAGTTCCTTGAGCGAGGTGAGGAGTAGCTCCCGCGCGGTCTCGATCTTCGGGCGGCCTCCCCAGAAGGCGTTCATGCTGTTGCTGGCATCGAAGACGAAGAGCATGCGGGTGAGGGGCTCGTCGTTCTGCTGGCTGAATGCGGGTGAAAGGGTGAAAAAGTGAAAGAGTGAGAGGGTGAATGCCAGCTTTGCCCAGCGTTTTAGGGACCGGGTTACGGTGTTGCGTACTTCAGCTGTGGCTGATGTCATGAGCGAGGCTTCAGTGCCTTAACGTGAAAACTGTGCCGAAGTTGGGGAGGATCCCGATAGGATGGAGCGAACGCTTCCGCTACTTCTCAAGGATCACCTTGTGATGGCTCCATTGACCATCGTGAAGTGTGCGTACGAAGTAGACGCCGGATGGGTGATCGGAGAGGTCCGTGGTGGTCGATCGGCCGGATCGCATCATTCGGCCGGTGGGATCAAAGACCTCGAACGCCAGTTGATCGGAGAAGTGGATGATGCCGGTGCTGGGGTTGGGGTGGATGCTCGATCGATCGGAGTCTTCTTCTGAAATATTGTTCGTCAGGAAGCAAGATGGACTCTCTTCGCTTGTATAAATGCTCTCGCCGTTTTCCGCTAAACAACTTAGCTCCAGGAAATGTGAGATGCCAGCACGATCAGAAAAGGGATTGAATAGACCGGAAGTACTTCCGATACCTTCGATGATCGCTGTCGTATCCATGGAATATTCATGCAACTCAAGAAGCATTCTTTTACGAAAGGTTCCATCGATCATGATCGAATCGATCGCAATGATCTCACGATATTGTGGATGATTGGAAAGGCTAATGGTTCCGAAAGAACTAGTGAATACTTCAGGAATGCTATCACCAACATTTAAAGTGAGATCGTAGATCAAGAGATCCTCGTTAGGCATATACATGTGGACTTTTCCTGAATCCTCCCTGATAAAAATGTTCGGACCATAGTTGTAAAAAGACTCGTCACAGAAAACTTGGATCGAAGAAAGAGTATAGGTTGTATATGACCGAATACGTTGATAGTTCACCTCAGAGATCAGCGTATCACCATCGGTTGCATGCCTGGTTTGCCATGTTTCCAAACAGTCGCCGAAGGAGGAACCCCAAAATCTTGATGTCCAAGTGCGCGTCGGCTCCCCGAAAAGCGGCATCAGTTCTTGCGCAGTCGAGTCGATCGCCTGCGGGCCCAGAATGAGCATTAAGCTGATCTTCAAAAAGCCGCGCATGGATCGAATATAACTCTTTCACCTGCCGATCGTCATTTTTTCGATGACCGGAACATGCTCATTTCACGCTGATCAGCACTGATCATGCGATCGATCTACTTCCGCGCCTTCACCTCCCCATCCAGTGCCATCCGCACGCTTGCCGATCATCCGCGCGCAGTTTCGCTGGGCTTCCGCTTCATGCTTATCCCGATCACAGCCTACACGATGATGTACGTCTTCCTGGTGATCGGAAATGGCGCACCATCAGTTTTCACTCCCTGGCTCAACATTCCAAAAGAGGATCACTATTGGTGGAACAGGTTCCTGCTTGCGCCGAGCATGCTACTGGCATGGGCTGCAGTCTCCGTGTTCATTCACTTTCTGGCGCGATCTGCGGACAAGAAGATCTCGTTCGACAGCACTTTCGCGGCGATCGGGTTGAGCATCAGCGTGGCCATGTGGGGCGGGCTGATCCATGATCTGCCGATGAGCTTTTTCAGTGCGATCGGTGTGATCGATGCGCGACAGCACGAGATCGATATGAATTCACCGACGATCTGGCGCACGTTGCTATGGATCGCCTATTCGATCT
>JAEZAU010000039.1 GCA_023430325.1 Bacteroidota bacterium | reverse complement strand
CTGATCGGTTCAACAGATCGATCTGATCGGCCTTCGGGATCTCGTATTCCTGCGGAAGTTGTTCAGTGATGAACGTCTTTGTCATCTCCAGAAGGTTCTTCGTGCTGTTGACATGATCCTGTTTCGGGCCGATCGAGAGGAAATCGCGTTGCCAGAAACCGCTGGCCGGCCGGTCATCGATCGCGAATACCGTTTCACCACCTTCCGTGAACAGGATCAAAGCTGCTTGATCGGGCTTTCTTCCACCGAGGCCGCGCTTCAACTGCATGGCCATCCTATCGCCTTCCGCACGGCTCTCAAGGAACACTTCCTTGTCATCGAACTTGTAGATGCCGATCGCATCGAAATGCGCACCTGAAAGCTCGATGCCATGGAACTTCACCACGAAAAGCTCTCCGCTCCTAACCTCGTGTTGCGCGGCAACCTGGATCAGGTGCTTCCCGATCGCCTGGGAGATGGGAACAAGCTCCTTGCCTTTGGCCACCTTCGCACATAATTCCTGAAGCGTGTTCTTTCGTTCATCGCTCCTGAATTCGCACGTAAGGATGAGGCTGCTTAACGGACGAAGGAACAGTTTGCGGAGGAACTCCTGTTCTTCCATACCCTGCAGCACCGCGCTATGATCACTGAAAATACACGGGCTTCCATCCGTTCCGATGCGATGCAGCACGAATTCCTCCACCATCGCCTCCTTGCCGTTCACCATGGAGCGAAAGTATCTCACGGGCGTGCGGTCAGGCAAGATCGATCGTGGGACGTTGAGGAGGAGAGTGACATTCAGCTGCTGAGACACCCCACTGCCATGGTGATCCGAAAGCCAAGCGTTTTACCGAACCTCGATCAGGTAGATACTATCGCTTATTCAATGAAAGCGGTGGTTGGATGCAGGGGATGGATCTTATGTGTTGCAACATCTTCGGCCCAGATCGATCGTTCGCGATGCCCTTATACATTTCAACTGTGAACGTTACCGCCGTCCACCTTACGTACATCCAACGGTTCATAACTGCCATCCATCGTCTGGCATCCGGAGGTGACGGATCGATACGTTCGCAGTACGTTAAATGAATTTCGCATGAAAAAGAAACTGCTCGTGCTCGGGGCCGTTTCGGGGCTTGGAGGATATCTGGTCGGCTGCCTACTTCTCGGCGGTCTTGTGAAGGAGATGCTTCCTATCGGCTCTCCTCAATTCCACCTTCATATCGCTTCATCCCTGCTCGGGGATATTGTTTATGCCATTATCCTGACGTTCGCATGCAGCAGGTCGGGACTTGTATCAGCCCCAAAGGCGTTCGGCACATCGTTGATGATCGGTTTCATCCTGTTCACCGGCATGGACCTTTTGTTCTTCCCCCTGTTCGGGGCACCGCACTCCGATCATACACCCATCCCCGGCCATCTGTTCAACACGCTTATCGCCGCCATGCTGGGTGGATCGGCCGCCCTTCAATTGTCGTTCGTGCGGGATCGTATCGTCCGCAATATCGCGTTGGAGCACTGAGCTCACCGTTCGCGCTCCTCCACACGCACCTTCAAGCCCTTCTTCCCAAGGCGTTCCTGTAACCAGGGCTCTATCATTGCCGGATCGGGTGACTTCGCCACACGTTTTTTCTTGTCCCAGGCCACATGTACCACGGGAACGGTATCCAACTTCTCCCCGTTCCATTCTATGGCCTTGGCATAACTGATCCGCGATACGTTGGGGTAGAGCGCCTGCAGTTCGCGCACCAAGGAGTTCATTGGAATGCGATCGATCTGCTGTTCCAGATCCCGTATCCGTTCATCCTTCTCGCGCAGGCGCGCCTCATTCCGCTCATAGATCTCTTCAAGGATGCCTGTGCGCACCTCGCGGGTGATGTCCACCATCGGCAGGCCGGCGGCACCGGTCTGGTGGATCACCAGTTGCACACCGCCCAGGCCCTGCTTCATCATGGTCGTCTCCAGCTCATCCACCTCCTGCTCGGTGAGTCGTGTGCCGAACAGGTACAGGTCCAGCGAGCGCTCCTGCTCGTTCACCGTGAACCGTTGTTCGAGCAGATCGGCACCCTTGTACGGGAAGGTATCACGAATGAAAAGGTTGACCTGCCGCCTGAGCACGGCCTCTTCGGCAACCGAATAAAGCATGTATGCACTGGGTGCTAGGAGAAGCAGAACGAAGATCGTCATGGCCCAACGCACGTTCCTCGCGCGCCGGGGGTCCACTTCCTTCGCCATGGGGAAATGGAGCAGGCGAATGATCATGAAGGTGGCCAGCGCAATGAAGATGCTGTTCAACATGAAGAGGTACAGCGCCCCGAACAGGTAGGACCACTGCGCCGTGGCCAGGCCGTAGCCTGCGGTACATAACGGCGGCATCAATGCGGTGGCTATCGCCACCCCGGGTATCACGTTTCCCCTGTTGCGCCGGGATACGCCGATTATTCCCGCAAGGCCACCGAATATGGCCACAAGCGCATCCAGCAGGGTGGGCCGCGTGCGCGCCAGGATCTCGGTCTGCAGGTCACTTATGGGGGTGATCATGAAATAGAGCGTGCTGGTGATCAATGCCACCACCACCATCACCCAGAAATTTTTCAATGCCCGGCGCAGCAACCTCATGTCGTTGGTGCCGATCGCCAGACCGATCGCCAGGATGGGGCCCATGAGCGGTGAGATCAACATGGCACCGATGATCACCGCCGGGCTGTTGGTGTTGAGGCCTATGCTCGCAATGAAGATGCTGCACACCAGCACCCACACCACGTGCCCGCGGAAGATCATGTCCTTGCGGATGATCT
>JAEZAU010000208.1 GCA_023430325.1 Bacteroidota bacterium | reverse complement strand
GGAAGCTTGAGCAGGCGCAGGTAATTCGTGACTGTGGTGCGATCCTTACCTACCTTCTCGCTGAGCTGTTCCTGGGTGAGCTTCACTTCTTCGATGAGGCGTTGGAAGCTGATGGCCACTTCGATCGCATCGAGCTCTTCGCGCTGGATGTTCTCCACCAGCGCCATCTCCAGCATGGCCTCGTCATTGGCGATGCGGATGTACGCGGGCACCTCGGCCAGGCCGGCGAGTTGCGATGCGCGGAAACGGCGCTCGCCACTGATCAACTGGTACCGATCGTACCCCATTCGCCGCACGGTGACCGGTTGAATGATGCCGAGCTGCTTGATGCTTTGGGCAAGTTCCGAAAGCGCTTCATCGCTGAAGTGCGTGCGCGGCTGGAAAGGGTTCGGTTCGATGTGGGCCACCGGAATGGTGCCGATCGTTCCAGCGGTACGCGCTGGTACGGGACCGGTGGATTCTACCGCTGTCGTGGTGGTGATGTCGGTCGCAGGATCATCGAGCAGAGCGCTCAATCCGCGGCCCAGGCCTTTCTTCTTCATGCTTCTTCTTCAACGGGGATCGTACGCTCGCTCTCTGGAATACGGGTGAGGCTGTTCTTCTGCAGGATCTCGCGGGCAAGGTTCAGGTAGTTCACTGCGCCCTTGCTGCTGGCATCGTGCATGATGATGGTCTGGCCGTGGCTTGGTGCCTCACCGAGCGCCACGTTGCGGTGGATCACCGTATCGAACACCAGTTGCTGGAAATGGGTCTTCACTTCCTCCACCACCTGATTGGCAAGGCGCAGGCGGCTGTCATACATGGTGAGCAACATGCCTTCGATCGAAAGCTCCGGATTGAGTCGCTGCTGCACGATCTTTACTGTATTGAGCAGTTTGCCAAGGCCTTCCAACGCGAAGTATTCGCACTGCACGGGTATGATCACACTGTCACTGGCGGTGAGGCTGTTCACAGTGACAAGGCCGAGCGATGGTGAGCAATCGATGATGATGAAATCATACTGATCGCGGAGTGGATCGAGCACTTTCTTCATCTGGTGTTCGCGATCGCGCATGTCGATCATCTCTATCTCTGCACCCACCAGATCGATGTGGCCCGGCAGAAGGTCCATGCCCGGATTCTCCGTACCCATCACCACTTCGGTGGAAGGTGTACCATTGATGATGCACTCGTAGATGCTGGCCTTCACATTGCGCGGATCGTAACCCACGCCGCTGGTGGCATTGGCCTGCGGATCGGCATCCACCAGCAAGGTCTTTCGCTCCAGCACGCCAAGACTCGCCGCAAGGTTGATGGCCGTGGTGGTCTTGCCCACGCCTCCTTTTTGATTGACGACAGAGATGATCTTGGCCATGTGGATCGGATTTTGGTGGTGATCGTGGTGATTCTTGAGGCGTTGGTCCAACGCTTACGCCAGCATCACAAAGAACAGGCATGCGACCTATTCGTACATGTTGATAAACCGACGATTTTTGAACACGCCACCAACGAACAACTTCCGTATACCGCGTGTGGGAAGGCCGTAAGAGGTGCTATCGCATCGATCGCGATCCTTTCCACTGGTCACCAGGTCCGATCCATAAGGAACATCACCGATCCGGTGGCGATCGCATTGCTGAAGAGGTTCACCAGATCGTTGGTCATCCACGGGAGCCCTGAGATCCTCTCACCTTGCGGCCGATCGGTGGCTTCGCCGTTCGTGGTACGATAACGTTCCTGCAGGCTCGATCCGAGCACACTGTCCACGAACATGCCGAGCATACCTCCGATGATGATGAGACCGAAGTGGTCCCAGAACAGATCATCGCTATCGATCATGACAGCACCGATCGCTCCGAAGACCAATGCACCCGCCAACGCACCGGCCGTTCCTGGAAGGCTTACTCCACCAGAAAGTCCCACCGGGACTTTGCGCCAGTTGAGGATGTCCCTGGTCACCGATCGCCTGGCCGTGCCGATCTCCGAGGCCCAGGTGTCGGCCGCACTTATCGCAATGCTGATGCCCATGGCGAGGGCCGCCCGATCGGGTGCGAACACCGCAGCGCAGATCGCAAGGACACCTCCATTACAGAGCACCTGCATCGCATCTCTCGGCTTGCCGGATTTCAGATCGCCACGTATGGTCCGGGCCCGATGCGTGAAGCCTCCGATGATACTGCTCAGTACCAGGAAAAGGATCAGAGGAAGCAACCATTCAATGCCTGCAAAAAAGACCACCCATGATGCCACCAGTGCAGCAGCGACAGCTCCGCTCATTTGCAACCACTGCAACCTGACCACCATCGGTATGAAAAGGACCGATGCGACAAGGAGGGCGCTTTCCTGGAAAGCGATCTTCTCCAGGGATCCCGGATACTCTGTAATATGATGCAACAGTAGCCAGGCTGAAAGCGGAATGAGCACGTTGTCCCAACCACGTGAGCCGATCGCTTCAAGCAAGGTGATCATACCGGTGATGGAGATCAATAGAACGAAAGCCTGCCACGTATCAACACCTGCGATCGCGCCGCGGAAGGATGGAAAAAGTTGAAACACGATGAGCGTTACAAGGAAGAACACCACACTGCCGATAAATGACTTCGGATCGTTGGTCAACGTGTAGCGGCCGCGCTTAAAAGTGTTACCGGCGATCGCTGCGAACGCGTCGCTGAACGCGAGTATGCACATTGGCAGTGAGATGAGCCAGCGATCATCCTCTACGAAGAGCAGGAACAAATAGGGAAGGGGGAAGAGCATGATGCCCCAGCTGCGGCCGCCATCCTCCTGATCGAAGAGGTATCCCTTCCAGACCAGACCGATGAGCAGCAGTTCACTGATGATCACGATCCCGATGAGCGTTCGCAGATCATCAAGCAACATGGGCACCAGGGCACATGCACCAATGGCACCGATGTGGAGGACCTTGCGCGCGACCCATTGGTCAACATATCGGTTGCGCCAGATAAGTTCACAACCGATGGCCAGCAACAACACCGCCGGCCCCAGCACAAGGAGCACCTCCTGATCGTTCATTTCCACGTCTGCCGCTCCTAATATCGCAGCCAGCGGACGTTCATGAAAGCAGGTAACGGAAATTCCGTTCATCGGGCGGCTTCGAGGCAAGGGACCGTACCTTCAAGCTATGAAGGCCCTGAAACTGTTGTGGGAGTTCAGCCGCCCGCATACCATCATCGGCAGTTCCATCAGTGTGGCCGCGATCTATGTCATTACAGTGGCCACCACCGGCGCCGGGTGGGGCGCGCCGATCATTCCCGTTGCCGCCATCCTGGGGGCATTGGCCTGCAACATCTACATAACCGGTCTCAACCAGGTAATGGATGTGGAGGTGGACCGCATCAACAAACCGTGGCTTCCGATCGCTGCAGGCAGGCTCACACCACGCCAGGGTGTCAACATCGTGATCGCCTGTGGCATCCTCGCCCTGGGCATCTCGCTCTGGCGGTCCTTCTACGTCATGACCATCATCGCCACCATCATGGCCATCGGTACGGCGTATTCATTGCCACCTCTGAAGTTCAAACGCCATCATCTTGGAGCCGCCATGGCCATTACCATGGTGCGCGGGCTTCTGGTGAACCTTGGCCTGCACGCGCATTTCGTCAACGAGCTCACCGGTTCCATCGCCATCCATGCGGCCATTGTCCCGCTCACGGTCTTCATCACGGCGTTCAGTCTGGGCATCGCCTGGTTCAAGGATATTCCCGATACGCGCGGTGATGCGCTGCACGTGTTCGGCACGGTGGCCGTGTTGCATGGCCGGCGCAAAGCGCTGCTGTTGGGCGCCACGGTGGTGAGCTTCGCATACGTATCAGTGATCAGCGGTGCGGCATTCGCTTTCATGCCATCGGCCGGTTTTTATATCGCCACGCATCTGATCATACTGGCCCTCTTCCTTGCGCACATCGTACGCCTGAAGGTGCATGATGATCACCAGGTGGAAAGATCCTACAAGTTGTTCTGGGGGCTGTTCTCGCTGGAGTATCTGCTTTACCCGATCGGCCTTCTGATGGCCTGAGTTCTTTGGGCGTTCCCCGCCTTTCAGGAAGTTCGCGGCGGGCCTGCAGGGCGATCGGTGAAGGCGGGGCAGGCTATCCGCTGCAAGTCCGCAGGTGCTGTGGCCTGCGGCCTTCGCTCCTTTGCGGGCTTTACGCTCCTATCCTTAACGCGCTGCGCAGGTACCTGGAGATCGCTTGTGGCGAGAGGTGACGGATCCATGTGAGAATGTTCCGGTGGAACGCATGATCATCCTTCTGCAACGGAAAGTGCGTAAGCGGCGCAGCCGGAAAGCCCGGACCATGCGCAGCGTGGGAGGACTTGCAGGCGTAGGCGCGACCTGAGCGGAACTCGCCCGGGAAATGAGCATCAATGAACAGATCCGTGGTGCGGAAGCTCAGATGTCCTTGCGGTCGAGATCCTCGAAATTGATGTTCGAGTAGGGGGCCACTTCTTCGGGGTCGGTATCCGGCGGCTGCCAGGACCCGGTGCCATTGGCTCCCTGCTGCACCGGTTTGGGTGTGAAGCCGTTGGAGCGGAGCCTTTCTATCTCATCGATGGCATCATAAAGGCCATTGAGGAACTTGTCGAAATCCTCCTTGTAGAGAAAGATCTTGTGCTTGTCAAAAGAAAAGGAACCGTCGGCATGTGTGTGCTTCTTGCTCTCGGTTATGGTGAGGTACAGATCGCGCCGCCTGGTGCTCCTCACATCGAAGAAGTACGTGCGTTTGCCGGCCCGTACGGCCTTCGAGTATACATCCTCACGTTCATCCGCCATGGCCTTGGTCTTTCCAGGTCCTCGTTCGGACCCGGATCAAATATAAAAGGGTTTTTGAATATCCATCGGTGTTTTGTGGCTCGGAAGACCGTAAACTGAAAAGAGGATGTAAAGGCGAAGCCCGGCTGGGCACAAGCGTGTTGCGGCGGTGGCATCACATCTCTTTGCGCGCCTCTTCCAATAATTGCTCTTCGTACAACTGTGCATATAGGCCGCCAAGTGCGATCAATTGCTGGTGCGTGCCTTCCTCCACCAGCTCACCCTCTTCAAGCACGAGGATGCGATCGGCATCGCGCACGGCACTAATGCGGTGGCTGATGATGATGGTGGTACGCCCCTTCATGACCGTACCCAATTCCTGCAGGATCGCTTCTTCGGTGGCGGTATCCACTGCGCTCAATGCATCATCGAAGATCAGTATCCTGGGTTGGCCGATGATGGCACGGGCAATGCTTACACGCTGTTTCTGCCCACCGCTCAAAGTGATGCCGCGCTCACCCAACAGCGTATCATAGCTCCTGGAGAGATCGGTGATGTTCTCATGCACCTGGGCCACCTTCGCCGCACGTACCACACGTTCATCCAGGTCCGGCGCTTCATCAGATCGAAAACCGATGTTGTTGCGGATGGTGTCGCTGAAAAGAAATACGTCCTGCGGTACAAAGCCGAGCTGGCCGCGCAACTTTTCCAGCTTTATCCGATCGATGGGTACCCCATCTATCAGTACCCGGCCAGCGGTGGGGTCGTACAGCCTTCCGATCAGCTCGGCGATGGTGCTTTTTCCGCTTCCGGTATGACCCACTATGGCCAGTGTGCCGCCGGCAGGAACCTCAAAGCTCACGTTCTTCAAGGCCTTTATCCCTGTGTCGGGGTAGGTGAAGCTGACCCGGTCGAACACGATGTGGCCTTCGATCGCCTCCAATTCGTCATACGGATCGCGGATGGTTGGATCGGTATCGAGGAACTCGTTAATGCGCACCATGCTCGCCGAGGCCTGTTGAATGAGCGAAGTGACCCAGCCCACCGAGGCGAAGGGCCAGGTGAGCATGTTCACATAAATGACGAATTCGGCGATATTGCCTACTGAAACGGTCGGATCGCCCGCGATCACTTTCATGCCGCCGATGAAGATCGTGAGCACCGTGCTGAGGCCGATCAACAGCATGATGGCCGGCATGAAGACCGCATCCACCTTGGCCTGCTTCAAGCTGCGCACCCGATATTCCGCGGCTGCCTGGGCAAAGCGATCGGCGGCCATTTCCTCCTTTGCATAGGCCTTCAACACGCGGATGCCGCTGAAACTTTCCTGTGCCAGCGTGCTCAGCCGGCTTTGTTGTTCCTGCACTTCCATGCTGCGGCGGTTGATCACATCGCTGACATAATAGATGATCACGCTCATGATGGGCAGGGGTGCCAGCGTCCACAAGGTCAGTTCGGCATTCACCTGTAGCATGCGGGCTATGCAGAGGATGAAGAGTGCCACCAGGTTAATGGTGTACATCACCGCCGGGCCGATGTACATGCGCACTTTACCTACATCCTCACTGATGCGGTTCATGAGATCTCCAGTGCTGTTCCTCTTGTAGAATGCACGATCGAGCTTCTGGTAATGATCGAAGATCCTGTTCTTCAGATCGTACTCGATCAGGCGGCTCACCACGATGATGGTCTGCCGCATGAGGAACATGAAGAATCCCTTCAGAATGGATAGTAACAGGTAAAGCACGGCCAGCACACCGGCCAGGTAGACCACGGTGGAGGCGATCGCTTCATCAGTGGAGAGGTCATGTAGCTTCCGATCGATGTCCAGCCCGGTCCAACCCACCCATATCTGTAGTATCCTTGGTTCTTCCAACTGCCTCTGGCCGGCAGGCATGTCCCGCTGTGCGATCGCCTTGCCGATCAGATCGATCGCCTCGCGCACTACTTCGGGGGAATAGACAGCGAACAGGTTGCTGAGCACAATGAACAGCATGCCCAGCAACATGTGCCACTTATATCTCGCGAAATAAGGGTTGAGCTTCAGGAGCGGTCGCATTCGGCGGCTGGGATCTTGCTACTTTTGCGCCACCTGCTTCGGTAACGCTTCAAAAAAGGCGGATGCAAAGGTAGGTCCGCACCGTGAGCGAGAAGGAGTGCAGCGTTGACCGACTGGGCCATCATGGTACGGCAGCGCCAGCCCTTACGCTGAACGGCCGGCACAATTGACACACGTACCTGCAATGGTCACAACTACACTAGGAACGCCACAGACCGCCGATCTGGTCATCGGCCGTATGGAGAAGCACGATCATGAAGAAGTGCTCTTCTGTTTCGACCGTCCCACCGGGCTTCGCGCCATCATCGCCATACACAACACCACGCTGGGGCCGGCACTGGGCGGCACGCGCATGTGGCCGTACGCCAGTGAAGCGGAAGCGCTGCATGATGTGCTGCGCCTGAGCCGCGGCATGACCTACAAAAGCTCCCTCGCAGGTCTTGACCTTGGTGGTGGAAAGGCGGTGATCATCGGCGATGCGCGCACGCAGAAGACAGAGGCGATGTTCCGCCGCTTCGGCCAGTTCGTTGAGAGCCTCAACGGCCGGTACATCACCGCAGAAGATGTGGGCATGAGCACGATCGACATGGTGAACATCCGCAAGGAGACCAGTAATGTAGCAGGTCTCCCGATCGAAATGGGAGGCAGCGGTGATCCCAGCCCGGTAACGGCCTATGGCGTTTACATGGGCATGAAGGCCGCAGCCAAGAAGGCCTATGGGAATGATTCCCTTTCCGGCCGCAAGATCGCCGTACAAGGTGCAGGCAACGTCGGCAAAGGATTGGTGGAGCATCTTGTAAAGGAGGGCGCCATCGTTTTCCTCAGCGATATCCATGAAGAGAAGGTATCAGCCATCAAGGAACAATTCCCTGCGGTGAAAGTGGTGAACAGCGAGGATATCTATGATCTGGACATGGACATCTATTCGCCATGCGCACTAGGGGCCACGGTGAACGATGAGACCTTGAAGCGTCTGAAGTGCAGCATCATAGCAGGTGGTGCCAACAACCAGCTGGCCGATGAGAGCGTGCACGGGCAGGCAGTCATGGAAAAGGGCATCCTGTACGCGCCTGATTTCCTTATCAACGCCGGGGGCATCATCAACTGCGCCTGGGAGCGCAAGGGTTATGACCGGCAGGCAGCGCTGAACCAGACGGAACAGATCTACAATACGGCGTTGCGATGCTTCAACACGAGCGCCGAAAAGAACATACCGACCTACCTGGCGGCCAACCTGGCGGCTGAAGAGCGTGTGAACAGCATGCGTGCAGCGGGGATCCGATTCTGAGGAAGAGAAAGAATGCTTAACAGGCGGTATCTACGTATCAAGGTCTTCCAATCCCTCTACGCCTTCTGGCAGAGCGATGCGGCAAGCGCGGCAAGATTGGAGAAGGAATTGTTGCAAAGCATAGAGCGCACGCACGATCTTTTTCTTTCGCTGCTGCTCATTTTTGGTGAACTGCGGCACATAGCCGAACTGCGCATCGAGGAACGCAGGAACAAACGGCTGCCTACCAGGGAGGATCTGGAGCCCAATCTCCGGTTCGTGGAGAATCCGTTGCTGAAGAGACTGGCCACCAATGCACAGCTGCGTGCCGAGGCCGATCGCAAGCGTTTAAGCTGGGTGGGCCACAAGGAGCTTTTCACCAAGATGCTCAAGGAGGTGGAAGCCAGCGATCTGTACAAGAATTACATGAACGATCCGGCCCCGGGATTCAAGAAGGATCAGGCGTTCATGATCACCCTCTTCAGCGATCACATCGCGAACAACGGGTCGTTGCAGGATGTTTTCGAGAACCGCAGCATCTACTGGCTCGAAGATCTGGACCTGGCCGCTACCTTGGTGAAGCGCGGGCTTGAACAGATAAAGGAGCAGGATCAGGGCGAAGTGCTCATCGCCGATCTGCAACGCGAACCGAAAGAAGAGGTGGAGTTCGTGACCACGCTCTACCGCAGGACCATCGAACATGGCCCCGAACACGAAGAGCTGATCGGCGCGAAGGCCAGCAACTGGGAGAGCGATCGCATCGCCCTGGCGGATATGATCCTGATGAAGATGGCGTTGACCGAGGTCCGCGTGTTCGATCAGATACCTGTGAAAGTGACGCTGAACGAATACATCGAGATCGCCAAATCCTACAGCACTCCGAAGAGCAAGAACTTCATCAATGGTGTGCTGGACAAGATCTTCATCGAAATGAAGGCCGATGGCCGCATCCGTAAGGTGGGGCGTGGCCTCCTGGAAAGTTGATCATGCGTACGATCAGCATCCATACCCTCATTGTCCTCTTGATCGCCCTCGCGTTCGGCGGCTGCCAGCTCACCGATCATTCGGAAAGAGAGGAAGTGAGTACCGATGATGTGAGATTTCCTGCATCCGGTTATGAAGATGTGGATGCCGGCGAGTTGGCCGCGATCGAATTCACAACAACACATTTCGATATGGGCCAGGTGGTGCAGGGTGCCAAGGTGAGCCATCGGTTCACGTTCAAGAGTACCGGTGGCAGCGCGTTGGTGCTCACTGATGTACGCGGATCCTGCGGCTGCACGGTGGGCAAGGCATGGCCCAAACATCCGATAAAGCCTGGAGAGAAAGGGGAGATAGAAGTGGTGTTCGATAGCGAAGGCCGCCATGGCAGACAGGAGAAGACCGTTACGGTAACGGCCAACACCACGCCTCCTTCCACCGTGCTCACTTTGAGCGGCGATGTGGTGGGCCCGGCTAACATGCAACCCGTAGAATAAGATCGACCGAAACAAGGAAAGATGATGACACTCAGCATTCTGCTTCAAGCCTCAGGTGAACAAGGAGGTACCCAGTTCTGGATCATGATGGGCATGCTCATGATCGTGTTCTACTTCTTCATGATCCGTCCCCAGCAGAAGAAGGCGAAGGATGCCCGCAAGTTCCGTGAGAGCTTGCAGAAAGGGAGCAAGGTGGTGACCATAGGTGGCATCCATGGCCGCGTGGTGGAGGTGAACGATACCACGGTGCTCCTTGAAGTGGACAGCAACGTGAAGCTGCGTTTCGAGAAGAGCGCCATCGCCATGGACAATTCCATGCAGCTCAACGAAGCCACCGCGAAGCAGAACGCCTGACGGCCATTTCGCACCTTCGCGTTATGATCCGCGTTGGTCTCACCGGAGGCATCGGCAGTGGAAAGAGCCTTGTCGGCCGCATCTTCAAGACACTTGGCATTCCGGTATTTGAAGCCGACGTGGAAGCGAAAAGGCTCATGGAGGAAGATCCAGCTTTGCGATCGGCGATCATCCAGCGTTTCGGAGAACACGTCTATCCCTCCGGTATGTTGGATCGGAAAGCGCTCGCTGGCATGGTCTTCAATGATCCTTCAGCTTTGAAGGACCTGAACGCATTGGTACATCCTGCTGTTCGCCTGCATTTCGACCGATGGGCGCGCGAACAACGCGCCCCTTATGGGATCATGGAAGCGGCTTTGCTCGCCGAGACCGGTGGCCATGATCGGTTCGATCGGACCGTCGTCGTTTCTGCACCGGAAGAACTGCGGGTGAAAAGGGTGATGGAGCGCGATGGGGTGGAGGAGGAGGCCGTGCGCGCACGTATGCGCAACCAGGCTTCGGATAGTGAGCGATCGAAGATCGCGGACTTCACCATCATCAATGATGAAGAGCAGTTGGTGATACCTCAGGTATTGAAGATCCACGAGCAATTGCTCGCATTGGCCAGATGACCGCATCCGATCGGCTTCCGCTCAGCACCGTTACGTTGATCTTCGGCGTTCTCAGCATTCCCCTGGCCTTTCTAAGACACTTGTGTTCGCTCGCCGTTATCCTGGGGCTTCTTTCGATCACCTTTTACATCTGGTCACGATTCCAGATCAGAAGAAGGTACACTTACAGCGATCGCAGCCTTCGCAACATGCGGATCGGCGGTATAGCAGGCATTGCCGGGCTTGTTGCCGGTGTGGTGATGTGGGTGCTCTGGGCTACGAACGTGCTCCTGCGTTAGGCCCGCAATTGTCTGGCGACAACTGTTACGTTGAGCAGGATCCGGTCCTCACCAAAAGCATCGATCAACCGAAGGAGAAGGCTGGCCGTGGCCGCAGCGTCATCCGGTGCGCGATGGCGTGCAATGAACGGAATACCGAAATAGCGGCAAAGACTCCCGAGATTGTAATGGGATAACTGGGGCACCAGCTGGCGTGAAAGTCTTTCGGTGCAGAGCGCTGCCCGATCGAAGACCATTCCCGTGCGCGCGAACTCATGTTCCAACGCCGTCATGTCATAACGCACATTGTGGGCCACCACGATCCTGTTCTGTGTCACCGTGGCCAGCGATCGCGCCACTTCAGGAAAGATCGGTGCATCGATCAACATGTCATCGGTGATCCCGGTCAGCTTGCGGATGAACGGTGGTATGGGCGTGCGCGGCTGTACGAGCGTATCCCAATTGAGCTTCTCATCAACGCCATCCAACGCTTTCACTGCCACTTCGATAATCCGCCCCTGCGATGGATCGCCGCTCGTTGTCTCCACATCGAGCACCGCGTAACGTCCTTTCATGCGGCCTTCATACGCATCTGCAGGTGCCCGGGTTATGCTTCTCGTCGCAGTGATCATGATGCGATCGTAAATGAACGGATATCCGATCGGACCACCAACATCCCGATCGCTCCCTATTTTCGGCCGCTCCCATGCGCGCTATCCATTCCTTCTTCTTCCATAAAGTGGCCGGCTGGCGCATCGAGGATCACCGACCTGCCGGCCTGCAGCGTTACATCGTTGTAGTTGCGCCGCACACCAGCAACTGGGATTTTTTCATCGGCCTGGCCGTACGGAGCATCCTGCGCATGGAGTCGAAATACCTGGCGAAATCATCGCTCTTCAGACCTCCTTTCGGTTGGATCTTCCGATCGCTGGGCGGTTATCCGGTGGATCGGAGCAGGCACAATAACCTGGTGGATGCCGTGGTGGATATGTTCAAGCGGGGTGAGATCAAGTCCATCGCGATCACGCCGGAAGGCACGCGCAAATACCGGCCTGACTGGAAGACCGGGTTCCATCGCATCGCCACCGGTGCCGGCATCCCGATCATTCTTGCCACGTTCGATTATCCGAAGAAGACCGTGATCCTTTCCGAGCCCTTCCCGCTGACCGATGATCCGATCCGGGACATTGAACGCATGAAGGACTGGTTCAGGCCACACAAGGGAAAGCACCCCGAGAACGGTATAAGATGAGATCGGTACGCGAGTTGCAAATGCCGCTGCCACCGAGCATTTCCATGAGATCCATCATCAGCTTTTTACTTGTCGTTCCCGCCTTTTTCGCGCAGGCGCAACAGTTCCCGACCATCACCGGAGAAACGGTGAACGGCACCAGCATCACGCTTCCGCAGCACGGCCAGAAGAAATACACCATCATCGGCCTTGCCTACAGCCCAAAGGCCTCAGAAGCCTTGGAGAGCTGGCTTGAACCGGCGTACATGCGTTTTGTGGCCCAATACGGGCTCTTCGCGGGTGAATATGATGCAGACCTGTTCTTCGTGCCGGTCTTCGTGGGCCTGAACAAGACGGCCTATGAACCCACGATCAAGAAATTCCGCCAGAGCGCCACGCCAGAAGTGGAGGAGAAAGTGGTCTTCTCCAAGGATGACATGGAACCGATCCGCGAGGCGCTCGATCTGAAGGAGAAGGATGTTCCCTATTTCTTCGTGCTGGACTCATCGGGCAAGATCCTGCATCGGGACAAAGGCGCGTTCACCGAAGACAAGCTTGAAGCGATCGAAGAAGTGCTGATGCGTTGATCGTCTATTTTCGCACCCCTAAAGAGCAACATGACCATGTTCCCATTCACCATTTCGGCCGTCCTTGGCCTCGCACTGGCCGCCTGCAGCACCGGTGGCGGTGAGGACAAAGGCATCGTGGCCGCCAGCAACAACGAACAGAATACCGAAAAACCTGTGAGCAACACCAACGAAGGCATCTTCGCCAAGATCAAGACGAACAAAGGAATGATCACCATAAAGCTGGAGCATGAGAAGGCGCCGATGACGGTGGCCAACTTCGTGGGCCTGGCCGAAGGCAAGGTGAAGAATTCAGCGAGACCGGAAGGAACCCCCTATTTCGACGGCATCAAGTTCCACCGGGTGATCGCTGATTTCATGATCCAGGGTGGCGATCCCACAGGTACCGGAACGAGCGGACCTGGTTACGCCTTCGCCGATGAGATCCATCCGGACCTGAAACATACGCGTGCAGGCACCTTGAGCATGGCGAACGCCGGTCCTTCAACGAACGGAAGCCAGTTCTTCATCACCCACAAAGAGACCCCGTGGCTCGATGGCCGCCATGCTGTGTTCGGCTATGTCACCGAAGGGCAGGATGTGGTGAACGCCATTGTTCAAGGCGATGTAATGGAGACCGTCCGGATCGAACGCGTTGGCAAGGCCGCCCAGGAGTGGGATGCCATGAAGATCCTCGATCAGAACAAGGACAAGTTCAAGCCTTCGAACCGCTAGGCGAAGGTTTTCTTCCGCCTCCAGGCCGCCGTCCCCTGAAAGGGCGGCGGCCTTTTTTGGGGCCATGCCGTAACTGTGGCGCATACTCCGGGCCGTTGGAAAATCCTTCGGGCAGGGGCATCTTCTTCACTTCGTAACCGATCAAAGATTCGATGCGCCCGAACTCGCGCATCTGCTTTTCATTAATGAAGGTGATGGCCTTGCCCTTTCGCTGTGCCCGTGCCGTGCGCCCTACGCGGTGTACATAATCCTCCGGATCGCGCGGCACATCATAATTGATCACCAGATCGATGTCATCGATATCGATCCCGCGGCTAACCACATCGGTGGCCACAAGTATCCTCAACTTCCGGTTGCGGAAGGCGAGCATCACTTCCTCCCGCTCGGCCTGCTCCAGATCGCTGTGCATGCCGCGCGCGTTGAACCCTCTCTTCTGCAAGTGGCGGTTCAGGTTGCGCACCTCCACCTTCCTTCCCGCGAAGATCACGATGCTGGTGGCCGGATCGTTCTTCAGGATGTTCTCAAGGATATCGGCCTTCTGTGTATCGTAGATCACATAGGCTTGCTGGTCAACTCCTTCGGCCGGCTTGCTTAAAGCAATTGTAATCTCTTCCGGCTCATAGAGGATCTCCCTGGTCAATGCGCGGATCTGTGGCGGCATGGTGGCGCTGAAGAGCAACGTCTGCCTTTCCTTCGGAAGGAAATTGATGATCCGTTTTATGTCATCGATGAAGCCCATGTCCATCATGCGATCGGCCTCGTCGAGCACCAAAAATTCAAGCCCTTTCAGCGGAACATAACCGAGGTTGAGGTGGCTGAGCAGTTTGCCGGGCGTGCCAATGATCACTTCAACACCGCTGGTGAGCGCCTGCTTTTGCACGTCGAAGGAAGAAGCATCGCTTCCACCGTAAACGGCGACCGAAGTGATGGGCGTGAAGTAGGCGATGGCCTGCAACTGCTGATCGATCTGGAGCGCCAGTTCGCGCGTGGGAACAATGATCAATGCGCGCACCGAACCCTCTTCACGCGGTGCGTAATGGGTTATGATGTCGATCAATGGAAGCAGGAACGCCGCCGTTTTGCCCGTACCGGTCTGCGCGCAGGCTATCAGGTCCTTTCCTTCCAAGGCCATGGGTATGGCCTGCTGCTGGATCGGTGTCGGCTGGCGGATGTTCATCGCCTCGAGGCCATCGAGAAGATCGGCGCTCAGCCCAAGTTGCTTGAATCCCATGAAGGCCGCGAAGATAGAAGGATGCGGCTGGTGGCGTGCTATTCGCTGGCCTCCGTTTTCGGTTTGATGCGGTAGGCCAGAGTGATGCCGTAAACGATGTTCTGAATGCGGATGAACCGATCGAAGGGCGTAAGGCTGCTCTGTGCCCGCACATCGAAAGACCAGCGTTCACCCTGGAAACCCATGCCCACTAAACCGCTGAATTCGATGCGTCGCAGGTTCGGGTTCGAATCGGTATTGTACTTTGAATCGATGATCTCATCGCCGCTCTGCCATACCTGGTAACGGCCTGAAAGAAAGTAGCCCACGGTGGGCCCGGCCAGCAGATAGAGCCCATCACCGGCCTGATCGGTCATCACCTTGGCCAGGATCGGCATCTCCAGATAGCGGAACGTGGCCCTGGAGCGTGTGGCCATGGCGGGGTTGCGCACCACGGCACCTTTGGTCATCCACAAGATCTCTGGCATGATGCTGAACTTCGGATGCAGAGGAGCTTCGAAATGCCAGCCTATGATCGGCCCGGCCAGCAGATCACCAGTGTTCTGGAAAAGTCCGCCGGCACTTTGTGTGGCGAGACCGACTCCTATCCGCGGACCGTTCTGAGCGAAAAGAGATCCCGTTGCCAGCAGACAGGAGAGTAGGAACATGCGCCACATGAGTGCGAAGATCGGACATGATCTTGATCCTCACGCAATTCATGGCGGGTTCGTGGATCCTTTGATCGGTCGTTTGCCGGAAAGGCCTTTCGATCATATATCTTGGCACCCTCTAGAGGATCTTCCTATAGAACAGAAACCATTAAACCTTTACCTGATGAAAAGAATGTTACTCGATGTTACCCGTGTAATGGCCGTTTCAGTGCTCACCTTGGTGGGTGTTGGTGCCAATGCACAGAT
>JAEZAU010000163.1 GCA_023430325.1 Bacteroidota bacterium | reverse complement strand
CGATCATGGCTGGCGGTATTGTGCACAAAGGCGCTCAGCCTCGGCAATGTCCATCTGGGAAGTGGTGATCTTGTTACGCGCGATCCGGCGATGGAGCAATGGGTCAACATCGCTCAACTCGATCCTTCTGCTCCGATCGGCATGCTCGAAGACCAGGATGCCGGCGGGTACACAGGCGTACCGGAGTCTGAGGTCATTGCTCTCCCCAAGCTCTTTGGCAATACCGTCACGCGCGGCAACGGAGAGGTCCTTCACGTGGACCACCAGCGCACTAGTGGGTGCCTGGCAAAAACCTTCATGAAGCCAGAACACCAGGAACAACAGGAACAAAGTCCTCCGGAGCAAGTAGAGTTTCATCACCATGTTCTCGATCGGTGCGGGTCTGTTCGGCCACCGATCGGCACGGCTTTGTACGCGGAAATGCCCGGAAGGTTAGGGGTACTTAAGAAGATCGGCCGGAAAAGTCAAGCCTGCATCCGTTGGCGCAACACTTCATGGAGTGCGATGCCGGTGGCCACCGATACGTTCAGCGACCCGATGTGGCCGGCCATGGGGATCTTCACCAGTTCATCGGCCATGCGCAGAACGGCGTCGGAGATCCCTTCATCCTCGGCACCCATGACAAGTACTACAGGACCGGTAAGGTCGGCCTTGTGCAGCAGGGTGCGGCCTTTTTCAGTGCATGCGATCACGCGGCAGCCCTGCGTACGGGCCTGCTCCAATCCCTGCTTCAATCGATCCACCCGGCAGACCGGTTTTCTGAGCAGGGCCCCTGCGGAACTTTTCACAGCATCCGGTCCCAGGCGTGCGCTACCGGTCTTCGGAACAAGCATGGCATGTGCTCCAAAACACTCTGCACTTCGTGCGATGGCGCCGACATTTCGCACATCGGTCACTCCGTCCAGCGCCACGATCAATGGGGTTTCGCCTCTTTCATAAGCCGAGGTTATCACTTCGTCCAGGTCCTGTTGCTCCACTTCGCTGAGCAGCGCGATGACACCCTGGTGTTCGGTGCGTGTAAGCCGATCGAGCTTTTCCTGCGGTACCTGTTGCCAGGGAATGCCGTGTTGCAAGGCCAACTGGCGGATCTCCTTCACGCCTTCGCCTGATGCATCGCGCCGCAACAGGAGCTTTTCAATGTTCCTGCCCGCCCTCAGCGCTTCGATCACGGGCCTTACGCCAGCGACAAGGTCCTTTCCTGCCATGGTGTAAAGATGAGGTGTTCATCACCAACCGGTCACCAGCAGGTTCCTGGCTGCCTTTTCACTACATTTCTGGTATCTTGAATAGGCAGATGCAGCGCGTGTGCGGATACTTTCATTAGTCTCTCCGTTCACGTAGCCCGAAAGCGCATCATGCAATGTATAAGCCTCAGGCGCCATAAGGCCAGTGGTCCAAACGATCGGATCGATGCCGGACTTTTGGAGATATGGCGAGAAGTACCGTTTACTATAGCAGGCCAGGATGATCATATCCCGCTGACGGAAGTCGACATTGTCGAAACTTCCCGGTAGTTCGAATTCCATGAGTCCATCATGACCTATGTAAGCGAGCATCGCAGCATTGCCGAGAATGCCCACCGCGCTATCGTTGTAAGCGATCGATGATCGGGACCGGCCGGATGCGGCGTTGAGCAGATCGCGGGTGCATTCCTTTATATGCCGGCCATCGTAAGCATCTGCAATGAGGTAGACATCCTTTGAGCGATGCTTGAACAGGAGGCGCTCCAGGATCATGGAATCGACCTTCATGGTCTCAAGAAGTGACCATTCCGTGCTTTTCTTGAAGAACGTTCGTATGCCGTATCCACATCCCCAATAGAGGTTGTTATCCGGGTCCTGGCCATTACCGATCCTGGCGGGTACGGGTACGATCCCCTGGTACTTATTATCACACAAGGCGACAAGTACATGAATGGTCCTGCCTGTGATCGGAGGAAGATCAGCAGAGTGAGCATGGATCTTTGAAGGAAGAAGATGATCCGCCGCGGATGTACGCAGTTCGCCAGAACCATCATGGACCAAGAAGGAAATGACGAGCGATGGAAGTACGAACGGGTAGAAGGTCTTCATGTAACCGGGCAACGCTGAGCCATGCCGATCATTACATGAAATGGACCGGATCTCCAGCAAAGATCCTCTTCTACATATGGATGCTGCGAAGGATCGAAGATCATTCTCGCTGGCGCCAGCGCGTAAGGGATAGAAGGGGAAAGCCCGGACCCCGGGTCAGCCCCGGGGGAGGACTTGTACCGATAGCCCGGCCCGCCGTGGGTCATAAGGCTCGCGAAGCCCGATGGATCACCAGGCGGGATACGCCCAGAACTCAACGATGCACTTTGCCGTCCACGTAGAGCTCTTCCTTTTCCAAGGAGCCGTCCGGAGCGTAAACGGCCCATGTGCCGATGCGCTGGCTGTCCATGCGTGCACGGTTGTAACGGGCGCGGCCCGCGGTCTTCAAGAGGCCACCAGGGTAATACTCCTTCAATTCGAACTCGATCTTCTTCTTGTCCACCAACTGCAACAGGCTGATCGGCTTGCCATCTGCGGCGTAAAGGTCCATACGCAGGTAGTACGGTTCCGATCGATGGCGTTCTTCATGATAGCGCAAGGTGCCGTTGGGATAATGTTCCTTGTATTCCACGGAAACGCTTTCAAGGAAGCGGCTTTCCGATCGCAGCACGTTCGCCTTATAGTATTGTTTCATGGTGCTCTTGCGCACATCGATGGCGCGGAACTCACGCTCCAGATCGCCGTTGGGATGATAGTTCTTGTAGAGCATGACGCGGCCGCCTTCATAGTGACCGCGATGTTTCAAGGTGCCATCCGGATAGTTATCCTCCACCCACCCAGAACAGGGCTGGCCACCGCACATGCGAATGGAATCGCCTCCGATAGTGGGATTGAACCGATCGTAGACCTCAAGCATCTTGTCCTGAACGGCCAATTCCTCATCCATGGCGCTGTACGCACTGGCAAGCAGCAGGGGGTCTTGTGCCATGCAGGGCACGATGGAAAGCAGGCAGATGAATGTGAAGTAGTGCTTCTTCATGATGGCCCTTCTACGGAAGTGGCCATCACAGGTTGCGGATCAGCTCTTTCCGATCCGCGCGATGCGCCAGCCGATCGCTGCCTGGAAGATCGCCATGAACGGGCTTATCAGGTTGAAGAACGCGAACGGCAGGTAAACGAACGTGGCCACGCCGAGCACGCTGCTCATGTAAGCGCCGCAGGTGTTCCACGGAACGAGCGGCGAGGTTACGGTGCCGCTATCCTCCAGCGTGCGGCTGAGCAATTTCGGGTGAAGTCCGCGCTCCTTGTACACCGGCGCGAACATCCGCCCGGGCAACACGATGCTGAGGTACTGATCGGAAGCGGTGATGTTGGTGAACACGCAGCTCGCCGATGTCGTCGCCACGAGTGAAGCATCGCCGCGCACCCACGTCATTACCGAAGCGGTGATCCGCTGGAGCAGGCCCGCGCCTTCCATCGCGCCGCCGAAGGTCATGGCGCACAGGATCAGCCAGATCGTGTTGAGCATTCCCTTCATTCCGCCGGAGGAAAGCAGTTCATCGATCACCTCGTTCCCCGTTACGATCGAAACGCCCGAGCCCATCGCGATCATCACCGCTTTGTACGATCGCTCGATCGGCCCCATCTCTCCTTCCGCAATGCCCGCGATGATCCCCGGCTGGAAGATGATCGCGAACGCCGCACCGAGCAGAACACCAACAAAAAGTGCGGGCAGGGCCGGCACTTTCCGCCAGATCATCACGATCACCGCGAGCGGCACCAGATAAAGCCACCAACCGATGTTGAATCTCGATCGGATCGCCCCCTGGAATTCATCGATCCCGGCCACGGTTGCGCCACCATCATGGAAGATCCCGATCAACAGGAAAGCGATCAGTGCGATCGAGAAGGAAGGGATCGTGGTGTTCAGCAGGTAACGCACGTGCGTGAACAGATCGGTGCCCGCTATCGCCGGTGCCAGGTTCGTGGTATCGCTCAGAGGACTGAGCTTGTCGCCGAAATAAGCGCCGCTGATGATCGCGCCGGCCACCATGCCCGGATGCAGATCGAGCGCTTTGCCGATCCCCATGAGCGCGATGCCCACCGTGGCCGCGGTGCTCCACGAACTACCCGTGGCGAGCGAGACCACCGCACAGACAAGACAAGCTGCAAAAAGGAAGATCTTGGGCGAAAGCAGATCGAGGCCGTGGCTGATCATGGCCGGCACGATCCCGCTGATCAGCCAGGTGCCCGCCAGCGCACCGATCAGCAGCAGGATCAGGATAGCACCGAGCGCGGTCGAGATGCTTCGCACGATATGCTCGAGCAGATCGGAGAAGGTATGTCTATTGAAAATTCCGATGACCAATGCCGCAGCTGCCGCAAAGAGCAGGGCGAGCTGGTTCGGTCCATCGAGGCCCGCATCACCGAACACGATCACATTGACGGCG
>JAEZAU010000144.1 GCA_023430325.1 Bacteroidota bacterium | reverse complement strand
GCGAACCAGCGATCGTTTATGATGAAGATATCCTGTAGTCCATCCAGATCATGATCGAGCCACATGCCTTGAAAGGATAGTTTGATGTCATCGCCAGCACCGCTACTTGCGGTTACATTGGTGAATGTGCCATCACCATTGTTCATGTACAACTGGTTCCAAAGGTTCTGATCGGTCGGGTCACCTTCAAATTCATAATTGCAGACATACAGATCAAGGGATCCATCGTTGTTCATGTCCCCCCAGGAAGCACCGTAGGTCTTCTGCGGCACCTGCAGCAGTCCGGCAGTGATCGATTGGTCGGTGAACTCGAAATTTCCGTTGTTGCGGTATAGTCTGCATACTCCTTCATAAGTGGTGACCACCAGATCCGCATCGCCATCGTTGTCGTAGTCGGCCCAGAGAACGCTGCGTGTCTGGCCCGGCGTGGAGATCTCGTAATCCTCAAGTACGAAACTGCCACCGGTATTCCTGTAGAACTTGATGGACTCACCAGGCATGGTGAACGTGATATCGTCCCATCCATCCTGATCGAAGTCGTAGAAACTCGCGCCGCTACCATAACTATCTCCCGGGGCCTGGAAGGTCATGTCATGCATGGGGGCGGCATCCACGAAGCCTTGCGCATGGAGCGAATGGCCCGGCAGAAGTGCCGTATGCATAAGCAAGAGGCCGAAGAACGATCGCTTGACCATTGTAGTGAAAGTTGTTCCGCCGGACGTTATTCGACCACGATCAGCCGTTCGGTATATCGGCTGGTCGCAGTACTGCCCACAAGTACATAGGCTCCTTCCGCAATATCAGGCATCGGAATTCCGATCGTTCCATTCGGTGGTGCGAGTTGTTGCTGGTGGATCACCTTGCCCTGAAGATCCATCAATTGAAGTGTGACAGGACCTGCGTGATCCATGTCGAAGAAGAGGGTCTCACCGACCCGTATCGGATTCGGCCGCAGGTGCAATTGCATGTTCACCGCTTCTGCAATACCGGTCTGCAGCATATCGATATCCAACATAGCCGGGTAAACATCCATGACCAGTTCGTTGGAGGCGAGATCCCCGGCAGCAGTTATTGTTACATCGATATCCAACAACTGGACCTCTTCAGCAAGCACATCGTACACCATGCGATAGGTGAATGCGTTGAGCCATTCCGATGACGACGCGTTCTGGACCAGAACATTCGTGACATCGGTACCAAAGCCTATCGATGGCAGCATGTCCGCGCGCATCGGCTCATCGAACACCAACAGGAATTGAAGTCCTTCCGTCCCGATATGATCGGTGGTGACAGTATATGTACTCGCGGTGATCACCACCAGCAATGGATCGCGCGTATCCAATGAGAAGACCGCGGGTATGCTCGCCGGAGCTATCACGTTGCCGGCATCGTCTGCCGCAGCGCTCGCTGTGATCCCGATCTGTTGGACCTCTCGTTCTTCATCGATCACAGTGAAGTGCACGCGGTACGTATCGCCGGAGATCCATTCATCGGCGGCCAGATCATGTTGCAACGAACCGGAGACATCTTCAGCACTCTCGATCGTGATCGCCGGAACGATGGCGGGATCCATGATGTCATCGAAGAGAAGATCAACATGGAAATTGCCGGATCCGATCTCGCTATCGGCAACCACTGCATGGTTCGGTGCCACGGATATCAGCTGCGGCACTTTCGTGTCGATCTGTATCGCGGGAGTGGCCGAGGCCGGAACAAGTAAATTACCTGCTGCATCACGCGCGGTGCCGGCCGTCAGTTGAAGGGCCGGGAATTCCTCGTTCGCCGCCTGGAGATCATAGGAGATCTGGTAGTTCAGTGGATCGGACCACGAACTCGCTGCATTGATCGCTAACGATGAGCCCAGAGGATCGCCATTCTCGAAGGTGATCTCAACGGGAACATCCATGTCCATCGGCTCATCGAAAGTGTAGGTGACCTGAAGCGCCTGTGGTCCCACATCCTGTTGCGAGAAGACCGTTCCGTTCACGTTTGCCAAAGCGATCTGCGGTGCACGTGTATCGGTCTGGAAGAAAGGTCCGTGCTCTGCATCGCTCTGCGGATTACCAGCCTTGTCAAGTGCATCAGTTATGGCAATATCGGTGGCTTCGACCTCCACATCGAGGTCTTCCACATTGAACACAGCACGGAATGTCTGATCGTTCAACCATGTGCTCAGCGCGGGGTCGTACGCCAGGCTTGTCATCTCATCGATCCATGAAAGTGATGGCTGCACAGTGATGTCACACGGTTCATTGAACGAGATGTCCAGGTAGACCATTCCCTGCGTGGCCACTGCTTCATTGATGATCGCTGTGGAGGAGGTGACATCGACCACTTCGGGCAGTTCCGTATCGATCATGAAAGGTTCCGGGATCAACCAGACGTTCTGCTTCGGCCCACCGGCTGCCTGCGCTGAATCAACGCGCATGTGGATCTGGTCCAACGTCACTTCAGCATTCAGTGCTTCGAATTGCAGTTGATAAGTGTCCTCATCGATCCACGCGCCGCCAAGAACATTCACGGCCGTACCGATCGGATCCTGCACCAACATGTCGACCACCGGATGGATCGATTGGTCCATCGGCATGTCGTAGTTCCATTCAACTGTGAACGTTGAGCTGATGTCGTTGACGTTGATCACCGGGTCGCTAACGATCACATCCGTGATCACCGGTCTGCCGCTGTTGAACAGTGCCGAACCATAGTTCACGGCCTGGGGACCTATGATCATTCCCAGATGCCTGCCGGGGATGTCATCGATCGGCGGATGGATGCCACCCCAGATGCGCGAGAGGCTGCACTGGTCCGAAGCATCACGATAGGTGGCCCATTGAAGTTCGATCGATTGCGATGGACCATCTTCGAAGACCAGGAATTGGTCCTGAGGGCAGGAGAAGGTCCCCATTCCACCGGGGAAATACGCACTGCCGGTCATTGCAGTGAGCGCTTCGGCCGCCGAACGTGAGAAGGTGGAATGACCGGAAACATAACCGGCGAACGGAGGCGTAACGAACGTGGGCCGCTGATAAGGGAACCACTTCTCGGCAAGGATCCATCCCACGCCGGCCTCATCGATCAACGGATCATCAATGAACTCATGGCCGCGCCAGGTGTACAGTTTCATCTTGCCAACATGTTCGTTGTTATCACCGCCGAGCGGGTCTCCGAGCTGCACTTGTTCAATGTAGCCTGGCACGATCGGCAGGCCCGCCGGATGGAAATTCGGGAGCATCGGATCGCTGGATTGGCCTTTGGCTGCCATGTAACGGATCGCCGTCACAGGCCGCGTGTAATCGTACCAACCCTTGATTCCCCAGGCCGTGATGGCTGCATCATGCAGCGCCCCGCCGAGCACAAGGTGCGCCTTCACGTCATACTCCAGATCGCTAAGCACCGGTCCCTGGCCCAGCCATTTCCGTTCAAAGAGCGGATGGTCCATCACCGTATGCATGATGGAGAACCAATGCCCGGGCGGAGTTTCTGATGTAGGTCCATCGGCCCAGAATTCCGCGAGCACACGCGTGTAATCGCCACGCTTCACCATTTGTGGCTCATACGGTTGGCCTGTGACAGGATTGATCGCATGGCCGGTGCTGATGTCACCTCCATCGAAATACTCATAGAAATCACGGATCTCCTGTTCCGTTTGCGGATAGGTCTGCAGGTTCCCTTTCGATGCCGGAGAAATGTCGATCATGGTGGTGTCGTTCGCATCGAGGTGGCTTTGCCAGATCGGCACCATGCAATGGTTCCACTTATAGAAGGAGTTCAGTTCACTGGCGATCGTGGTATCGAGCAAGGCCGGCTCACCGGGATCGAGATACATCTTGTAGATGTTCCCATTGCGAACATGCTCGGTCATCTGGGCAGGTGTCAGCGCGAATGGATCCACATTTCCCCATTCAGGGCTTTGGAACGGTGGGGTGGAAGGGATCGGGTTTCCCTGCTGGTCCACCGCATTGGTCAATGTGAGCGGCTGCCAGCGGTTGGGATCGGTGGATGCGGGAACTGTTGTGCCGGCAACAACAAGCGGCTGATTCACCGGCGTGTAGTACTGGTTCTGGAAATTCACCGATTCGTTCGAACCATCCTGCATGCCATAGGCGATGATCTGCTGCGCGATGTAATTGCCCAGTTCCGCGGCCCCGCCTTGGAGATAATCCACCGAGGTGTTCGCCGTGTTGTAACCATTGGCGTTCATCAACGCGTTGATCTCCGTCATGGTGAGGAACACACCGGGGGAATTCTGGAAACGATGGGCGATCATGCGGTATGCCGCGAAACTGATGGCCTCATGCCGTGCTGCTTCAATATCCGCAGGGACCGGTATTCCATCGAATGGGCAGGTATAACCGCTGCGGGTCCTGCCCAGGAGGAAGGGTTCGGCCTTGGGGTCGTAGGCGGCCCATGCTTCGTACATGGCGGCGGAGACCTGGTACAGGTTGCGAGCCTGGACAGGCGGACGCGCAAAATCGCGTTTTATCGCCGCCAGCAATCGTTCATTCCATTCCCTCGCAATGGAATGATCTTGCGCTTCAATTTCAGGTGCCCATGCAACGGTGATCGTGGCAAGTGCAACGATGAGGGTCGATCTGTGGATGCCCATTGGAAAGGTGGTGGTTCATGCTCATCCTTCCTGTTGGCGATCCTTATTTCTTCTTGCAGGTACGGATCTGGTCGCCGATCCGAGAGACCAAACTAAACGTTCTGCAAATGTTAACAAATGAAAATAGAATGAATGATCCGGACCACGATCGGTGGCCTGGCACAAAAGCGGTGATAACAGCAACTTCTGGTACTACGATACCATGATCTTCTTCTCGCTGAAGGCCGGTGCCACCTGAAGATCCTTGCTGCCTGGTGTGTACGTGTAAAATCCTTCGCCGGTCTTCACGCCGAGCTTGCCGGCAGCCACCATCTGCACCAATAGAGGGCAGGGGGCATACTTCGCGTTGCCGAAACCTTCATGCAACACGCGCAGGATCGCAAGGCAGGTATCAAGCCCGATGAAATCGGCCAATTGCAATGGACCCATCGGATGCGCCATTCCCAACTTCATCACCGTATCTATCTGGGCCACTCCACCCACTCCCTGGAAGAGCGTTTCTATTGCCTCATTGATCATCGGCATCAGGATTCGGTTGGCCACGAACCCTGGATAGTCGTTCACTGTAACGGGCACCTTCCCGATCGAACGGCTCAGTTCCATGATCGTGCTGGTGACCTCATCGGTGGTGTTGTAACCGCGGATCACTTCCACCAGTTTCATCACCGGCACCGGGTTCATGAAGTGCATGCCGATCACCTTCTCCGATCGGCGTGTGGCAGCGGCGATACGCGTGATACTGATGCTGCTGGTGTTGGTGGCCAGGATGCAATTCTCTCGCGCATGTGCGTCGATATCCTTGAAGATCTTCAGCTTCAGGTCCACGTTCTCGGTGGCAGCTTCCACCACCAGTTCAACTTGCGCTACGCCTTTGCCCAGGTCGGTGGATGTGATGATCCGCGAAAGGGACTTCGACTTTTCTTCCTCCGTTAGGCCGCCTTTGGCGATCTGCCGGTCCATGTTCTTGGTGATCGTTGCGATCGCCTTATCCAATGAAGCCTGTGAAAGATCGATCAGGACCACATCGTGGCCGTTCTGTGCGAAGACATGGGCGATGCCATTGCCCATCTGGCCGGCACCGATCACTGCGATGTTCATTGCGTAAGAGATAAGAGGCGCGAAGGTAGAACGATCACTTTCCGTCCCCCTTCAAGATGATGATGATCGTATAGGCCAGGATCTTCAGGTCCACCGCCAGGCTCATGTTCTCGATGTAGAGGATGTCATATTTCAAACGGCGGATCATCTGGTGCACGTTCTCGGCATAGCCGAACTTCACCTGGCCCCAACTGGTGATGCCCGGGCGCACCTTGTGCAGGTGCCGGTAGTGGGGGGCCTGCTCCATGATGGCGTTGATGAAATGCTGGCGTTCAGGCCGCGGGCCCACCAGGCTCATGTCACCTTTCAGCACGTTCCAGAACTGGGGCAGTTCATCCATGCGTGTACGCCGCATCCACCGGCCGAAGGGCGTTATCCTTGGATCTTGCGAACTGCTGAGCTGGGGGCCGTTCTGCTCCGCATCAACATACATGCTGCGGAATTTGATGATGCTGAACGGTCTTCCGAACCTGCCGATCCTTTCCTGGCGAAAGAATACCGGCCCGGGCGAGCTGAGCTTCACCCCGATCGTAAGCGCGAGCAGAAGCGGGGATAGAACGATGAGCGAACAGATGCTTACACAAATATCCATCGCTCGTTTCAAGGAGAATTGCCAGGCGGGCATGATCTCGGAGTTCACCTCGATCAATGGTGCGCCGAAAATGCTGGTCATCTTCACCGATCCCGAAAGGATGTCGTACATGTCCGGAATGATCTTGATGCGCACTCCGGTACCTTCCAGCTCGTTCATGATGCGGCTGATGTGATCGTGCTCACCAGAATCCACGGCGATGATGGCTTCCTCCACGTTCATCCGATCGATCACCTGCCGCGCTTCGTTCCA
>JAEZAU010000094.1 GCA_023430325.1 Bacteroidota bacterium | reverse complement strand
GCGCAAGCATCTCGGCAAGTGGCAGCTGGAAGAGGACGCGCTTGCCACGCAGAAGCGCCTTCGCGATGAGTGGGGATAGCCTGGTGCTGGACACCAGCGTCGTGATCGACATTCTTGGTGGCGATGCGCGTGCGGCCGAGTTGGTGCAGGGTTCGCTGGTGTATGTCTCAGTGATAACACGGGTGGAATTATTGAGTACGGCAAAGCCGCGCACACATTCCCCTGAAGCGGCAGTGGCATTCCTTGCCGATTGTAAAGTGGTACAATTCACTCCCGAGATCCAAGATCTAACCATCCGCTTACGGAAGAGCTACAAAATGAAACTGCCCGATGCAGCGATCGCCGCCACAGCGCTTTGGCTGAATGCGAACTTGCTCACAGCCGATGAAGCCTTTGCGAAAGCGGGTAAGGAGGTCTCAGTTCTGATCTACGAACGTTGAAGCAATATGGCGGCGTTGCTGGAGAACAACAAGACGCCGGCACGGATCCGGGTGCCCGTGGCGTTACGGCCGTGCCACCCGCCACTGTGCTCTTTCACTCACAACCGCAACGGCACCGCCACCGAATACTTTTCCGATCGGAGGATGTACACGCCCGAAGGCAGATCTCCTATCGGGATCGAAGCTTGTCCGTTCTGGGGAGCCACCGATCGAACGATCCGTCCGGCGGGATCCAGCAGCTCCAGTTGCGCTCCGTTCCGATCAAGGAATTGCACCTGGAGCAGTTCGGCCCCGATCGAATAAGTGAATGCGTGCGCGGCATCGGCCTCGTCGATCGAACTCTGCATCGATGGGGTGTGAAGCGGTACAAAGTATTGGGTGAAGGCAGGCTCACGAGCGCATCAAAGCTGAAATTCGGCAGACTGTCCAGTGTAGGCGCGTCGCCGTTCCCTTCCGCCCACAGCTTGCCGTAGCATTGGCTGAACGAATGCGGCGCATGGAAGATCCCGCAGTTCGGGCCGTTCACATTGTTGTACAGCACCCCACCACCGCTGTTCGGCCCGAAGCGTACTTCTGCCACGCCCGTTGCCTGATCGAGCGAAAGCTGGAAGTTCACGTAGTTATCCGCAGGACCATTGGTGAGCCGCCAGTTGCGCCATTCGGCCACGAGTTCGTGCGAGCCGGGAACTCCGTTCAAGGCATACAGCACCTTGCTCGTGCTGTCGATCGGCTCCATGAAGGTGAAGAGGCCGTCGAGGATGATCAGTGATGCCGCGTTCTCTATCCGCAGGAAACCGTATTCGCCTACGCTGAGCAACGCGCCGGACCCCATGGTGAAAGACGTGTTGTACAGGGTGAAGGTCTCGCCGGCCAGCGCATCGATCGGGCAGAGACCATCATCGTTGAACGTGCACTCATTGGCACCGTTGATCGGTGTGTACACGGTGAACAGCCGCTCGAACTGATACTCGTTCTGCGCGAAGATCAGTAACGGTGCCAAGGCAAAGCAGAGGAGTGGGATCTTTCTCATGTTCCTGACGTTTGCCCGAAACTGCAATATCCAGGGAGCTGCGACCGGGAACTTCAGGGAACGGTAGCTTACTGGCTTCATCCGTGCACCGCCCATCACGATCCGTGATGCAACGTTCGGTAATGGGCTGATCCGTTAGCATTCCATGCAGAAAAAGGGTCATTTTCGATCGGCATGAAAGTATGCTTGAAGCACCCTGAAGGCATACCATCATCCGACCATCCGACCTTCTGATCGCCATTCTCCCGATCTTCGCGCCGTGTCCACTGACATCGGCATACGTTCCCTGGCTGTCCTCGCGTTGATATGGGTGATCATGGCCAACGCCTGCAAGCGCTCACCTGAAGCTCAGAGCCTGCAGACAGTGGACAGTCTCATAACCACCGTGGATGCAGCGATCCTTACCCTGAACGAGCTCGATCCGGATCGCTTCGATCGCGCTACTGCAGCATTCAGCGCTCGCGAGGCCGATCTTGCCCGCCGTTTTCAGGACACTCTGAAGCGCGCCGAGGCCGAACTGCTTGGCGATCAATACCTGGCGCTACAAGCTGCGGATGAAATGGGCACCGATCATCGCCGTACCTTGCATGAATTGCGCGGATCGGCCGAACGTTTGCGTGCTCTCCGCCGCGATGTGATGAACGCCGCCATGCCGATCGAAGAGGAAAAGAACGCCATACGCACCGAAGCACAGATACAGCAGATGTTGCGCACGAACGTGGAACAGGCCATCGCCAATTATCGCAGGATACAGCAGGCCTGGGACCGTCTGCCCGCCACGGATTCATTGCTCCATGCCAATACCGCCCGCCAGTGATGACCAGGATCCTCATCTTCTTCATGCTGTTCCTGTGCGCAGATCTGCCGTCACAAGCACAGCCAGGTACCGATGAGCAGTTGGCGGCGCAATATTTCCAGAGCGGCGACTATGAAAAAGCGATCCTCTACTACGAGAAGCTCTACAAGCGCCAGCCTACGGATTACTACTATGAGCAGCTTTTCAAGAGTTATGTAGGCCTGAACGATATCGAGAGCGCTGAAAAACTGGTGAAGGGCCATAGCAAGCGCAGCAATGATGATCCCCGGATGCCGATCGATCTGGGGAGCCTCTATCGCATGAGCGGCCAGAACGACAAGGCCCAGAAGGAATTCGACAAGGCACTGAAGCTCATCAAGCCAGACCAGGGCAGCATACGGCAGGTGGCGAACGCATTCACCCGCGTGAACGAACTGGACCTTGCACTCGCTGCATATGATCGCGGCCACAAGATCCTGAAGGATGGCCAGACATTCCATTTTGAAATGGCCAACATCTATGCGATGAAGGGCGAGGTACAGAAGATGGTGACGGCTTATATGGACCTTCTGGCTGCGAATGAAGCCTACCTGCAGAGCGTTCAAAATTCGCTTTCGCGTTACATGGACTTCGAGACCGCCGATGAACGGAGCGAGATCCTTCGCACCGAGCTTCTGCGCCGGATACAGAAGGATCCCCAACGCACCATCTTCCAGGAACTATTGATATGGATGTACATCCAACAGAAGGACCTTGATGCCGCGTTGGTACAGAGCAAAGCCATGGACAAAAGATCCGATGAAGGCGGCATGCGGGTGATGGAACTGGCCCGTATAGCAACGGCTAACAAGGATTACAGCACGGCCTTCAAATGTTACGACTACGTGCTTGGCCTGGGCCGGAACGATGCGAATTACATACAGGCACGGATCGGTGCGGTGCAGACCCGCTACGCCCAGCTCACCAACATGCCCGAACCTTCACGTACCGATCTGGAGGATCTTGATATGCGTGCCGCCAATACGCTCCAGGAACTCGCATTGAACAAGCAGACCATCGAATTGCTTCGCGATCGCGCGCATCTGAAGGCTTATTACCTGAACGATCATGCAGGTGCCGTGGCGTTGCTCCAAGATGGCCTCGAACTGTCACAGATCGATCCGAAGACACGCGCTCAGTTGAAGCTCGATCTGGGTGATGTGCATCTGCTGCAGGGTGATATCTGGGAAGCATCATTGCTCTACTCCCAGGTGGATCTCGATTTCAAGCATGATGTGATCGGGCATGAAGCGCGGTTGCGCAATGCGAAAGTGAGCTTCTACGCGGGTGATTTCCTCTGGTCGCAAGCGCAGCTCCAGGTCCTGAAGGCCAGCACGAGCAAGTTGATCGCCAACGATGCGATGGAACTATCCCTGCGCATCACCGACAATCTCGGCCTCGATAGCAATAGTGTTCCGCTGAGCTTCTTCGCGCGTGCTGAACTGTTGCGCTTCCAACATCGCTATGACGAAGCGCTGGCAGTACTCGATTCCATCGGGATCGAATTTCCCATGCACAGTCTTGGCGATGATGTGTTGTATGAACGCTTCCGTATCGCCTCCGCACGTCACCAATATCCAGAGGCCGCCACCCATCTGGAAAAATTGCTGGAGCTTTATCCGCTGGACATCCTTGTCGATAATGCACTGCTCGATCTTGGCCGGTTGTATGAGGAGCGATTGAACGATGAACAAAAGGCGATGCAGTTCTACGAACGGCTTCTCTTCGAACAGACGGGAAGCATCTTCGTGCCCGAGGCCAGGGAACGGTTCCGCCGATTGCGCGGGGATAAGCTCGAAGCACCTGCCCAACCCCAAGCGCCTGTACTGCACCCATGATCCTGTACAACGTAACGGTGAACATAGATCATGAGGTGGAGGAGGATTGGCTCCGCTGGATGAAGGAAGTGCATATTCCCGAAGTGATGGCCACAGGACTTTTCCTGGAGAACCGCATGTTCAGGGTGCTTGCCGATGATGATGGCGGCACCACCTATGCCATTCAGTATTCCTGCGAGACCATGGCCGATTATGAAGAGTACCGCGATGTACATGCCACGCGGCTACAGGCTGAAACACAGCGCTACTACGGCGGCCGTTTCGTGGCATTCCGCACACTTCTGGAGGCCGTTCACCCCCTATGAACGGTCCTACGGACCACGGTAACGTTCGCCCGAAAAAACATTTCGGCCAGCATTTTCTAAAGGAGGATGCGATCGCCCAACGGATCGCGGGAGCCCTCACGCATCACGGTGGATACAGCCAAGTGATCGAGATCGGTCCGGGTACCGGCGCACTTACACGGCATCTTGTGGATCGAAAGGACATCGACCTGTGGTGCGTGGAACTCGATCGTGAAGCAGCAGCTCATCTTCAAGATCATTTTCCGCAGTTGAAGGAGAGTCTCATCATCGGTGATCTGCTTCGCCTCGATCTGAAAGATCTGTTCAAGGAAGATTTCGCGATCATCGGGAATTTTCCTTACAACATAAGTACCCAGATCGTATTCAAGGTGCTCGAACATCGTGATCGGTGCAAAGAGGTGATCGGCATGTTCCAGAAGGAGGTGGCCGATCGGATACGCGCGGTGCCGGGAAGCAAGATCTATGGCATTACCAGCGTGCTCACCCAGGCATGGTATGATGTGGAACAACTCATGACGGTGGAACCAGGGTCCTTCATACCACCACCCAAAGTGCGCAGCGCAGTGATCCGCATGAAGAGGAATGCGATCGATACGTTGCCTTGCGATGAGAAGCTCTTCTTCACCGTGGTGAAGACCGCCTTCAATCAACGGCGCAAGACATTGAACAATGCCTTGAAGCCACTAGGCAAGCCAGTGCCGGCTGCATTCGCTGGCAAGCGTGCGGAACAGTTGAGCGTGGCGGAATTCGTGAGGTTGACGCTGGAATTGGGAGACGTTACCGGCAAGGATGATCATCCTTCAATGCGCAGCGCGTGAGCGATAGAAGCGGAAAACCCGCAAGCGAGCGCCTCAACCCTGTACCCCTCTCACAAAGAGAGGGGAGCGAAGCTGTAAAGAACTTCCAGCGAGTGCGGCTTTGCAGCGGATAGCGCGACCCGGAGGTTTTGCGGAGGGGCACGCCCTCATGTACTAGCAAATGATCAATTACCAATTTCAATGATCACTGCTCGGAACCCATGGCGGCCAAAGCACTTACTTGATCAATGGCCAATGGCCATTCCTCCCTCTCCCTGACCACCTTTCGTAGCTTCGCGCGGCTTTTGCCGCGCGCCATGGCTTTTGAACTCACCAAGACCCTGCTCGATTCGATCCGTGAGGACCTCGAGGAAGGCCGCGATGAGCAGGTGAAGGCGGTGCTGTCCGAACTGCATGCCTCTGACATTGCAGAGATCATCGATCGGTCGGATACCGATGCGGCCGTGCACATGTACCGCTTGCTGGAGCATGAAGAAGCGGCGGAAGTACTGCTGGAACTGGATGAAGAGGTGCGTGAGCGTTTACTGGCCTCGCTCACCAGCCGCGAGATAGCCGAAGATGTACTGGAGCACATCGATTCCGATGATGCTGCCGACGTGATCAGCGAACTGCCCGAAGAGAAGCAGCGTGAAGTGATCGCGTTGTTGGAGGATGAGGAGCAGCGCGAGGACATCGAGGAACTGATGCGCTATGAGGAAGGCACCGCAGGTGCCCTCATGGCGAAGGAGATGGTGAACGTGCGATCGGACGCTTCCGTGGCGCGCGCCATCATAGATATGCGCCGCCAGGCGAAGGAAGTGGACCATATCTATACGATCTACGTGGTGGACAAGGATGACCGGCTGTACGGCATACTTCCTTTGAAGGACCTGCTCTTCAGCGCTGAAAGCACGCGCACGCTCATCAAGCACATCTGCGATACCGACGTTGTTTCAGTGACCACTGATACGCCTGCGGAAGAGGTGGTGAACCTGATGAAGAAATATGACGTGGTGGTGTTGCCCGTGGTGGATCGCGACAACCATTTGATCGGCCGCATCACGATCGATGATGTGATGGACGTGATGACCGAAGAGGCCAGTGAGGATTACCAGCTCGCCAGCGGTATCAGTGAAGATGTTGACGCGTTGGACAAGCCGATGGTACAGGTGCGTGCCCGCCTGCCCTGGCTGCTGATCGGCCTGGCCGGTGGTATCCTTTCATCGCGCATCATCGCCCAATATGAACACCAACTGCTCATCGATCCGAAGATGGCCTTCTTCATGCCCCTGATCGCGGCCACGGCCGGGAATGTGGGAGTACAGGCATCGGCCATCGTGGTACAAGGCCTCGCGAGCGGACGGCTGCAGGGCGTCAACATCCTTTCCCGTCTATGGAAGGAACTACGCGTGGCCTTGCTCACCGCGATCGTATGTGCAGTACTGATCTTTGTGGCGAATCTCGCCTTCCACCAGAGCCAGGCCCTTACGTATACCGTGAGCATCGCACTTTTCAGCGTGATACTCACCGCAGCGATGTTCGGCACGCTCATTCCTTTGGGCATGCACCGGCTGAACGTGGATCCGGCGCTCGCAACGGGACCTTTCGTGACCACCCTGAACGACATTTTCGGGATACTCACGTACTTCACGATCGGTCACTTCATGTATGACATGTTCATCTAGAACATGCGCATCGCAATCTTCGATAAGGTCCATCCCGTTCTTGCCGAAAGGCTCACGCAGGCCGGTCATACGTGCGAGATATTCCATGATGCGGAGATCGGGCGCGGCACCCCGTCCAAACTTGATGGCGTCATTGTCCGCAGTAGAATGCTGAGCGCCGAATTACTTTCCCAATGGAGGGATCTACGATTCGTAGGCAGGGTGGGCGCCGGCATGGAGAACATCGATCGGAACTATTGCGATCAGCACGGGATCACAGTTCTTAATGCGCCGGAAGGCAATCGCGATGGCGTGGGTGAACTCTGTGTGGCGCTGACGTTGATCCTGATGAAACACATCATCCGCAGTAATGAGCAGGTACGCAAGGGGCTCTGGTCACGTGAAGAAAATCGCGGATCGGACCTTCAAGGAAAGACCGTCGGCATCATCGGCCATGGGAACATGGGCAGTGCTTTTGCAGATAAGCTGAAAGGTTTCGATGTGCGGATCCTTGTTCACGACAAGTACAAGAGCGGGTTCGGTTCACCAGGGATCGAAGAATGTCCATTGGACCTCCTTTTGGCCGAGAGTGATGTGGTAAGCCTGCATCTGCCCTTGAACGATGAGACACGGTATTTTGCGGATGCCGCATTCTTCGCCCGCGTGAAAAGACCGATCTACTTCCTCAACACATCACGCGGAGCCATCGTGGATACAGAAGCTTTGCTGGGGGCAATGGATGAAGGCAAGGTACTTGCGGCCGGTCTGGACGTGCTCGAATTCGAACGCAACGATCTGAGCGGTCTCGATCCCACGATCAAGCCGGGCGTACAACAACGCCTGTTCGGTCATGAACGGATCGTGCTCACACCGCATATAGGCGGAGTAACCCACGAAGGCGCCAGGAAGATGGCGGAGATACTGGCCCGCAAGATCATTGAAGCATTTCCCAATGACCGATCGTAATCTTTGGGTGGCGCTGTTGGCGCTGCTCATCACTAGCTGCACCGTGCAAGAGAACATCAAGACCGAAGTCCATGGCCACCGCGGATCACGCGGCCTCATGCCGGAGAACACCATTCCTGCTTTCCTGCGTGCGCTGGACCTGGGTTGCGATTACATCGAGATGGACGTGGTGCTCACCAAGGACCATCAGGTGGTGATCTCACATGAACCATGGATGGAACCATCGATCTGCCTCGATCCGAACGGGCGGCCGATAGCTGATGGCAGGGCCCATAACATCCATCGCATGACCCTTGCCGAAGTAAAGCGGTATGATTGCGGCAGTCTGGGCAACGAACGCTTCCCGGAACAGGAACACCTGGTCGCCTTCAAACCGAGCCTGCGCGAGATGGTGGAGGCCGCAGATGAACATGCTTTGCTCAACGGCCTGGTGAGCCCGAGCTACAACATAGAGATCAAGAGCGATCCGGCGTGGTACGGTGAATTCCAGCCGCAGCCCGAAGACTATGTGAAGGCGGTCATAGCCACCATCGATTCCATCGGCCTGGCGGATCGATGCATCATACAATCCTTCGATACGGCGATACTTGAGGCTGTGCATGAGCAAGCCGAACACATTCGGCTTGCTCTGCTAGTGGAGAACAAGGATGGTTTGAAGAAGAACCTTGCAAGATTATCGTTCCGTCCGCAGATATACAGTCCTTGGTACGGTCTGGTGGATAAAGCCCTGGTCAAAGAAGTACGGGAAATGGACATGGAACTTCTTGTCTGGACGGTGAACGATCCGGCGGACATTGAACGCATGCTCGATCTGGGTGTCAACGGCATCATCAGCGATCATCCCGAAAGGGTGATCCGATCCATGGAGGAACGTCAATGAAGAACGCCGGACTTTCGTCCGGCGTTCCAATGGATCGAAGATCGATCTTATGATCAGTAATATTTCGCGCGTTCGTCCTTCACGCCTACGGATTCACGCAGTGCATTGAACAGGCCGGACTCGGCCCGCGGACGCATACGCTGCGCCATTGCCGCTTTCTCTGCAGCAAGATCGGTAGGTTCGGCTGCCGGCATCTTGTTGATCATCTGCACCACATAGACCGCGGTCTCGCCCTTCAGAGGATGACTGATGTCCCCATTGTTCAAAGCGAAGATCTTGCCGATGACCCCGTATTCCATGAAGCCGCCGGGCAGGTTGAAGGAGTTGCGCAACATGTCGTTGGCGGTCTGAACGGAGACCCCTAATTCGGTCGCCAACGCATTCAGATCGGTCTTGCCCTGCATCTTCTGGATGAAGCCTTCGGCCTTCTTCTCCTTGATGACTTCCTTGGTGAACTGTTCGCGCACATCTTCCAGACGAGGTGTACCTTCTTCACGGATACCGGTCACCATGGCCACCACATAATTGTCACCGGCATCAAGCGGTTCGCTTACCTCACCAGCTTTGGCCCGATTCACAAATGTGATGGTGCTATTGGGATCGGTCAGTCCTTGCACATACCGGACATCAGGTCTGAAATCCTCGACCGGGGTGACCTGAAGACCTTGTTCTTCCGCCGCGGCCTTGAACTCCTCGGAAGTACTTTCCTTCTGGCGTAGTGAGAATTCGTTCGCGCGCTTGTAGACCTCCTTGAAGGTGGCCGGTGATGGACGAACGGTGCGCTCGATCGAGATCACACGACGTTCGTCGCGTTCACGCTGGCCGAGCACTTCCACAATGTGATAACCGTAACTGGTCTTGGCGATCGTGATCGCACCCACCTTTTCATCGAAGCTGGCCGCGGTGAACTCCGGTACCATGCGTGTCTTGTCGAACCATTCATAGACACCCCCATTGCTTACGCTGCCCGGATCATCACTGAACTTGGTCACCAGGTCCTCGAACTTGCTCTTGTCACGCTTCACTACGGCCAGAAGACTATCTGCCCGGCGCTTCTGCTCCTCATCGGTCTTGCCCTGCTGTGTGCTCAGAAGAATGTGCCGTACGCGCGCTTCGGGGACCTTGGCGAGCTCCTTCACTTTCACAAGTTTCCATGTATCACCTTGCAGGAATGGTCCCACTACTTCACCGGGTTGTGCATTGATGATGGCGGTATCGTTGGCGGCATCCGCTGTTCCTTCCGTATATGGCGTAACGCTGTATGTGCGGTTATCGCTATTGGTGACAACGAAAAGCGAGTCGTTTGTGGTGGTAGCGAACTCCTGCTTGAGATCTGCAAGAGCTTTCTCCGCTTCCTGCCGATCGGCCTGGGAAGGCAACACTTGGAAGCTGACATATTCGAAACGACGGCCACTCTTCTGCCTGTGCTTGATCTCGCCCTTGTGCTCGTTGTAGTAGCGCTCAAGTTCCTGATCTGATACCGTGTAAAGGCTGTCGGGTTCAGAATCATACCGCTTCGCGACAAAATTGAAGGTGGCCTTCTCGTTCTTGTTGACGAACTCGTCCCTGGCCTGGGCACTGTTCACATAGATGCTCTTCTTCACCAGATTGGTGTACTTCGCATACAAGCGGTTCTCGGTGATCCTGCGCTTCTGGATCTCGTGATAATCCGGCGCGTTCATCTTCACGCTTGAGAAGTAGTCGGACAATTTTTTTGGATCGGGCTTACCATCCGGCCCCTGGAAATTGGGCTGGTTCTTGAAATCGGGCATGATGTTGTTGCCGAAACGGATATCGTCATATTCCGCCACGGGCAGCGCAAAACCTGCGTCCTTCACTTGTTGGAGCATCACGCGCTCCTTCACCATCTCGTTCCATACGCTGTTGCGAACTTGTTCGGTCATCTGGGCATTGACCTGCTGGCCGAAATCATTCCGGTAGCTGTCGATCTCCCTGTTCACCCTGGTCTCGAATTCGTAAGCGCTGATCTCCTCATCACCCACGGTACCGAGCGTTTGATCGCCACGTGATGGCATTCGGCCACCGACAAGGTCTCCCAGGACGAAGAGCACGAGCGCTCCGCCTACGATGATCATCAATAGCCCACTTTTCTCACGGATCTTGCCGATGACTGCCATGTTGGCTGCGTATTAAGGGCTGCAAATATAGGATCCACCCCCATACGAAGCCCGGTCCACCTGAAGTTCAGGACTGTTAAATGAACGCAGGAACGCCCTCAACCGGTATATCCCTTTTCAACATCCAGTACTTCGAGCCGTACAAGGTCGATCCGGCTATGCACTACTCTGGCCACGGTGATGCGGAAGGGCGGCAGCTCCAATACCTGTCCTTCTTCAGGCATATCACCGGTGGAATGCAGGATGTAGCCGGCCAGTGTATCGTAATCGTCCGTCTCGGGAATGGCCAGTCTGTAAGTACCTGTAAGATGCGATACCTCGATGCGGGCACTGAAGAGGAATTCATGCCCGGCCAGACGTTCCTCTATGAGTTCGGGGGTATCGTGCTCATCCTCGATATCACCCACAATGGCCTCCACCACATCTTCCATGGTCACCATGCCGGCCGTACCTCCGAATTCATCGACCACCACGGCCACGTGAGTTCGCTGCTTGATGAACATCTGCAGCACTTCATCCGCCGGCATGGTGCCCGGTATGAAATTCACAGTGCGCATCACCGAACGTATCGATCGGGGTGAGCGAAAAAGCTCATTGCCATGAACATAGCCGATGATGTTATCGATACTGTCCTTGTAGATGAGCAACTTGCTCAAGCCTGTCTCAATGAAGTGTTCATGCAGGGCCTTCAGGCTATCCTCCACGTCCATTGCCTCTATCTCGGCGCGCGGCACCATGAGATCGCGCACCTTGATGCTGCCCAGTTCAAGGGTGTTCTTGAAGTATTCCACCTCGGCGTCCATGTTGTTCTCCGGCGGCTGGTCCAAAGTGGCTTCTTTCAGGAATTGATCGAGATCCACACGGCCAAAGACCGTTTCACCCGGTCTGCTCTTGATGCCGAAAAGTCTGAGCACCAGTTCACTGATACCGGTCATCAGCATCATTGGGAGCCAGAGAATGATGTACAGGATCTGAAGAGGTATCGCGAAAAAGCTCAGCCCCCCGTTGGGATCGAGCCGGAAGACGGCCTTGGGCAGGAATTCGGCAAGCACCAGGATGATCAATGTGCTGAGCACGGTCTGCGTAGTGAGCACGAAAGTATTGCCATAGCCGAACGTTTCCAGCCACGGTTCCATGATGCGGGCCATTACCACCCCGTATACCACCAACGCGATGTTATTGCCCACCAGCAAGGCACCGATCAACCTTGCAGGACGGCGGAGCAGGATGGAGACCAGGCGGGCCCAGATGGCGCCGCGTTTACGCTCCAGTTCTATGTATAGCTTATTGCTGCTGATGAAAGCGATCTCCAGACCAGAACAAAGTGCGGAGAGCGCCAGGGACGCAACAACGAGGGCCAGGTCACCAATTACCAACGTAGAGGCTATGTCTTGAAGCCTGCATCAAAGATAGACGCAGCGGATGTGGTCATCGATCCCTGCCATGCTGCTGGCGGAAACGATCGTCCATGGCCTCAAGCCGCCGGCGGGTCATCTTACGGAAGATGAACATGGCGATGGCGATGAAGGGGAAAAGTACCCAGCGCTTGCTTTCAGCCCACCCCTGGGTGATGGTAATGTAGATGGTGACCACCGTAAGACCGATCGCCAGGACCAGCCAGAAGATCTCCATGAAGCGGGATATGCGACGAAGCATCAGGGTGCCAAGGTATCATCTTCAGCCACCTGCAGCACACCGGTGACCTGGCGGATGGTGTATTCGGAGAGATCCTGGCTGGCATCGAGGCCATTCCCGTGGATGACATCCTTTCCGCGGAACACGCGCACGGCCCTGTCCGTCCTTACTCGCGCACTGTCCTGCGACCAGAGCAGATATTCGGTCTCCAGCCGATCGCCTTTTGCATTCACGAATACCACATCATCGAACACCTCCATCTTCTTTTCGTTCGGCAGAATGGAGCCGCGCCGGGCGGTGAGCACACTGCCGGCCCCGCCCTTGGGATCGAAGAATTCGACCTTTACGCCTTCGGAGAGTTCGGTATGTGGAACTTCGCCCTTGTATTCCTCGATCCGGCCTGCATGAAGAATATTGCGTACCGTACCGCTGTCGGTGAAAACGTATTCCGCATTGAGCGTTACACGATCGGGGGCTGTGCGGGACATTTCAAGTGCCGCTACACGGTCCAGATCATTGGTGCATGAAAAACACATTCCCGCCATGATCATGGCGGGAATGTGTTTGGGGATCGCTTCGATCCGTGAGATCATTTCCTTGCCCTGGCAGTGGTGCTTTCGTTCAGCCCGCCACATGTGACCTGGAAGGCATCACCTTCCTTCACCTGGTGGAAGAAGAGTTCCTGCGCCGTAGGGAAACGTGCGTAGCAGGAATTCATCCGTTCGCTGGCCTTCTCAGCAGACCCCGGGTCATTGGCCTTCGCCTTCTGGTAATATTCGTACGCCAGCCAGTAGACGCCCCACTGTTGCGGTGGTTCACAATCACCGGCCTGCGCAATGATGGCATTACCGATCAGCATGTACGCTTCGCCGCTCTTTGGGTCCTGCTGCAACAGTTGATTGGCAAGAGAACGTGCCTGCCCGTGGTTGCCTGCGGCACTGGCGATCTGACCTGCCTTCTGAAGGTATTTCATCCTGTCAGGACAATCAGCACACAGGTCCACGGCCTCCTTCATGTAACGAAGAGCACCGTTGTAATCGTTCTGCTTCACCAGCAACATGCCGAGGCTGTAAGCACTTTCCGGGGTCGGGTCGGCCTTGTGCACATCTTCCGCCAGCGGGCGATAGACCTTTTCATCCTGGCAATCCTTTCCGTTGAGCACTTTCAGGAGACGTGTCTTCATTTCGACATCTTCGGGCTTGGCCTTCACCATGTCCTCCACGATGCGACCGATGTCCTGGCATTCGGCGATCTTGAAGAAGATCTCGTTCACACGGTTGCGCGCATCTTCATAGTATGGTCTGTCGGCCTCCTTGAGCGATGGATCGGAGAGCCTGCCTTCCAGAATGCCGGAGATCTTCACGTAATCGGTGAGCATCTGCTCCTTGGTGGCCTGGCCTTTTCCATGCAGGCAGTTGAGTGATGCGTAGTAGGCGAATAGTGCTTCAGGCGTGCTCTTCTGGCCACCTTCTTCCACGGCCTGCTTGGCCACATCGTGGATCTTCGCACAGCTATCCGGCTGGAAGATCTGCATGCTCTGTGCCTTGTAGCCGAGCACAAGACCGGCCTCGCCAAAGTGCTGGATGCGCATATCGTACATCAGGTAGAGCGAATCGACCAGGCGTTGTTTGCGCTCTGCATCCTTTTCCTGTTGGATCAGATTGTTCAGGATCTGTCCACCTTTCACGTAGACGCTCTTGCTCCACTGCGGACAGATCTCAAGGATCTTCTTCCATGGGCCATAGGCTTCCGCATAGGCATTGCGGTTCATGGCATCCTGGTACAAGGAAATGTTCATCTTGCAGCGCTCGGGATCAATGCCGAAATCGCCCTGCTGGGCGAAGGCGGCAGGTGCGGTGAGCAGCAACAGGCCGATGAACATGTATTTGATCGCGTTCTTCATTCCAATCTCCGTTTCTTGAACCATTGCTCGCGTTTATCCGGTGTAATGGCCACACCGATCATGATGTTTGCAAAACGTTCCTTGATCAAGCCGTTATCCGTGGTGCCTCTCTCGCCGAGTTCAACGCCCAGATCGATGCGGCTTCGGGTCTGAACGGACATGATCGGCAGCCCGATGCCAAAACCTATGCCGAACTCCTGAAGCTGCGTGCCATTAACGATCCTATGATCTTGCATGTACCTGAATCCCATGCGGTACGTGGACCTCTCGAAGATGCTTCCACGTTCCGCAGCAGTGAACGAGCCGCCAAATGCATAAATGGCCTGCGCTGTCAAATTATTGCGGGCCGGATCATTGCCCTGCTCCATGGTAAGTCCGCTCCAATCCCGGCGACGATGCTCAAGACCGATCGTCCACCGATCATTATAGATGCTGAAACCGGCCCCGATCATGGGCGGAAGATGGATGCTTGCGTTGCCGATGGTCTCCCGGTAACTGGTGTCATACGCGAATTCGATCCCTGAAACGCCCACCACGAACGAGTGGGTCTGCCGCGTGCGCTCACCGTTCAGATCGGTAGGCAACTCCATGGCGGCACCCACCACGTATCGCCAGCCAGCGTTCACACTTAGCGTACTGTCCGATCGGAGCCGTCGTTGAAGATCACCTGAAAATTGGATCCCGACATTTGCGGTAGGTGAGCGGATGATCAGGTCATCGCTGATATAGGTGTTGTAGTAGTTCGATCCACTGGGATAATAGGCCTTACGGATCTCTTCAGTGCGCCCGAAGACGTAATTCAAATTCGCGCCGATCGAAAGCTTCGCCCCCGTATTGATCGTATCGTTGTTCTGCCATACGGTGAGTGCCGTACCGATGAAGGCCCTGTTCAGGCCGCCATCACCACTGTATTCAAAACGCACATCCTGCCCTGTAAGGGGATCGGTGCCTGTATTGTTGATCCGATAATTCACTTTGGAGATCGGGTTAACGCCCAATGTCAACGCCCAACGGTTGGCCAGTTGAAGATCTCCATCCTGAAGGCTGCCCTTGCCGATCGGGATCCCGATCGAAAGCCCCAGCAGATCGGTGCGTGATCCTTTGAGCGATGCCGTACTGGAGCTTTGGTCGAACTGCCTGGATATGGCGCCGGCTTCGAAAATGGGGATCCGTAGACCAACGTAAGAGGCCGGGTTGGCATGAATGACACTGTACGGATCGATGATGCCGATGCCAAGCCCACCCATCATGGCCTGCGAGATCTGGGTGTTCACGATCGGATCGCCAAGGCCGTACGCGGAGTACGGCGATCCACCACCCTGCCGATCCTGTGCGGTGGTCTTAACGGCGGTGAACGCCAGCAGTATGAAGATCGGGATCGTGGACCAATAACGCATGCAATCCGGCCAGGGTCAGGTAAGGGTGCGCAAAGATGCCACTTTTCAAGGCGCGTGTGAACCTCAGGGCATCTCCACCGGTGAGGATAACGGCGAAGCCTGGGTATTGGTGCCCGTATTGTTCGATCATTCCGGCCATTTCATATACGATCCCATGATGCACTCCGGAACGGATGCTTCCCACCGTATCCGATCCGAGGAGTTCGGGCACTCCTTCCATTTCCACCAATGGCAGGCGCGCACTGTAGTCTGCCATGGCCTTCACACGCATCATCATGCCTGGGCTGATCGCTCCGCCGCTATGAACGCCTTCTTTGGTGACCAGATCATAAGTGATACATGTTCCGGCATCGATCACCAGGGATGCACGGCCCGGGAACATCTTCCAGGCGGCCACGGCATTGGCAAGCCTATCCACGCCCAGGGAGGCCGCGGTGGCATAGCCGTTATGGATCGGGGAAGGGGAATCACCCCTTAATTCCTTTACAGGTCCAATACTTTTCAGGTAGTCCGCCAGATCCTTTTCCAAGGTCCCCACCGAACCCATTCCGATGCGTGCAGGCTTTACACTTCCCAGGAACCTCTTCAGTTCTGCCACTGCATCGGCCTTGAAAGCGGTACGTTCCCGCAGCCGTCCATTTTCAAAGAGCGCGGCCTTCCCCCGTGAATTACCCTGATCGATGATAAGATCGATTTGCCTGTCCATGGAAGAAGGATATGTCTATCTTTGCCGCCCGAACCGCGGATGGAACCGCGCAAAGTAATGGTGCCTTAGCTCAGCTGGTAGAGCAATGGATTGAAAATCCATGTGTCCCCAGTTCGATTCTGGGAGGCACCACAAAAAAGCCCCCGCAACACGGGGGCTTTTCATTTTGAATGCGTCTTCAGCCAGACGCGCAGATCCTGCAGATGCCGTTGCTTCACCGGTTCACGAAGCGTCTTGTTGGTCTCTGTGAAATAATGGTGGCTCTCCAGGAACTTGACCTGCAACTGGTTCCAATCGAATTCGGTGGATAGTACGCCGTAACGCTTCATCTCTTCGAAAAGCGTATCGCCGATCATCTTGAAATCATTACGGCCCAGATAATCAAGATCGGCATCACAAAGGATGCGGTCCAGAACGTCCTTGGGTGATTGCGGAATGCATGTACACATGATCATGGCGCAGATCCGTTGCACCTGTTCGGGTGTAAAGCCGAAACCGGGCAGGTTCTCACGCACGATGCGGCAGCTTCCCTCCTCATGCTCAAGGTCCTGCTCGGTGAATCCTGAATCATGATAGAGCGCAGCGATCTTCAGCAGGACGAGGCCTTCACCGTTCACACCTTCACGCTCCGCGATCCCGATCGCACTGGCATAGACATCCAACGTATGCTCCAGCGAATGGTAGGTACGCCCTTCGGGCAGTTCATGCCTGAGCTTAGCGAGTATGAAGGCCTTGGCTCCTTGTGCGTCCATGTACCCGGCAGGCAATATAAGAAGCTTGGAATTGATGCAGGCTTCTACTTTTGGCAACATGATCAAGGGGCATCGCCGAACCTACGTACTGTTCGCGCTGCTTACCGTGTACATCATCCTGCAGTTCGTGTGGTGGGCGGTGCTGCTCGTGCGGAAGGATGATGCGATATCGGCGCTCGCCTTGCAGGTGGAGTCCATGGGCGGCACGCCGGCCACGCTGGCCGTTGCGGGAAGATCGAAGCTCATGATCGTGGGTGAAGGCATCGTATTCCTGGTGATCGTGCTGCTGGTGCTTTACCTCACGCTTCGTGCGATCCGCCGTGACCTTTCGCTCGCACGTGATCAACAGAATTTCCTGCTGGCCGTAACACACGAATTGCGCACACCGATCGCTGGCATCAAGCTTCAACTTCAGACGTTGGGCCGTTCCGAACTTTCATCAGAGATCCGCGAATCATTGCGTTTGAAGGCGGTGCAGGAGGCCGACAGGCTGGCGCAGCTCACCGAGAAGGTCCTCAATGCTACAAGTGTTGAACAGACCCGCATCGATCGGCCTCTTCAGCAGATAGAGCTCATGGCCTATCTGCGCTCATTGATGGATCGGGCCCAGCAGCAGATCGCTCCGAAACACATATTGATCCTGGAAGGTCCGCAGGAGCTGCCCATCACCACCGATCCCGGATCACTACGCACCATAGTGGATAATCTGGTGGAGAATGCTGCCAAGTACGCTCCGGCGGGAACGCGCATTCAGATCGATGTCATCGCACGGCGCGAAGGATGGCGGCTGACCGTATGTGATGAAGGACAAGGCGTGCCGCCCGAGGATCGCGAAAGGATCTTCGAAAAATTCTATCGCAGCGGGAACGAGGCCACCCGGCAGGCCACCGGTACTGGCCTGGGACTTTTCATCGTGAAACAATTGGTGCACCAGCTCGGTGGAGGGATCTCGGTAAAAGAGCGCCGGCCGCACGGGTCTATCTTCGCCGTTTCATTTCCGTACGAGCGATGAGACGCAAGGCTGTGTTGATGATCCTTGATGGTTGGGGGCTCGGTGCAGGCGATCATACCGACGCGATCGCACAGGCGCATACACCGTTCATTGATGGACTTTTGGCCACCCGCCCGCACGCCACACTGCTTACCGATGGCATCAACGTAGGCCTGCCCGTGGGCCAGATGGGCAACAGCGAGGTAGGGCACCTGAACATCGGTGCCGGCCGTGTGGTCTACCAGGACCTCGTACGCATCAACATGGCCATCGAGGATGGATCGCTGGCGAATGATGCCGAGTTGAATAAGGCGTTCGCCGCTGCGGCCATTGCAGGACGCAAACTCCATTTCATGGGGTTGCTTTCCGATGGCGGTGTGCATTCCATGCGGCATCATCTGGAGGCGCTTTGTCATCTGGCACACAGGAAAGGGCTTCGTGAATTCTACGTTCACGCGTTCACCGATGGACGTGATGCCGACCCACGCAGCGGCAGGCTTTTTTTGGAGCGATTCCTCAATGCCACAAAAGGTACAGGAGTGAAGGTGGCAAGCGTGATAGGCCGTTATTACGCAATGGACCGTGATAAACGCTGGGAGCGGATAGCCAGAGCCTATGACCTTCTGGTGCATGGCAGAGGCATACCTGCCACCGATGCGCTTTCCGTTCTCGATCGGAGCTACGCCCTGGGCCATACCGATGAATTCATCGAGCCGCATTACATCGCTGCGGAAGATGGGTCTCCGGTAGCGACGATAGCGCCGGGCGATGTGATGATCTGTTTCAACTATCGAACTGATCGGTGCCGGGAAATAACGCAGGCGTTGACCCAGCAGGAGTTCGCCGATCATGGTATGAAGCCGTTGCCGATCCATTACGTGACCATGACCGAGTATGATCCGACATACAGGGATGTGAACGTGCTCTTTCGCAAGGATGATCTTACACTGACCTTGGGAGAAGTGGTCTCGAACCACGGCGGCAAACAGATCCGCATCGCCGAGACGGAGAAGTATCCGCATGTCACCTTCTTCTTCAATGGCGGGCGTGAAAAGCCTTTCGAAGGCGAATCACGCATCATGCTTCCTTCACCCAAGGTGGCCACGTACGATCTGATGCCGGAGATGAGCGCACAAGGCATCGCCGACTCCATCTGTGTTGAACTCCGGCGTGGAGAGGTGGACCTGGTGGTGCTCAACTTCGCGAACCCTGACATGGTGGGGCACACGGGAGTCTTCGAGGCGATCAAGAAAGCGGTGGAGGTGACCGATCGTTGCGCGGAGCAGGTGGTGGAATGTGGACGTGGACACGGATATTCGTTCCTGATCATCGCCGATCATGGCAATGCGGACAAGGCCCTGAACCCCGATGGTTCACCCAATACCGCTCACACGACCAACCCTGTCCCTGTCATCCTTATCGATGATCGGAACTTCATGCTGCGCAGTGGTATTCTGGCCGATGTGGCCCCCACCCTGTTGCAACTGATGGAAATGGAAAAGCCCGCCGAGATGACGGGCTCTTCATTGCTTATCGGTTAGTTCACCAGCTGTTCCGCAGGATGGTCACGTGGCCTGTATAAGGCTTCTCGTGCCGATCCACCACGATCTCATAGAAGTACGTTCCATCGGGAATATCGATCGCCTTCCAGTTGTTGCGGTAATTGCTGGTCTCATACACGATCTGGCCCCAGCGGTTGAAGACCTTGGTCGTATTCGTGGTGTATTGAATGCCTTCGATATGCCACATGTCGTTGTTGCCATCATTGTTCGGCGTGAACACGTTGGGCACTTCGATCACACAATCCACCAGCAACAGTACGGATGTGCTCGCTGTCTGCCCGCAGGCATCGGTGGCCGTTACCGTATAGGTGGTGGTCCCCGTGATCGGCACTTCGTGGTACGGGCTGGTCATTGTGGTATCGCCCCAGTTGAAGGTAAGCTGGCCATTGTAACCACCGGAGGCCACCACGCTGATCGTTGCAGTGGCGCTATCGCAATCTGCATTGAACTGACCACCGATCAATTCGATCACCGGAACATTGAGTATGGTGATGGTGGTGGAAGATGTGACGGTACGACCGCAGGCATCGGTGAAAGTTCCAGTGATCATCACGGTCTCATCCCCTTCATTTATCCCATCGGCGATCGCCTGGAACGGGAGCAGTACGTTCAGGTTGCTTTCTCCTATCACCGCGGTGGAAGGCAAATTGTAATCCGCCCCATTCGTGGCGGTACCTGAATATGTGAGGTTCACAGTGATCTCTCCCGGCAACCCGGCAGGGCGCACGACATTGATCTGGTTGGATTGGCAACCTTCATAAAGCGGGTTCGGGCCGATGACACCCACGAAGATGTTCGGCAGCGGGATCAGGTCCACATTGAACTGGGCGGTGGCCTCGGCACCACAATCATCCGTAACGATCGCGGTATACGTGGTGAGACCTGTGGGTGAGACCACCAACGTATCACCTGTTCCACCGGAAGTCCAGTTGATCGAATATGGAGCAAAACCGCCGGTGATCGATGGGCTCAATTCGGTGCTTTCACCGCACTGGATCTCCTGATCATATCCTTCAGCCATAAGCTCCGGTCCTTCCGCGATCGTGAATTCGAATTCCGAGGTAAGCAAATTACCATTGCAATCCAGCATGGACATGGTGATGATCAATGTTTCATCAGCATCCGCATCCAGCGGCACCTGGAAGGGAATGGTGAACAGCGTATCACCAGGCTGGAAGATGATCTGCGTGGGGAAGGACGGCGTAAGGTCCACGCCCATTGTAGCGGTGCCGCTGTAGGCGATGTTCACTGTATCAGTGACCGTTTCATCGCACGCCACGCGGATGATGTTCATGGAGAGATCGCCGCAGTTCTCGTAGATCGTTGATCCCACAATGGCCTGGTTCGGTTCGAGCACCGGTACATAAGGTACGCTGCTGAAACTTCCTTCTTCCAGGAACACGCCGGAATCAAGAGCACTGTCACTACCATCACCGATCGCAAGCTTGATATGATAGGTCTCGCCACAGATCACCGGGGACCATGCGGTCAGCCTCACGGTAAGACCGTTGAAGACCACGTCCTGGGCGGCTGGATTATCGACGAAGTATACGCTGTTGGCCTGCCAGTTGGGATCTGCCGCTGCACATGTTGCGGCCTGCCCACCGCCCGTTGGTGATCCCGAATTGATCGTATTGATCGTGATCGGGATGCCGTTCGCGCCATTCACACCGGTATTGGGAACAATGGCGAGGTTGACAGCATTGTTGCTGTATGGCCCGCTCAGGCCGGGTCCGCTCAGGAAAAAGCCGAACGCGTCGTTGAATTGCGTGCAGGTATAGTTGCTGTATTCGGTGGAAGCGAAAATGAAGTTGAACTTGATGGTATCGCCGTTCGGAACGAAATCGAATTCAAGGATCGCTTTGTCGTTGATCGTTTGTCCTGAGAGATCCACAAGATCCTGGTCCGATCCGGCACCAGAACCGCTCTCGAACGGGCCGCCTGTTGGGATCTGCATCACTCCTCCGGAAGACAACACCACACCGGATGAGATCTGAAGCAACGAACTGGACGACGTGAAACTGCCGATCCCCAACTGCCCGCCGATGGATCCATCCAGGCCATTGTAAGTGACGTTGGATACCGATACGCACTGGCCTACCAGCACCTGCTCAACGAGCTGTTGAGGCGTCATGGTGTTCGATGTGGTGACCTGCGCACTAGCCGCCGATCCAAGGGCCAGAACGGCAAGACCGGCCAGCAACTTCCCTGAGCTCATCTTCTTCATGTTATGCTTCTGCATACTGTGGTGCTTCGTCTTTTGTTGGATCAATACTCTACAGTTCCGGCGAGCAAGGTAACATGGCCGTAACCTTCCATCGCTGGGAAGTAATGGCCCACTACCCTGTACTTGTAAACGTAAACGCCCGTCTGTGGATCGCCGGATCCATTCACCTTGCCATCCCAGCTCTGATCGAACTTGTCGGTGTAGAACACGCGGTGCCCCCAGCGATCGAAGATCTCCAATTCGAACTCTTCGATGTAATGGCCGATGGCGCTGAACATATCGTTATGGCCATCACCATCCGGGGTGAATGCGTTGGGGAAGTAGATGTGTGCCGGTGCACGCAAAAGGAGCGAATCCATGCCTTCGCAGCCATTGGGCGTGGTGATCTTCAGATACACCATGTGCTCTTCAAGGTCCATGTAACTGTGCACCACTTCGGGTCCACGATAAACGGTGCCATCGCCCATATCCCATATCCATGTGTTGGCATAAGGGGTGGTGGCGGCCTGCAGGTACCAATCGTCCTGTCCGCGGATGGTCTCCACGATGTCCACGCTCACATGCTCCACCTGAATGATCACCCGATCGGTACGCTGCTCACCGCATTGATCGGTTGCAATGACCTCGTATTCCGTATCGGTGGAAGGTGAAACACTGAGCACCGGATCGGTATGTCCGAGCCCCACCCAATCAAGGAAATAATAACCCGATCCACCCGAGACGTTCGCCGAGAGATCCACGGTATCACCCGCACAGATGATCTGGTCGGATGGAAGACTGAACAGGAATTGATCGTACACCGGCAACCAGGTGGTGATGGTCGTGTTCCCGATATTATCGCACTGATCTTCCACGGTGATGGTATAGACCTGATCGGCAATGACGCTCACCTCATGGCTGGTGGTGGTACTCACGATCTGTCCGGCATTGTTCTCCCACTCATAGGTATACACGCCATTACCACCGGTAACGCCAAGGATCTGCATCGTAGTGCTGTCACCGGGACAGATCACCGTAAGATCAGGAGTGGTCTCGATCACGATCGGATCCAGCGGCACCGTCGAGACCTGCACACTGTCCTGATGGACCGATCCACAACCGTCCATTATCGTGAGAACGAAATAGACCGGTGGATTCTGCGCCTCCACATTGATCGTTGGCGTTGGTGTGCCCACCGCACCGCCGTTCAATGTCCACGCATACGTGTAATCTCCATCACCACCCGTAGGTCCGGCGGTCACACCGATATCATCATTGCCGAGGCAATCGATCGCAATGTCCGGTGTCATGGTCATGTCCAATGGTGCATAGATCGGCAGCGTCACCGTATAATCAACGGTCTCATCGAGCACCTGGCAACCATCGCTCACCGTAAGTGTGTACGTGGTGGTGACGGCTGGTGAAACTTCGATCGTAGACGTGCTTTCACCTGTGCTCCACGCGTATTCGTACTGACCTACACCACCGGAGACCTGTGGATCGAGAAGGTTCACCTGGCCACAGATACTGTTCACGTCATAACTATCCACCGTAAGGGGTGGTGGACTGTCGATATTGAAGGTGAACGTGGTGAGGAGGCTTGTGTTGGCGCAGGTGATCAGCTGCGTGATGTTGAGGATGATCGTTTCAGGGCCGTCCGCATCAACGGGCACATCAAAAGTGAAAGTGACGGTCTCCTGGTTGGCAGCGTATTGAAGTTGCGTAGGGAAGACGATCGAATAGTCCGTTCCTGGCGTAGCAGTGCCAACGACCTCGAGATCCACAGTGGCCGCCATGGAAAGATCCCCAAGTCGCGTGAAGATGAATTCGAACGGGCCGCAACCTTCCAGCATGGTATTGCCGTTCACACCGACGCCGGCTACCAGTGAAGGTTGCACCTGACCAGTGCTGGAGAAACTTCCACCTTCAAGGAAGACACCTGAATCAAGAGCGGTATCCAATGCATCGCCGATCGCCAACTTGATGTGATAGGTCTGCCCGCAGGTAACAAGGGACCATGCCGTAAGAGGAACGGTAAGTCCATTGAACATGAAATCCTGTGATGTCGGGTTGTTCACGTAATAAACACTGTTCGCCTGCCAGTTAGGGTCCTGGGCCGCACATTGAGCCGCTGTTCCGCTTCCGGTCGGTGAACCGCCATTCACAGTATTGATCGTAATGGGTACGGTGGTGTTCGGGATCAGCGCGATGTTCTTGGCGTTGTTTGAGAATGGGCCGTTGATGCCGGGGCCGCTAAGGAAGAATCCAAATGAATCATTGAATCCCGTACATGTGAAGCTTGCATACTCGGAAGAGGCGAACACGAAATTGAAGCTGATGGAATCACCCGTAGGAACGAAATCGAATTCCAGGATCGAACAATCATTGATGCTGCTTTGCCCGGAAAGAAGAAGCAGGTCGGGATCGCCGCTAAGGCCCGATCCAGTACTCCAGGGACCACCTGTCGGAATGCCAAGAACTCCGCCCGAAGCCATCACAAGTCCGTTGGCCAATGGAAGCAACGTGCTTGTGGAAGTGAAGGAGCCCAATGCCGCCTGATTGGGACCCGGACTGGGCTGTCCGTTATAGGTCACGTTGGATATCTGCACACCACCCCCTACGAGCACGTCCTGAACATACTGGGCCGGTGTCATCGCGTTCTCGGTCGTGATCTGGGCATTGGCCGAAAGTCCTGCCATCAGGACCAGCGCTGTAAGTAGAAGGGCTCGCTGTTTCAAGGCGAATGGCTTTAGGTGTGAAAAATAACGCTTATGACAGTAATGTGACCCACCTCCATCTCAAAAGGTTGCCTAGACCCGATCGTGAATAGCGTTGCACCAAAGCAAAGATCCCATCATCCACGGGTGAATGATGGGATCGAAGATCAACCAGGAAGATCACTCCAGATCGCCGCGCAGCAGGGTCACATGCCCTACCCCTTCATCATCAGGGAACAGATGTCCACGTGCCTTGTACTTATAAATGTAAACGCCGGTCTGGGCTTCCTGCCCGTTCACGGTACCATCCCAGCCCACGGTAAGATCGTCGCTCGTGAAGATCACTTCACCCCAGCGGTTGAAGATCAGCAGCTCAAAATCGGTGATGTAATGTCCCAGGCCTGCGAACAGATCGTTGAGGCCATCACCATCGGGCGTGAAACAGTTCGGGAAATAGAGATGGCCCGGTGGCTGCAGAAATACGGAATCATTCGCAAAGCATCCGTTGGGTGAGATCACCTCGAGATGCACCCAATGTTCTTCAAGATCGATGTAGGAATGATAGACCTGTTCGCCGCGGTAGCGCGTGCTATCACCCATATCCCAGGTCCAGGCGATCGCCTGCGGCAAGGTGATGGCCCTTAGTCGCCAGTCATCCTGCCCGGTGCTTTCCACCTCGATATCCACCTGGATGTTCTCCACGCGCACCAGCACATGGTCCGTGCGCACCTGCCCGCATTGGTCGGTCACGGTGATGCTGTAAGTCGCAGTCTGGGTCGGGGTGATGGACAACAACGGATCGGTATGGTCCGAGTTCGCCCATTCCACAAAGTAGTAGCCCGATCCACCGGAAACTGTCGCCATCAATTCCACAGAGTCACCGATACATATCGTCATATCAGGCGGCAGGCTTACCTGTAAGGGATCGATCGAAGGCATGATCACGGTCACGGAATCCACGCCGGTATTGCCACAAGCATCGGTAGCGGTGACCACATACGTGGAGGTGACGAAGACCGCAGGTTCAACCGAATTGCCCGATCCAATGAACTGACCGGTGGTGGCGTACCAGGTGATGTCCACAGGATCGGTCGCGTTCTGCATGTCCAGCACCTGCAGCAAGATCGTTCCCCCGGGGCAGATCACTTCACCATCAGGACTGGCAGTAAGGTCGATAGGACCTGTAGGAATGGGCTCCACCAATACACTATCCTGCGCCGTGGTACCGCATGCATCCGTGGCAGTGACCACATAATAGGTGGGCGCACCAACGGTCACAGAAGCAGAACTGCCGCCCGGGAAAGGCGCACCATCCACCGTCCATGCATATGTATAAGGCGTTTGCCCACCGGTGGTATTGAGCACGGAGACCTGTCCAGCGGCGAGGCAGGCCAGTTGCAGATCATCGCTCGCTGTCACCACCACGGGATCATACACCTGCGGACTTACCAGAACATCGGCAGTGGTGAACCCACCGCATACATCGCTCACCTCGACCGTATATGTGCCTGTCTCATCCACATTGATGGAAGAAGTGGTACCCAACGCTGTTGTACCGAAATACCATTGAAAGTCATAGGTGCCAGCGCCACCCTGGGTGTTCAGCACCGATATGGAGACCTGTCCAACGCAGGGCAGGAATGTCTCCGGGCTCACCGTGATATCGATCGGCGTTGGCGGTTCAGGCAGTACTTCCACCGATCCCTCAGCAGTGGCTCCGCAGCCATCGGTGACCGTGACCTCATAGATCCCCAGTTCGTCCACCGTGATGGAAGCCGTACCGGAACCGACCACGGCCCCATCGAAGAACCATTCATAATCGTATACACCGTTACCACCGGTCACCGTTGAAACGGAGATCGTGGTCTGGCCAAGGCATGGCAGCAAAGCATCCGGACCCATTGTCACATCCATCGGCGGAGGCGTTTCGGCACTGACCAGAACGCTGTCCATGGCGGTTGATCCACAGGCATCCGATACTGTTACCACATAATATGTAGGAGCGCCGCCCTGAACGGTGATATCCTCGGTATCGGCCACGAAAGCACCATTGGCGGTCCATTCATATGAGAGCATCCCACCACCACCGGCCGTACTGATATCGATATCGGCATCATCACCGCAAGGCACTTCGATCGGTCCTGGCACAGTGATGCCGATCGGCGCGATATTGATCAACACATCAACCGAAACTTCGAAAGTAGCGCCGCATGCATCGGTCACCGTCAGATCGTACGTGGTATCCTCGGTGGGCATCACAAAGATCGTAGGAGTATCCTCCCCTGTACTCCACGCGTAGGTATAGGGTTGCAGACCGCCGGTGACATCAGGAAAGAGTTCGATCTCATCTCCGCAATTGATCATGCCGCCATCCATGAAAACATCCAATGCCGGCGAACTGTCTATGTAAAAGGTGAATTGCGCAGCCTGTCCGGCGCAAGCCATTCCGTCTATATCGATGATGATGGTTTCCAGACCGTCGGCATCGGGTGGCACATCAAAAAAGAAGGATTGGCTTGTTTCGCCCGGCGCGAAGGTGATCGTTGCCGGCAACGCTGGCGAATAATCAACACCTGCAGTGGCGGTACCGCCGACAGTGATATCCCAAGAAGCGGCCACATTCGGGTCGCCGGTGCGGGAGAAGATCAATTCCACCTGTCCGCAGCCTTCATACATGGTATCGTCCACTATGCCGGTACCTGCGGCGAGTTCAGGAAGGAGCTCGCCAGTACTCGAAAAACTTCCGCCCTCAAGGAATACGGCAGAGTCGAAGACTCCATCCACGGCATCACCTACTGCCAATTTGATATGATACGTTTCACCACATTGCACTTCGGCTGAAACCTCCATCACTACGGTGAATCCTCCGAAGATGATATCGCCACCTCCGAAATTGTCATAGAAATAGCCGGTATTGCTCAACCAGTTGGGGTCGGTCAGTTCGCAGATCCCTGCGGCACCATATACGCCGATGTTACCATTGTTCACGCTATTGATCGTAACAGGTATCGTTGTGCTGGGAATAAGGGCCACATTGGCGGATCCACCGCTGAACGGTCCTGCTATGCCCGGGCCGCTGAGAAAGAACCCGAAGGCATCATTGTATTCGGAGCATACATAATCTGGATATTCCTCCGATGCGAAAACATACCTGAAATTGATCTGGTCACCTGTGGGTACGAAATCGAACTCCAGTACTGCCATGTCGATTATATCCGTACCGGCAAGCTGTTCCAGATCGGCGTCCGGTCCATTGAACAGCTCCACATCCCATTGTTCGAACTCAGGGAAACTGGCATCCGTCGCATATCCAGTGCTTAGCAAGATCCCAGAAGGCAGACCCAGTGGTGTACCGACCGAAGTAAATGAAGCCGCGTTCACTTCGACAGTGTTACCCGGGAACCCGTTAAAGGTCACATTGCTCACGGTCACTCCCGATCCCAGCAACACGTTCTGCACGAGCTGTTGTGGGGTCATCGTGTTATCCACGATCAACTGGCCCTGGCTGGAAAGAACACAAACCAATGCGGCTGCGGAAAAAAGACTCCTTTTATTCATGGTTGCGGACGTACGGCGGTAGTGGGACTCTTTTTCAACCCTTCAGGTTGCCTGGAACAGTGCGTGAAAGTATGGTGAAAGCACCGTTCGGGAAGTAGCGTTCATCAGAAGGGCCGGCATGGTCTACATACGGCTATCTTCGCCACGACCAAATAGAACTGCTGTGCAAGCGATCGATAGTTATATCAAGACCAACGAAAAGCGCTTTCTGGATGAACTTCTGGACCTTCTGCGCATCCCCAGCGTTAGCGCCGATCCCAAATACAAGGCCGATGTGGCCCGCTGCGCCGATGAAGTGAAGAAACGCATGGAAGAGGCCGGCCTGGAAAAGGTGGAGATCTGCCCCACGAAAGGTCACCCGATCGTGTACGGTGAAAAGATCATCGATCCGAAGAAACCGACCGTTCTGATCTACGGCCATTACGATGTGCAACCGCCCGATCCGCTGGATCTGTGGACCAGCGGCCCGTTCGATCCGGTGATCAAGGACGGCCTGATCTACGCGCGCGGCAGCGCCGATGACAAGGGCCAGTTCTACATGCACGTGAAGGCCGTGGAAAGCATAATGAAGAACGGCGGACTTCCGTGCAACGTGAAGATGATGATCGAAGGCGAAGAGGAAGTGGGCAGTGACAACCTCGGCGTTTTCGTTTCACAGAACAAGGAAAAATTGAAGGCCGATGTGGTGCTGATCAGCGATACGGCCATGATCGCGAACGATGTACCCAGCATCAACACCGGCCTGCGCGGATTGAGCTACGTGGAAGTGGAAGTGACCGGCCCGAACCGCGATCTGCACAGCGGTGTGTACGGTGGCGCGGTGGCCAATCCGATCAATGCGTTGTGCGAGATGATCGCAAGCCTGCACGACAAGGACCGTCGGATCACGATCCCCGGTTTCTACGATGATGTGAAGGAACTTTCAATGGAGGAACGCAAAGCGCTGGCCGAAGCTCCCTTCGATGAGAAGGAATACATGAAGGACCTGAAGGTGGATGCGCTGCGAGGTGAAAAAGGCTACACGAGTGAAGAAAGAAGCAGCATTCGCCCGACGCTGGATGTGAACGGGATCTGGGGCGGTTACATCGGTGAAGGTGCGAAAACAGTTCTGCCTTCGAAGGCTTTCGCGAAGATCAGCATGCGGTTGGTGCCGGACCAGAAGAGCGACAAGATCACCAAGCTGTTCAAAGAGCATTTCGAAAGCATTGCGCCTCCGGGCGTGAAGGTGGTGGTGAAACCGCATCACGGCGGCGAAGCCGCCGTAACGCCGATCGATTCACCGGCTTACCAGGCGGCGAGCAAGGCGATGGAAGAAACCTTCGGCAAAAAACCGATCCCAACACGCGGCGGTGGATCGATACCGATCGTGGCACTGTTCGAACAGGAACTTGGGTTGAAAACGGTGCTATTCGGTTTCGGGTTGGACAGCGATAACATCCACAGTCCGAACGAGAAATATGGCGTCTTCAATTACATGATGGGCATCCGTACCATACCAAGATTCTTCCATCATTTCGCGAATTTTGCGAACGGAAAGTCCTGAGATGTTGGGGCGTGATCGCGTTCGCCCATGACATCCGCCAGAGGAATGAATATGCGTACCTCCGTGATCTGCGTTAGTGGCGGAGGCGGAAACCCCGCAGGCGCCGAAGGGCCGAGGAGTTGCAGACGCAGACACGCCCTGCCGACTATTCGCCCAAAAGATCCCGGCACTCTACTTGCCATCACCGCACCATGAAGCCCCGAATAGATCTCCGGCTGTTCCTCCTTCTGCCTCTTTTCACCTCCTGCCTGGGATACAAGGATGTGGTGCTGCAGGAAGTGAAGAACATCGAGGTACGATCGATGGATGCGAAGGGGATCTCGATCCGGATCGATGCGTTGATCGAGAACCCGAATGGCTACCGGATAAAAGCGATGGACCCTGACGTGGACCTATTCCTTAATGGGAACCTCATTGGCAAAGGCCGGCTTGATTCCACCCTGGTGCTCGAAAAGAAAAGCACCCGAACGTACAGCATTCCATTGCATGCGGAGTTGAACAGCGGATCGTTGCTCACCATGTTCCTCACCGGTGCATTCTCCGATGGGCCGGAATTGAAGGCGACCGGGACCGTTGTGGGCAAGGCCGGACTATTGCGCAAACGATTCCCGTTCGAGTTGACCGAGCAACTCGATCTGTGAACTCATTCCCGCGCACTGTGCCATTGCACCAGCACATCATGCCCCAGGCTGCCGCGAGCGATCACCATTACCCGATCGGTGGTGCCTGCCAGCTGTAATTGCTGGGGGAATTCCACCGGAACATGCATGGGAAGTTCGCCATTCTCACGCCAGTACCGTACCACATCCAGCCCTTCACCATGCGGCACCAGAAGCACTCGTTCCTCGCCATGGAGGAAGAAATTGATGGTGAGCAGAAAGGCAAAAAGGAACGGCCCGATGGCCAGCAGATTGAAGAGGAACCATTCCAGCTTCTCCATACCCAGGCGCAGCCCGCTGTAACGGAACGGCACCACATTGCCGATGAACGCGAAGAGCGTGAACCAGCGCAGAAGTTCACTGATCTGTATGAACGTGCGCGTACCGATGAACCAGAAGGAGACCAGCCAGACAATCACACCGAACGCCATCAGCGTGCCCGGCCAGTATTGCTCGCGATCCACCGGCGGCTGTTGACTTCCTGGCCGGGTGGGCCGCCGTGTTGGTGGAATAGCGATCTTCCTTTGCAGGGACATCAACGTTGTAAAAGTAGAGGCGCATACACGAACCACGAAGCTTTGCGTTAATTGACAAGCACGATCTTTGCAGTTGAACATGATCATGTACCGGCATCTTCTCCTTCTGCTCCTGGTCCTGTCGCCGCTGTTTTCGGCGGCTCAGGTACTTGTTGTGCTGCCCGGCGTGGAGGAGCCCGGAATGCCGCATTTCAACGAGCAGTTCATCAAGCGTAATCGCATCGCCGCGATCCATGGTGAGCTTATGATGAAGCCCGAGACCGGGCCCATGCGCACGAAAAAGGAGAAGTACCTGTATCGATTCGATGAGGAAGGCCGCATCATCTATCGCAACAGTTCGTTCGGACAGCCAGGTTCAGGTCTTGACACGGCTTCCACCATTTTTCATTACGATGCGCAGGGGCGCTTGAAGGACCGCTTGCGCAATGACCTGAACGGCCATTTCGGCTACAAGATCGATCGGAACGAAAAGGGCGAAGTGGTCCGCGAGACCTACTCGCGCATCCAGAACCTCTCCACCGATCGGTACGCGCTTCGACCTGGAACGATCACCGAGATCAGTGATGAGCATTTCAGGTATGAATATGTGAGCGACAGCGTTCACAAAAAGATCCATATCAACGATCTCGGCCTGCCGTTCCGGGAACAAACATTTTCCAAGGACCGACACGGCTACCTGCGCACGATCGAAGACCGGTACCTGGTGAGCAACCGTCTTGCGCAGATCACCTTCAACTACAACGAGAACGGCGATCTGGCCGAGCGCATCGATCGGCCGGACCTTTCATCCAAGAAGAGCAACCGGTGGGTGTGGCGTTATGACAAGGCCGGCAATGTTCTGGAGGGTGAACTGTACCAGGATGAAAAGCAGATCTACCGCGAGGAATATCTCTATGATGAGGCCACGATGATGTTGAAGGCCCGGCTGCGGAAAGATCTTGCCACGAACACGATCGACGTGATCCGTTTTCGTACAGATCACCGATGAAGTGGCTGTTCTGCCTGGTCCTTTTGTTCATCGCAAGCCGGTCTGAAGCGCAGCGGGGTACGGTACATCTGGCCTATGGATCTTATGGCAATGTCGGTGACGCGACCCATATTGTTGAAGATGGCCGCATCTTCCAGGCATGCGGGAACTTCGCGCAGCGCGGTGCATGCCTCTACCTGATCGATGATGACCAGGTGTTCCGCAGTGGTGATACTTTCTGCAGCCGCGGACAGGGCGCCTTCACGATGGAAGGCAACAAGTTCTTCCGCTGTTCCGGCGCATTCTGCAACCGTGGAAATTGTCTTTTCGTTGTGGAGAACAACAAGATCTTCCGTGCGGACGGTGTTTTCTGCAACAAGGCCGAAGCCGCATTCGTGATCGAAGGGAACAAGGTGTTCATTGCCCAGGGTGCGATGGCCACGAAGTCCGATGCGATCCTGCATCTGGAAGGTAACATCCCCACGATCGCTTTGCTCTCGATCCTTGCCGGACTGTGATATTTTTTTCCGGATGATATTAAATTGGTCCTCTGCTGGCGGCACAAGCGCCTGCACGAGAGCCATGAAAAGCACGAAGTTCATCCTGCTTTGCTCACTGCTCTGGACCATCGGCTGCGCGAAGGAAGATCCCGCCGTTCATCCTTCCCAGCAACAGCTCATCGGCTCGTCCACGCTGGTGAAGATCGCCCCTGATGATTGGGAACCTTCAGGAACTCCCGGTGATGAGATCTATTCATACGTGGCCTCGGGAAGGGCCGGCATCATCGATCAAGGGATAGTGGACCGGGGAACGGTTCGCGTTCAAAAACAGAGACCCAACGGTGGTTGGACCGATCTGCCATCAACGATAGAGCAGAACGGCATCGCCTCGGATTGGGATTTCACCTATTCGCTGGAAAGGATAACGATAAAGATCGATCGCAACGGCGCTGAAGTGAGCCCTCCGGAAGAGCACACCGTCTACAAGGTGATCGTAGTGCCCCAATTGTGATCAGCGCGGCTTGGCCTGCGTCACGTTCGCGGCCTTGCCATATTCCGGGATCAGATACGCCAGATCATCGAATTCCTTTGCCCGGGAACGTGATTCCGCGATCGGGATCATGAAAGCAGCCGAAGGCTTGATGTTCTTCAGATGCGATACATGCGGATGCTCCTTCCATAGATCGGCAGCCTTGTCAGCACCGTCACCGAATACCATCGGTCGGTCGCCTGCAACTTCGATCCAGCCGCGATCCAGGATCGCCGGGCCCGAAGGCGCCAACACTTCACCGGAATGATCATGTGGTTGAGTGAATACTTCCATGCGGCGTGCATCCACCATCGGCCACAGCGTAGTCGCTGGCTCTGCTTCTTTTCGCGCTCCTTCCACCAGCGTTCTCAATGTCGAGATGCCGATCAACGGGCGATCCAGCGCGAAGCACCATCCCTTGGCCGCAGAGACCCCGATCCGAAGACCGGTGTACGAACCCGGGCCGATGCCCACTGCGAAAGCTTCCACATCCTGAAGAGCGTAGCCTGCTTCCTCCAACACCTGTTGTGCGAAGAGGTTCACCAATTCCGCATGCGACAAACGTTCGCCGTGATCTTCACGGATCGATAATACCACTCCATCCTTCCCCAGCCCTACGCTACAGAGCTTCGTTGCCGTCTCGATCGCCAGTATCAACGCCATGGTCAGAGCGTTACCGGGATCCCCTGTAGGATATCGAGGTACTTCGTGGCCATCAGGTATTGATATTTCGCGTTGATCAGATCGGCCTCCGATCGGATCAAGTTGTTCTTCACCTGATTGAATTCAATGGAAGTGATGATCCCTTGATCGAAGCGCTGCTGCGCATATTCCAGCGAAAGCTGTCCTGCTTCCACTGAGCGCGTCGCGGCCTGGAACTGCCTGTAGGCCGAACGTTGCATCACGATCGCATCAAGCACCGATCGCTGCATGTCGTTCTGAACGGAGATCATCCGGTTTCGGCTCTGCTCATACCGCACCCGTGCCTGATCGATCTGGAAACGGTTCTGCATCTGATTGAAGAGCGGCACCTGCAATGTGAAGATCAACGATTGGTTGAAGTTCTGGTCCAGTTGCTCACCGAACGGAACGAGCGCAGTATTGATGGAATAGTTCGGCGAGTAGACGATATCGCCATCCTCGGTCGCGCCGATCGGAACGGTCCCATCAAGGATCGGTTCACCCACCTGCTGGAAATTCCTTCCGCTGTAACCGGTACCCAATGATCCCTGCAGCGTGAGCGATGGCAACGCACCACCACGTGCAATGGTGACCGCGCGCTCCGCGCTCTGAAGTTGCAATTCCGACTGCTTGAACGCCGGATTCGTACGCAACACATTGGCCAGCACTTCATCGCTTGAAGCGGTCGGCTCCGAGACGCGCATGTCCGATATCACCGGTGCCTGTATATCGAAACTCATCATCTGCTGGGCGTCCAGCTGCATCGCGCGGCCAAGTGCCAGCATCCGCTGATCGTGCTGGTTCTGAAGATCGGTGAGGTTGAAGAGCTCCTGGGCAAGTTGCGCATCGAGGTTCATGTATTCGGCACGTGCCAGCCGCCCGGCCTTCACCAATTCATCGGTCAATGTGAGCCTTTCCTGGGTGTTGACGATCTGTGCCTGCATGCTCGCGATCCGTTCTCGCAGACCCAGCACATCGAGAAAGGCCTGCACCACCTCGAGGCGCACGTCATTGCGGGATGCATCAAGGCCCTGTTCAGAGGCTTTCACATCCACCTGTGCCTGCTTGATCGAATTCTGCCGCTGAAGACCGCGGAAAAGATCGAGGTTGCTGCTGAGGAAGAAATTGTTGGTCTGCACCTGATCGTTGGCGAACGTGTTGGTGAACCGGTCCACCACACGGCCGTAGTTATAACCATGCGTGGCCACGCCATTGAGATCCGGTGCCAGATCCCACCACGTACGGTCGAGCGACTTTTCCGCCAGCTCCCTTTCCAGCTGGGCGTTCAATACGTTCAGGTTCTTCTCTTCGGCACGCTGGATGCATTGCTCCAACGTCATTCGCTCCTGGCCCATGAGCATGGCAGGCAGCAGCAGGAAAAGTATGATCGCGCTTCGCATGGATCTTCATTCACGCCGGAAGCCGGCATGAACAAATGTATCCGGTGTGACCGGCGGCGGGTGATCGGAATGGATGAACGGTGAGGCTGCGGTGCGGGTGGTTGACAGCCTGTCACATGCCTACCACCTTGATCTCCACCCGGCGATTCGCCTCGCTCTCCTCCTTGTTCTTCGGATCGGGGAAGAGCATGTGGGCATTGCCGAAACCTTTGTATGTGACCCGTGATGGATCGATATCGTTCACGACAAGGAAATCATGTACCGTCTTCGCGCGCGCAGTGCTCAGTTCGATGAACTCCTTCTTGTTCTTTGAAAATGTAGGCCCGTTCACGTGGCCCTGCACTTCGATCTTCACCTCCGGGTTGGCCTGCATGAATCCGAGCAGCAGCCAGAGCGCCCCTTCGGACTGCCGCAGCACCTGTTCGCCATCACCTACGAATCGGATGTCCTCCAGTACGACATTCTCACCCGCCTTTATCGGATGCATCTTCATGTCCACCTTCACTTCAGCATCACTGCTGCCTTTCACCTTCGTACTGGTGAACATGTATCCGTTGCGCACACAGGAGACCTTCAGGTTCTTGTAAGGTTCCATCTCGAAGGAATAGCTGCTCTTCCCTTTTTCCTCCACCACCTTCTTGTAGACCATGCCTTCCACTGAAATGCTCGCCTCCAATGGATGACCGCTCGCGCCATCGAAAATATTGATGGAGACCAGTTGTTTCTTCTTCGGCTTCTGCACCACTTCCGGTTCGGGCGGTGGCGGCGGCGGATCGTAATGGAACTGGATGGTATAACCGGCTCTTGGACGTTCCTGATGATCTATGGCCAGGTAGAACAATTGGCCGGCCTCCACTTCTATCGACCGGCTGTAGCTGGCACCTACGCCCGAGCGCACATAGTCATCCGCTGCTTCCTTGGATAGTCCGCAGCGCGAACCGATGCCGGGATCGTTGCGGGAGATGTTCGATCGGACAGGTTCCACCTGTCTTGTCGCGATCTTGTCACAGATGCCGGGAATATTCCCTTCGAAAAGGAGAAAGTCGATGTCATCGTTGATGTCATTTGGGGTGATGTCGAAGGTGAGGTTGCACTTCACCGGCACCCGGAACTTGTACCAGGTGGTATGGTGTTCGCGCTCGAACCATTGGAGATGTTCACGTGGATTCTCCTTTATCTCAAGCCTGTTTCCGAAGCCGCGCACGGCTTCCTGTTGCACGAAGATGCTGTCACCGATCGCTATGGCCCCGGTACAATCCCCATTGTCCTGCGTGAGCTGGCGCACAGGCTGCTGGGCCACAAGGATGGTGGCAGGGAACAGGCCGATGATAAGCGTACTCGTTCGCACGTCACCGCCTTCTACGTGAACGAAGTATGAATGGATACGTCACCGGTCTCAGCGATATCCATCGTAACGACTCCGATCTACGCCAACACCGCCGAATAGGCCAGATTGCTGCCCAGCCAGCGCTCCATTTCCTCCACCTCCATTCCTTTCCTGCGGGCCAGGTCCTCCACTTGATCGCGTGCGATGCGGCCAACGCCAAAATATTTCGATCGCGGGTGTGCGAAATACCAACCGCTCACGGCAGCAGCGGGATGCATCGCGAGACCTTCGGTAAGCGTGATGCCGGTGTGCTTCGTGGCATCGAGCAAGCGGAACAGTTCCGGCTTTTCGGTGTGATCGGGGCATGCCGGATAGCCCGGCGCCGGACGGATCCCCTCATACGCTTCCGCGATCAGTTGATCGTTCCCGAACGCTTCATCGGGTGCGTAGCCCCAAAGTTCCTTGCGCACTTTCGCGTGAAGGAATTCCGCGAACGCCTCGGCAAATCGATCGGCGAGCGCTTTCAAGATGATCG
>JAEZAU010000058.1 GCA_023430325.1 Bacteroidota bacterium | reverse complement strand
GGCTGGCCCAGCCTTCGGTGATGAAGAATTTCGGCTCGTCGCCTTCGGGGATCACTGTGATCTGCTGGTGGTAGAAACCCAGAAAACCATCGTTCTCCACGCGATCGCCGGTGAGCACATTGCCGCTTATGATGCGAACATCATTACTCACCTGTCCTACTATATCCTTTACAGGCACACCGGCAATGGTGCGGAAATATTTGGGGTTCTTCGCACGGCTCCCGCTAAGAGCCACGATGCGCGACATATCGAAGCGACCGGTGCGGAACAAGCGGCCGATGATGATCACGTCCTGCACGCCGAGCACCCAGATGATCCTACCCTTGCTGATGGGTGAAACATGGTGTATCTGCACGCCTACATTGCCAGCAGGATGCGGTCCGCTGAACACATGCTTCAGCACACTTTTCGCATCGAGGAATTCACGTGCCTGTGTCTTATCGCTCACGCCCAGGTGCACCTTGCCACGGGTCAGCTTGGCCAGCGCGTTAAGCCCGGTCTGTAGATCATCGCCCTGGTTGCGTACCACAAGATCCATATCAGGACCCAATGGGTTGCTGTCAAAACAGGAAATGAAGATCTCATGTGGCTCCTGTGCCGGATCGGCCACCACATCAAAGGGGCGCTGCTTGATCAATGGCCAGGCCCCGCTCTTCAGCAATTTCTGCAGGATGGTCTCCCGGTTCATGGTACTCGGATCGCCCATACCATGATCCTCGTAGCGTGTCTGACCGTCCGCCAGTACGCGCACTTCGAGAACACGCCGTTTGTCGCCACGCATCACATCCGCCACCTCACCGCTCACGGGGCTGCAGAACATGATCCGCTCGTTATACTTGTCCATGAACAACGGCTGGCCTGCGAGCACCTGATCGCCCGGTTTTACCAGTACTTTGGGGACAAGGCCGTGGAAATCGGTGGGTTTCACCGCAACGACCTTCGGGTGATCCGCGTTCACGAGGACCTTCTCGGGTTCACCTTTCAGGCGTATATCGAGTCCTCTGCGGATCCGTATGGTCTTGGACATGTGTCTCGGAGTGCCTTTGGCTGTAAAAGCGCGGCAAAATTAGACTTCTTTCCAATCGTACAACAAGTCGATGAAAACAGTTTCAGCACTTATTCACATACCTTGCGTGGTGCGTTGTACAGAACCCTTGCTCCAGACCCTGTCGTTCATCTACTTACTGATCAGCTGCAGTTCCACCGGACCTGCAGTGGCCGGGCCTTCCGGTACCGACAATGACTACTGGGGCGGCCAGGTGCTGCAGATGGAAGATCACGTCTACAGCCCGACCATCCATACGGTACAACTGTTCAAGCTCGGCTTCGAGTTGGCTCCACCGCTGATCGAACTGGGTACGGAAGAACAGTTGGTACTTCGCTTCGATGATCTGCAACCGAACCTGGAAAATCTCTCCTACACGCTGATCCATTGCACGGCGGATTGGAAACCGAGCGAATTGATGCAGGGCCAGTACATCACCGGTGCCATGAGCGATTATATCCCCGCCGGCCGCCAAAGCTTCAATACGCTGCAACCGTTCATTCATTACGAACTCGTGTTCCCGAACGCGATGATGCAGGTGGGCCGATCGGGCAATTATCTCTTGAAGGTCTTTCGCGGCGATGACCAGGAAGATCTGGTGATCACCAGAAGGTTCATGGTGTATGAGCAGAACGTGCAGCTGGATGCGCGCGTGGTGGCCAGCCGCAATGTTGAGGTACGGGACGAGGCGCAGCAGGTGGACTTCAACATCCGCCATCCGGCATTGCCCGTGCAGGATCCCTTCGCGCAGATCAGTGTCACCGTGTTGCAGAACATGCGCTGGGAAGATGCGCGCACCGGTTTCAAGCCGCGCTTCGTGCGTGGATCGGAGCTGGTCTACGACTATCCCGAACAGGGGCTCTTCATGGGCGGCAACGAGTACCGCAACTTCGATCTGAAGGACCTGCGTTTCGCTACGCAACGCGTGGAACGCATCACCCCAGGCGTTGGCCAGGGTGTGTACGAAGCGTTCATCATTCCTGAACGGAGACGCAACATCCGCGTCTACTTCGATCAGCCGGACATCAACGGCCGGTTCTTCATCCGGAACGATATCGTAGATGGCGATCCGTTGGGTGCGGACTATGTGATGGTGCATTTCCAGTTGCCGATGGAGGAACCGCTGATGGATGAAGCGTACGTGTACGGCGGCTTCAGCGACATGCGTGCGCAAAAGGAGAATCGCATGACCTACTTCCCTAAGGAAGGCATGTATCGCGCGAGCATCCTGCTCAAACAAGGCCTGTACGATTTCTCATTCGCCACACTTTCCCGAAACGCGCAGATCGCCGATCTCACCGCCATTGAAGGCTCGCATTTCCAGACCGAGAACGATTATGTGATCCTGATCTACTTCACGGACTACCAACAGCGCACCGATCGGCTGGTGGGCATGCGGTTCTTGAACTCGAGGCGGGGGTAGTTGTCAGTTGTTCGTTGACAGTTGTCATCCTGAAGGTTAACGGTAGGCGTATTGATGAAGTTTTTAAAAGCGGGTTTTATGAAGCGCGTCTCTTACCCCACCACAAATACATATAAGAAGCACGTCAATTTCACCTCCCAAGCCCCGCTTAAAAATTTGCATCAATACGTTTGTTATGCGTCGTTGTTTCGCTATCGTTTGCTCGCGTGTGCCTATTTTTATTGCACTATTATTTTCTTACTCACAACGCTTTTATTCTCGCCGGTCACTTTCACCAGATAAACTCCAGTGCTCATCTCTTCGCGCAGTAATGTAAACTGCTTACCTGTAAAGTTTGTTGTCTTTATTTCCCTTCCAAGCACGTCAGTTATTTCAATAGTGATGTTCTTCTGTTCGTTGCTGAAGGACAAGATTGTCTGAGATGTGAAAGGATTGGGATAAATTGAAATATTTGATTCATCAAGTTTATGATCAGAAATACCGACGAACTGATGCGTAGAAATAAAATTGCCGTAAGCCAAAGGAAAGTTACCAACTGGAATGTTATCTGTGATCGTATTTGTCGCAGTGCTTATTTCTGCTAGCATGTTTGAGAAAGTTTGGGTAACATATACTTTACTACCATCGGGAGTTATGGATATTCCGTTAGCATGATTCACGTGTATATAAGTTAAAATAGTATTGGTTGCTATATCTATAACACTTACTACATTGCTAGTGGAATTCACAACGTATAACTTGCTCCCATCGGGCGTCACAGCCATGCAATCAGGATATGAATAGTTAGTGGGTATTGTAGCTGAAACTGTATCGACTAGAGCATTTATTACACTTACTGTCCAATCGGAGCTGTTTGCTGCATACACCTTGCTTCCATCAGGTGTTACACAAACGCTATTTACATTATCGCCCACCAAAATGGTATCCATTACACTATCATCTGCAGTGTTTATTACAACGACCTCATCTGCAATTTGCGTTGCAACATAGGCCTTGCTTCCATCAGGGCTAATGGCTATTCCATTCGCTGAAAATAACGGTATTTCCGTTGCCACAGTATTTGTAGCAGTATTAATTACTGTGATAGTACCAGCCCATGAATCTGTAACATATAATTTGCTGCCATCCGGTGTCACGCACCCTCTACCTGGTTTAATACCTCCTACTGCAATGGTAGCAGAAACTGTATTGCTATCGGTGTTTATTACACTTACTGTTTTGGAAGTCCGGTTCATAATATAAACCTTAGTTCCATCTAAGCTTACTGATACACCTGTAGGACCTAGACCAACTGGAATCGTGCCTACAACATTATTTGTGGATAGATCAATAACTGATACATTAGAACCCATTTGATTAGGGATGTAAGCCGTTTGCGCCATTCCTACGATTACCACATGGACAAGTGCCAAAGTAAGGAGCAGGAGTTGTAAATGTCTATTCATTTGGTGGAGGTTATTAGTTCGCTTTGTTGCCATTCAATGACGCATAACTAGTCGGTTGCCGTAGATCGTTAGGTAAAGCTGAACTATTTGGAACGTAAAGCCCACCTTTTTCGTCCTAGAGGATCATAGCGGTCCAATGGGTTAGCCCGATCCTGAGCACCATACTTCCACGAATATCGGAAATATTTGCTGCGAACCTGTCATCATCGTCCGGCCCTGATCTGCGTAAGTGGCGAAGGTGGAAAGCCCGGAGCGCGTAGCGCGAGGACTTGCAACCGCAGACACGCCCTGACAGGAATTCGCCCGCACCTCACCCCGCATACCACATCGCCAGCCGATACAACAGCGCCGCGATCGCTACCACGAAGCTGATCCACGCCACGTGTTTCCAGCGTTCGCTGCGGTAGCGCCGCCAGCGGATCACTGCGCCGATGCCGATGAAAAGAAAGCCGCTTGAAAGTGTCTTGAGCCAGTTGAGATCGATCAGATCGATGAGCAGGCCGATCAGCGACAGCGCCCAGAGGATGAGCAGGATGGTATCGATCGTGCGTTGGTCGCGTGCCGCCATGTTCGGGATCTACTCCTTCACCAAACGCACCTGCATATGCGCGGCGGTGAAGTTCAGGATATATGTACCGGGCGAGAGGCGGCGCAGATCGATAAGCCCGTTGGGCCTTAGTGTGCCCCCACCGATAAGCAGGCCGCGCTGATCGAGGATGATGTACGGCTGTGGCTCCTTGAACGCCGGCTGGATGTGCATGAGATCGCGCACCGGATTGGGGATCACCATCAACTGTTCTTTCTGCGTGATGGTTTCGTCAACACCGATGGTGCAGGCCACTTCATGGAAGGTGACCGTTTGTGCGGCAGTGTTCGGCACCGCGATCACATTGTTCACCGGATCGAAATCGATATCTGCAGGGTTGTTCAGTCCGGCAGCCCCAAGATCCACGCCTGGCGAGGTGAATGCCGGATCCCAGGCGGTGAGCTGATCGGGGCTCCAGCTTGCGGTGATGAATCTACCGAGGCAATCGATCGTGATACCATCGATGTTGGAAAGACCTGTGTTGGCTACCAGTGTCGTAGCCACGCCTGTGTTGCGATCGAAGCTCTTGATCGGTGCGTTCGATCCCCAGAAGGCCACGACCAATCGTTCACCGTTCGGATCGTACACGATGCCGTTGGGTTGGCCGCCGGTGCTGGCTACCAACGTCTCATGTGAATCGTTTATCGGATCGACCTTGATGATGTTCTGTCCCTGGAATGCGGTGATGTAAAGGAACGTGCGATCGGTGGTGATGCCGTTGGGGAATTGAGCGTTCAGGTTGCGGTAATAGACCTCCTCCCCTGTTTGCAGTGAGTACCCGCGCACCCCGCTACCCATGCATGCGTAAAGCACATCGCCCATGATCTCCAGGCCATAGGGAGCGTTGGGCAGGCCTGTGACGAACACTTCAGCGTTCCCTTGCTGATCCAATTCAACAATGGCACTGCTACCGGTGTTGCTCACGAAATAGCGGTCGCCCACGGGATCGTACTCCACGCTCTCTGGCCCGTTGAATTGGGCGGATACCGATAGGATAAGGATGTACGATAACAGCAGGTTGACTGCCCTGGTCCCTTGCATAGGGCTGCAAAGTATCCCTACAACGTTCGGCGGATCGATACAAGTTTTCAAAAGCTTTCCACAACCTTTCAACAACACCGCCTGTTGCAACTCTTAACGCAGTGGTAACCCTCGATCTATTTCGCCTCAGCAGGGTACATTGTACTTTTGCCCCGGATACACTGTATGCATACGGACAGGAACATCACTTTGAACCCCATGATGATGCGTTGTTGCGCATTGGCCATGGGTCTTCTATTACTGATGCTGCCGTTGATGTCCAACTCCCGAAGCGTGCTTACCCTCCTGGATGAGCAGGGCACGGTACCCATTCCCATGGCCGAGGAGGAGGAAGTGAAACATGCGTGTTCCATCACCTGCTTCGATCTGAAGGATCCACTGGACGACCATCTGCTTGAAGGGCTGAGGAAGCCCGTGATGGAGGATCCGTACCTGGAGGTGGAACATGCCGAGGTGGCCGTGCCGCCTCCCGAAGTTTGAGACTGGTCCTGAGGACCTTTTCCTGATCCTGCATGGTCATGCGCTGCGCGTGGCCGTGATCATCAATTCAAACTTTCGGTCCCTTCGCATGAAGTCAACTTCTCTTTTTCAACATTGGAAACAGGACCTGCCCGCCTCGGTAGTGGTGTTCCTGGTAGCACTGCCCCTGTGCCTGGGTATAGCCCTTGCCTCTGGCGCTCCATTGATCTCAGGCGTGGTGGCCGGGGTCATTGGCGGTATCGTTATTGGTTTTCTAAGCGGTTCGCCCCTGGGCGTGAGCGGACCTGCGGCAGGGCTGGCCGCCATAGTACTTACGGCCATCGCCGACCTGGGAAGCTTCGAGATCTTTCTGGCCGCAGTGGTACTGGCCGGGCTCCTGCAGATCATCATGAGCGTACTACGGGCAGGTATCATCGCCTACTATTTCCCAAGTGCCGTGATAAAGGGAATGCTCGCAGGTATCGGATTGATCATCATCCTCAAACAGATCCCGCATGCCATGGGCTATGATGCGGACTATTTTGGAGACGAATCCTTCCAGCAACCCGATCAGCACAACACCTTTTCGGAGCTCTATTACATGCTCGGGTCCATTTCATACGGCGCACTAATAGTAACGATCGTGAGCCTTACCGTGCTGATCCTGTGGGATACCAAATGGGTGAAAAGCAACGCTCTGTTGAACAAGATACCCGGGCCCCTGCTGGCCGTTGTGCTCGGGATAGTACTGGCGATGATCTTCAACGGCATTCCGGCATTGACGATCGGCGCGGGGCATTATGTGGACCTGCCGGACATAACCGGGTTCAATGTGCTACCGTTCCCGGACCTGGCCGCGCTGATACAACCGGCTGTATGGACCGTGGCCTTCACCATAGCCATTGTGGCCAGCCTGGAAACATTGCTTTGCGTGGAAGCCACTGACAAGATGGATCCCTGGCGGAGAACGACACCGGCCAACCGAGAACTATTTGCGCAGGGCATCGGTAACATGACCAGCGGTCTGCTCGGTGGCCTGCCACTTACGCAGGTCATCGTTCGCAGTTCGGCCAACATCCAATCCGGCGGAAGGACCAAGCTGGCAGCCATGATGCATGGTCTGTTGTTGCTGGTCTGTGTGCTGGCCATACCCACGGTCTTGAGGATGATACCTCTTGCAAGCCTTGCGGCCATTCTGCTTCAAGTGGGTTACAAGCTTTCCAGACCCGCATTGTACAGATCGATGTGGAAGGCCGGCTTCATGCAGTTCGTACCGTTCATCATCACCGTGCTCGGGGTGGCGTTCACCGATCTGCTCACGGGCGTGGGTCTCGGTGTTGCGGTGGCCGTGATCCATATTCTTTGGAAGAATTACCGCGTACCCTTCCATTTCGATCCATCGAAACACCTTGAAGGAATGCCCATTCACATTGAATTGAGCGAGGACGTGACCTTCCTGAACAAGGCGGGCATTCGCCGCACGCTGGGCGAACTACCTTCCGGGGCCAGGGTGGTGATAGATGCGCGGCGTACCGTGGACCTTGACCAGGACGTGAAAGAGATCATTGATGAGGCCGTTGCCAGCGGAGCCGAGCGGAACATAACCTTTGAGCTGATCGGCTTCAATAAAAAGAACAACCGCGGGATCACCGATCTTCAGCAGGTACTGGACAAATTACATCTTCCCCGAAAGAAAGAACTCGTTCAAACAGATCATTGAGATCAACATCACACCAACAACAATGGTAGATCAGAATTCATACAAGGAGCTTCTCCATAACAACAAGAAGTGGTCAGAAGCCATCCGCAATAATGATCCGGATTTTTTTCCTACGCTGGCCAAGCTGCAACGACCCAAATACCTGTGGATCGGATGCAGTGACAGCCGTGTCCCGGCAAATGAGGTCACTGGCACCAAGCCTGGTGAGATCTTCGTGCATCGCAACATCGCCAATATGGTGGTGCATACCGATCTGAACCTTCTCAGCGTACTTCAGTTCGCGGTGGAATACCTGAAGGTGGAACACATCATAGTCTGCGGGCACTACGGCTGTGGCGGCGTGCAGGCCGCGATGACCAACCAATCACTTGGCATCATCAACAAATGGTTGCGCAATATCAAGGACGTGTACCGGCTGCACAAGGAAGAGGTGGATGCCATAAGGGATGATAAGCAACGCCTGGACCGCATGGTAGAGCTCAATGTGATAGAACAGGTGATGGACCTTGCCAAGACGAGCATCGTGCAAAAAGCCTGGATCGACAGGAATGCACCGATGCTTCACGGCTGGGTATATGGCCTGGACAATGGTCTGTTGAAGGATCTGATCGCCCTGCCTCCCGGCTCCGATCAAGTGGATCCTATCTATCGCTATGATAACCTTGCCGTGAAAGAGCCTTCCTGAGTTCCTCATCTTGAAGAAGCCCCGGTCCCATCCCCGTGATGTGACCGGGGCTTCTGCTTCAGGATCCAAATGATGGTGCTGTGATGAGGTGTTGAGAATGGACGATCATGAGTGATCAAGTCTTCACCGGGTCAATGCAGATCCTCAACAGGAAGACCAATAATGGAAGGCTTGATGTTTCCCTGCTCGCTCCTGGATCGTACGTACTTCAGATCATGGAAGGCTACGAGACCGTGAGAAAAGCGCGTTTCATCAAGCTCTGATCGGATCTACAGACCGAGCTTCTTCACGATCTTGGTCACTTCCGCTTCGGTGGATCGCAGCATCTCGTTGCAGAAGGAGATCAATTCCGCCGCGCGTTTCACCTTAACGGTCAGTTCATCCACGGAGATGCGGTCCTGCTGCAGGTCTTCCATGATCGCTTCCAATTCGGCAAATGCCTTTTCGTAGGTGAGTTCTTCGGTCTTCATGATCCAATGCGTTCTATGCGGCTGGTGAAACTTCCTTCCGCCAATTTGGTCTCCACGATCGTACCGGCCTCCAATCCATCGGTATCCACCAATGCCTTTCCCTTCAGCCTGGTGATGCTGAAGCCGCGCTGGAGGATCTTTCCCGGTTCAAGCAATGCGATCGCCTCGTGCATGTTCTGTACGCGTTGCATCATCATCTGCATGCCATGCTGGGCAGATCGGCCGATCGAGGCGGAGATGGCTTGCATCCTCGCAGCTTCAATGTTCTGGAGCTTGCGCATGGGCAATGCTCCGATGGAAGCTGCATGCGCAGCGACCTCCATCGCTTTCGCCTTCAACTGTGCATTCACCTGCTGCTGCAGTGCCGCCATGATCTGGTGGAGCTCACCGCGACGTAACCTGCAGTTGTATTGTGGCACGTTCTTCAGTGATCCTGTCCATTGGCCCAGCAATTCTCTCTGGATCGCAATGCGCCCGGTCATCCTATGTTGCATGTTCGCGAGCATGACCTGAAGTTCGCCCTCGAAAGCCGCGCATTTATCGATCAACCGATCGGCGATGGCGGTCGGTGTCTTGTGATGGCTGTGCGCCACAAGATCGACCACGGAAACATCGATCTCATGACCAATGCCTGTCATGACCGGAATGCTCATGCGCGCCACCTCACGGCAAAGCTCCAGATCGTTGAAGACCTCCAGATCCAGCTTCGATCCACCTCCGCGTATCAACACCACTGCATCGAAACGTTCGGGATTGATGCTGGCCAGGGCCGATCGCAGTTCACGCGCAGCGCTTTCGCCCTGAACAATGGAATTGAAAAGCACCACATGGAAACGATAGCCGAACTCATTACCATGCAGATGTTCCACGAAATCAGAATAGGCCGCAGTACCACTGGACGAAACAAGCGCGATACGCTGGATCACCATCGGCTCGGGCAATGCACGGTTCAGCTCGAACAGACCTTCGGCCTTCAGCTTTTCGATCGTCTGGCGTTTGCGGCGCTCCAGTTCACCAAGGCTGAAGGACAGATCGATCTCATCGATCAGAAGGCTCAGGCCATGTACTTCATGATACTGCACAATGGCACGAAAAAGGATCTCGCTCCCTTCCTTCAAAACACCATCCCGCTCGGGCCCAAGTGCTTTTTCGATCCGTACCAACGCACTCCGCCAAATGATACCGCGCATCACCGCGACCTTGCTCCCGTTCTCATGTTGGGCAAGTTCGAGATAGGCATGGTTCCCAAGCTTCAAGCCCACGATCTCCGCCTTTATCCAGAAACTGCGATCACCGGTGGCCGAATGGATCGCGTTCTTCAGTGCAGTGGTCAACTGCAGCAGCGTGAAAACCTTCCGATCGGCCGGTGGTGTTATGATCAGAGCATCTTCCAATGGTCGTGACGGGATCTTCATCCATACTACGCTGGCAAAATAAGGAAGCTTGAAGGTGGTATGGACATTGTTGAGAACTGTTCGATCTTTACTGCATGCGCCTGCTGCTTCTTGGCCTTTTGTGTCTGCTCGGTGGCCGATCGGGTTACGACCTGCACCGGCCGGTGGCCAAATTCACCCTACCTTCTGAGCTCATTGAAGTAAGCGGCCTTACAGATGTTGATCAGAACACCGTGGCCTGCCTTCAGGATGAGCAGGCGACCATCTACCTGATCGATCTTCGATCGGGCAAGGTCCTGGAGAAGCATTCCTTCGGCCCGCCGGGCGATATGGAAGGGCTTACACGTGTAGGCGATGGCTATTACGCACTTCGCAGCGATGGAATGGTCTATCACCTGAAAGGCCTCCGCGGAAAGATCCAATTGAAGAACAGTTTTCATCTGCGGCTGCCGAACCAGAACATTGAAGGTCTGGGGTTCGATGAAGCGAAACGGCTGGTGCTCATCTCGCCAAAAGATGTCCAGAAAGGATCGAAGTACACGCGCGATCAACGACATGTGTATGCATTCGACCCAGCCACCGAAAAGCTCGTGGATCGGCCAGTACTTTCCTTCTCTGTAAGTGACATCGTAGCTGCTGCAAAGAAGGCCGGCATCGAATTACCGGTGAAGGAGACCAAGAAGGGCGATGAACGATCCGCCCTCAAGCTGCGCATGTCTTCTATAGCCGTGCATCCGCGAACGCAGCAGTACTACATTCTTTCAGCGGTAGACCAAAGCCTCCTCGTGCTCGATCGGCAGGGCCGCTTTGTGGATCTGCATCTGCTCGATGATTCCCTTCTGCCCAAGCCTGAAGGCATCACATTCCTGCCCAATGGCGATCTGGTGCTGACCACGGAAGGCAAAGGTGGCCCGCCAAGGTTGGTGCGTTTCGCCATGCAGTGATCCAAGGCTGTTGAATGCGGAAAAATGAAAGGGACGCAGCCTTTGTAAGCTGCGTCCCCTCCGGCCTGGTCCCTGTGGCAACACCAGGCCGCTTCTCTCAATTATCACCGTTCAGGTGTTGGTGCTGTTCCGGTGTTGGTATCACGCAGCGGTTTGGTCGTATCCGTATTTCCGCGGTTCCAGCGCTCATACTGATCTTCGGTCAACACACCACGCACTTCATTATCCCTTCGCATGTAAAGATCATCATATGCAGGGTTTGTCATCGGATCGGTCCCGAGAGCACGGTACTCACGATCGTAGCGCTCATCTATATCGCGCAATCTCTGGCGTTGGGTATCATCCAGTTCAAGATCGGTGGTGGTGCGATCATCAAAACGCTGCCATGCACGGTTCTGCTGGGTGGGTGTATCCGTGGCCCTATCTGCAGGCCGCGCAGGAGGAGGTGCATCCATGGTCGATCCGCTCCGAGTGTTATCTGTATTGCTGTTCGGCGTGGTCTGTGCGCCAGCATCAACAGCAAATAGCAGTGCGGTCATGGCCACGGCCATTCCCATGGGACGTAGGAACTTGTTCCGACTTGCAGGCGAAATGTCCTGCGTCTTCTTTTCAATGTGCATATCTCAAGAGGTTTGCTCCCGATGCAACAGATCGGATACCGGAAAGAAGTTCCCAACACGGCATTCCGGCTTTTTCCAGATGAGTGCTTCCTTTGGATCGGCGGAGTCCGATCAGGAGATATACCAAGTTCGTGAAGGACGAAAGAGACAGATCCGGATGGCGGGGAATGTTCGACGCGATCGGGGAGCGTCGGTGTAGCCACAGCGGCCCGTTGGACGTCAATCATCCATCTCTACGATCCAATTCAACTGCGTACGCCATTTTCGTGGATCGGGTTCATCATCCGGATTGGTCAGATACGATTCGTAGAACCGGCCACTTTCGGCAATTCCTTGCTGGCGCACCCATTCCTGCAACCGCCCCCAGGCATCTCCCAAGCCATCATAAGGGCCGGTGTACAGGGCACGTACCACGGTCATGGCAGGAAAAGTGATCATACGTACGCGCTCACGATCTTTTATCACATGGGTCAACGGGAATCCGATCTCAAGATCGAATGTCTCAGCTGGCTGGCGGTGATGAAAGGAGAACAATGGTCCGGCAGGCGTGACCCCCTGCGCCATGATCACGCGCAACAACTCTGCGATCGCAGGATCCATGTAAGAGGCCATGTCCCTGCCGGGTATGATCAGGTGGATCGCTGCGGCATTGAAGTTCCCGGTCTTCACGATCTGCGGTGTATCGGTCATGCCTGCAAAGATGTGTGATCGGTATCGGCCTTCTGCTTCCTGTAACTTTGTACCTCCTTTGTTATGCAAGAAGTATTCGAGTTCATCAAGGATCTTATCGATGCGGAACGACTGGCGGCGCTAGCCGCCATGTACGGAGGCTTCTATCTGATCGCGTTCATCATTTTTGCTGAGACGGGGCTTTTCGTCGGATTCTTCCTTCCGGGTGATTCCTTGTTGTTCATCTCCGGGGTGATGCTCGCCAATGCGCCTACCCCATTTGAAGGCGACCTCGCCAACCTTGCCTACTGGATCTCCTTGATCTCTCTGGCCGGGATCCTGGGCAACCATCTGGGGTACTGGTTCGGCCGGCGCACCGGCCCCCACCTCTACCATCGCAAGGATTCATTGCTCTTCAAGAAGAAGTACTTGTTCGAAGCACGTGATTTCTATGACAAGCACGGCGGGCGGGCGATAGTGCTGGCGCGTTTCTTTCCCTTTCTCCGCACTTTCGCGCCGATAGTGGCAGGCGTGGTACAGATGGAGCGCCGGAAATATCTCCTTTACAATGTGGTGGGCAGTGTGCTTTGGGTGAGCAGTATGATGATAGCAGGGTTCTACTTCGGCGACAATGAGTGGGTGAAGCAGAACTTCGAAAAGGTGATCCTTGGCTTCGGGGTCTTCACTATTACGCCGATCATCTACCGGATCTTCAGCAAGAAGAAAGATCCTACATTGATCATCGGAAAGGAGGCGGTGGAAGAGACCCTGGGGCTCAACGAGGAGAAGAGAAGCGAAAGGGCCTAGGCCACTGCACCTTTTGCTTCGATCATTCGTTGCTGCTCGATGAACAAGTGGGCTTCACGGTCGTCAATATATGGGCGCTGAGGAAGCAAGGACAGCCGATACTTCCGGTAACGTTCATAGGCTTCCACGGACCCCAGCACCGGCCAGATGATCCACCATAGAAGGAAGAACATATAGGCGGAGAAAAGCCAGTTGTCCGATCGAAGGTCGCCGTACTTGAAATGCTTCAAGAGAAGGCCACCACAGACCGAAAGCGTACCCATCTTTTCGAAGAACTCCAAACTGATCATCGCAGCCATCCGTAGGACGAAATTAGGACATCGGCCTGCGGAGTTCAAGAAATGATATCCACCACGCTCCTATTTCCCTTCTCAAGGGATCTGTTGTGAACGCACTGTAGTAGGCACCACTCCGCCAATGCTCTGCAATATCCTGTCACGATCGTTATCACCACCGGTATAACGGACCACTCCGTTCATATCCACGTCCAGGGTGGAGTAGCCTGTTGTGATGGCCGTTGGTGAAAGACCACCGATAGCCACCAGTATGGGATCACGATCGTTCTCGTTGCCTGTGTATTTGATGAGTCCATCGCCATTCACATCACCGGTCCACAACGATCTTAGGCCATTGGATTCCTTCATTGCGCTGATACCCCAAAGCGGCACGGCCGGTGAGGAGAGATCGATGGTATGGGCCACCGGAGCCAAAGGTTGCAGGTCCTGGGTCATCACCCCCAGATGTGTCCGATGTTTCAAGGAAACATGATAGGATCCGGCAACGGTGCTTTTGAAGCGCATCGGGCTCTGGCCATCCATGTCCACGATGTCACCATCACGCTGCAGCAGAGCCGCCCGGCGCTTCAACACCGCACCTGGCGTATCGGAAGTACGAAGTTCCATGAGCACCCAATCCACGATCGCATTGTTCCCGGTAACCGACAGGACTCCTGGATGTATCGTTTCGGTACCAGCATACAGGAATGGAGCAACCCCGTATGGTTGGGTGGAAGGAATGAGGCCGCCCATACGCAGATCATCACGCATGGTGCCGGTGCCGGGAACGTACGGGCCATCGAGGATCGCTTTTGACCGAATGACCAGATCGGTCTGCACAGGTCCTTCAAGGATGCAGAGCTGACCGCCTTCAACCAGATGATGTTGCAGGATGGGGCCACCCGTAAGGCTGTGTGCCTGCACGGTCACCAGGAGAATGACCCGATCGTGTACGTCGAACAACTTGGTAACATCGAGAACTCCGCTGGTCTCCCATGCCGCCATGGTGGAAGACGCATTATCGAAAGTTCCCGAAGGAAAGTCGGCGTTCCTGTCCACTTGTGCGATGCGCGTTGCAGCACTTGTAATGGCATCCACTTCCCAGATGGATACCTCTTCTCCACTTATCGATCCGAAAGGCGTGATCTCCGTGGCCTGATCCTCCTGTATGTAGATGGCTCCGGTATTGCCCCAATCAAGATTATCGGGATTGCGCAGCCCGTGATCGGCGGATGGGAATTGCCCTCCGCCAGCATCATTGCCATCATACAGGATATGCACCTTGGCCGAGAGGTCCGTGAAGTTGATATCGAAAATGTACGTGGTACCGAAGTCATCTGCCGGATACAGGCTTCCACGCCCTGTGCTCGCATACACCGCGCGAGTGCCATTGTACGGGTCGGTGGCCACATCCTCGGGTCGTGAGAAATGGAAGTTGTTCAACCCGTTGCCCTTCTGGTACTGTGTGACCTGGTGCGCGAAGCCAAGTCCATCATACCCGGAAGTGCCGGCAAATGCCGGATCATAATGCGTTATGGCTTGAAAAGTACCGGTGAACCGCGTATTCGTACCATTCACGTGTTGTGGGGATGTATAGCCGTTGGCGGCCACGAATACATACAGGGTACCGTGTGCAAGACCGTTGCGATCGAGGAAACTGTTGTTACCGTAATAATGTTTGTCCCCGATGTACAGATACAGCGGTGCCGATTGTGTGTCATCACCGATCAGACAGGCCACTTTCATGGGGTCAGGATGTTCCATGAAGGCCATGTTCTCGAATTTCGCCCTGCCCAACCAGGGTGCGCAGTACAGATCATCGTTGGCAATATCGAGCACGAACGCCTGACCGTTATCGGTCTCTTCGCCGGTGATGAACAGATCATCTGCAAGATTGTATGTACCAGCCCTGAACAATGATGCAGAGCAGATCTTATCAAGGCCGCTTGTAGTGCTACTTCCTTCATTGATCTGTGTTGCGCTGGAGACCAGGGTACCTGCTCGATCGTAGATGCGCTTGTAGGCGATCTCAGCACTGGTGATGTTCCGCGTGGCCGCATCCATCTTGAACTTGGTGATTCGGGCGCCCTTCAATTGAAGGCCGTTCTCCAGCGAATACGAACTGCCCATGGATTGTTCTATCTCATGGCCAACATAGATGTGCAGTTCATTTCCTACCCGTTTGGCACCGATGCCATCCAGCTTGCCTGGCGGACGAATGCCGGTGACCAGGTCGGTAACGGTGAATTTTGGCGTGACGCTCCATCCGTTCAAGCCCTTGAGCAATGTATCCGCAGCGGTCTGCGCATTGGAGAGATGGGGCACCAGCACAGCGCAGAGCAGTGCTAGAAGTGTACAGTAGAAGGTCCGGCGGTCCATGGTCGGTGGTGGTGGTCAAAACTATCCGCATGGCAGATCGCGCTTTCAACGATCCGACGGACTGTACTCACTTCTCGACAGCGCTGCACGGACCACCGCACTGATCACCAGCATTTGGCGATGGCTGGATCTCTTTTCAACATGTTGATATGTTGTAGACCGTTCTCAAGATCCATGGGCATGGGCAGGATCGGAGATGAATCATGCTCCAGCGAACTATTATGAAATATCATGGAACCACAGGCACACTGCCCGTTCTCTCATTGATCTTAGGTACATTTGATGCATGTCCTTTCCACCTGTGGATCGTTCCCCTTCGGGTTGGATCGGGATCCTTCTTGGCACCCTTGTGCTTATCGGCGGCCTCGTCACTCTGACCGGATGGTATCTGGAAGTGCAGCGTCTTACGGATTGGTTCGGATCGGGTATCTCGATGATGCCCAACACGGCCCTTTCTTTCACTTTCCTCGGTCTTGCCATGATACTGCGGGCAGCGGATCATATCGCTCTCATGCGCGTGTCATCCATCATCGCAGGTTCCATCGGTCTGCTCACACTCGTGGAGCACATCATCCAGATCGATCTTGGGATCGATCGCTTGTTGGTGGATGCGCAATGGGGCCAGAGCGGCACCATTGCTCCCGGCCGTATGGGAATGCCCGCATGCTTCATGTTCATGTTGATGTCCACCGCCCTGCTTATCTCAGGCGGCCACTTCCGCAGTAGGGCCGGCCATCTGGCTACGGCCTGCATCGCGATCAGCCTGCTCTCAGTGGTCGGGTATCTCTATGGGGCCCAAAGCCTGTACGTGATCCCCAAATGGACGGCCATATCCCTTGGGACAGGCGTTCAATTCATTGCACTGGCGGTAGCGCTGATCATTTCCATGCCCGATGTGGAGCCCATGCGCACGATACGTGAGCGCAGTGCCTCGGGAGCCTTGGTGCGGCGAGCGTTGCCTTTCCTGATCATACTCCCGATCATTCTGGGTTGGACCATCGTTTACGGAGCCGCAGAAGGACTGTATGAACATACGTTCGGTACCGCATTACGCACCATACTGGAGGCTGTGCTCTTCACATCCGTGCTCTGGTGGATGGCCAAGGCCGTGGACAGGCATGAAAAGTCATTGAAGATCAGCGAAGCTGCTTTGCGGGCATCAGATGAACGCTACCGTTCCTTCATAGAGAACAGTTCAGAAGGCATCTGGCGCATCGAGATGGAACAGCCCATCGACACCGCGTTGCCCGCATCTGAACAGGTCGAGTTGGCCTTTCAACATGGTATGCTGGCCGAATGCAATGATGCCATGGCCCGCATGTACGGTTTCAACCATGCCTCCGATCTTATTGGTGCGAGGCTGGGTGATCTGATGCCCCGGACCGCGGAGAACGAAGCATATTTGAAAGCCTTCATCAATTCAGGCCACATTCTCAACGGCGGTGAAAGTGAGGAACGGGACAAGGATGGGCTTCCTGTGTTCTTCAGCAATAACCTGGTAGGCATTGTTGAGAACGGGAAATTGCTGCGGGCGTGGGGCACACAGAGCGATATCACCGACAGGAAACTGACCGAGGAGGCGTTGCGGGAGTCCGATCGGCGCAAGGACGAGTTCCTGGCCACGCTCGCGCACGAACTCCGCAATCCGTTGGCTCCGTTGGTGAGCGGGCTCGAACTACTGACCAATGACAGGGAGATGCTCGAAGAAGGCGAGCGCCGATCGATAGAAGGAATGATGCGGCGGCAGTTGGAGCATATGGTGCGCCTGATCGAGGATCTGATGGATGTGGACCGTATCAATCGTGGCAAGATCGACCTGCGTTTTGAGAATGTGGATATCACCCCGGTCATCACCGGTGCGGTGGAAGCCTGCCAGCCTTTGATGGAACAACATGGACATCAAGTGAAGATCCGGGTCACCGAAGGGCCCTTGATGGTAAATGGTGATCCGATCCGCCTGGCGCAGATCTTCCAGAATGTCCTGAACAACGCTGCGAAGTACACCCGGCCTGGAGGTCAGATAGAGCTGGAAATGGCGCAAAAGACGAACGAGGTCATCATCTCCGTGAAGGACAATGGGATCGGTCTTTCGCAAGAGGATATTCCGAAGATCTTTGAAATGTTCGGCCAGATCGGGCGTCCAGGCTTCCAGGTCTCCTCGGGCCTGGGGATCGGCCTTGCCCTGGTACGCAGACTGGTGGAGAAGCACGGTGGAAGCATAGCCGCACAGAGCGATGGCCGCAACAAAGGCAGCACATTCATCATCAGTCTACCTTTGGTGAAGGAAATGATCGCTGTATGACTTCGCGAGACCACGCCGGGCGTGGTTCCGTTCATTCTGGCAAACGATCTGCCAATGCGCTTCAGGTCACCGATCGCGGCCCGGCCGGGTGATCGCTTCGGTACCCTTCACGTAGATCCGGACAGCTGCTCAGGGATGGGTGGCTGTCCGCGTTCTCGTCGGGCTGAATATCACCTTGGTATGAATTTCTCCTGAACACTTCTTAATTCCCACCTTCCACCCTTCGCTTTGGTATACATTTGATGTGTTGTGCTTCCTGGCTACTTCCGAACAAGATGATCATCCAAGGAGATCAGCCACAGGAATAAATGATCGATCCCTTTCGTGCTGAGTCACGTAGCGCCTTGGTCTCCAGAAATGCCCGTTCGAAGGTGAACAAGGACGATGACCGTATACAGCACTTCTGTCATGTGCTATCCTCGGTATCACAACCTTTCGCATCCGGCTATCCCGATGGCAGCCTGAAACACGTCAACGAGGCGTTTGTTGAACTCACTGGTTATTCTGAACAGGAACTTCAGCGATTGACCTGGGCCGAGGACCTTACGCCAGCAGAATGGCGGCAGAGCGAGGCCAACGAGCTCACGCAACTGCTGCAGGATGGTGAACCCCGGTCCTACGAAAAGGAATATTTCCATAAGAACGGTACGCGAATACCGATCGAAGTGAAGGTGCATCTCGTGCGCGATGATCAGGGCAGGCCCTTGCATTACTTCGCCTTCGTGACCGATATGAGCGCCCAAAAGGCGTCAGAGAAGAAGCGGCAGGAGACCGAGGAACGTTTCCGATCGGTACTTGAGAACGCCATGGATGCGGCTTACCGTCGCGATCTGGTGAACGATAGTTACGATTACGTGAGCCCCGTAGTGAAGGAAGTTTTGGGGATCGCAGCAGATCGGTTGCAGAACATGACGGTGGAAGAGATCTTGGATCGGGTGCATGACGATGATCTGCCTCAGGTATTGAGATCGCTCGAGAATGTCAGGAACGCGTCGAAAGGCCGTGTAGAATATCGTTTCCGAGGTGATGATGGCCAGTACCGATGGATAGCTGATAATTACTTTGTGCAGCGCGATGAGCATGGCAAGCCCATCTACAGAGGTGGCATCGTCAGAGATATCACTTCACGCAAGAAAGAGGAGGAAGAGATTAGGGCCGGCCAGCACATGCTTCAGATGGCGTTGGAGGCCGCCTCGATGGGCACATGGCGCTATCACCTGAAAGACCATCTCTGGGAGGTGGACTCCAAGGCCCAGGAGTTGTACGGCCTTGAAGCTCCTGCGGTACAGCATGATGAGGAGGGCGTGCGCCGGGTACTTCATCCCGATGATGTTCCAGCGATGTGGCTATCGGTACAACGTGCCGCGGACCCTCATGGTGATGGAAAATATTTCGCCGAATACCGGGTGAAAGTTCTTGGCGGCAGCTGGCGCTGGCTGAGCATTTGGGGGCTCATGGAGTTCGAGGGTGACGGTGTTCACCGCAAGGCCACCGTGCTTACCGGGGCCAGCCGCGATATCACCGATCGCAAGCGATCGGAACTCCTCCTTGAAGCCCAGAAACAGGCGCTGGAGATGGTGGTCCAAGGCACTGATATCACATCCATCCTCGAATATCTAACCCAGGTGGCGGTGGCGCAATCCGATTCGACCACCATCTCCTCCGTCCTGCTGTTGGATGAGAACGGCATCCTCCGGCACGGCGCGGCACCTCAACTGCCTGACTATTACAATCAGGCGATAGATGGATTGAAAGCCTCTGCGGACGTGGGTACATGCAGCATTGCGGCAGTAACCGGCGAGGTCGTGATCACTCCTGACATCGAGAACGATCCGAAGTGGAGCAGCATCAAGCACCTTCCATTGGCTCTCGGCCTGAAGGCGGCCTGGAGCCATCCGATGAAGACCGGTGATGGACGTGTGATAGGAACGTTCGGCACATACTTCAAGGAATGCCGCAGGCCTACGGCACATGAGCAGAAGGTGGTGGAACTTCTGGCACAGACGGCTGCTCTTGCCTTGGAACATCGCCGGACTGAGACCTCCTTGCGTGAGAGCGATCGGCGTAAAGGTGAGTTCCTTGCCATTCTTGCACATGAACTGCGCAATCCGCTGGCACCCATACGCACCGGATTGGAGTTGTTGGAGATCGCCGGCGATGATCCGCAGATCATGGCCAGCACCCGGGAAATGATGAAGCGGCAGACCATGCAGATGGTACGCATCATCGATGATCTTCTCGATGTCTCACGCATCAGCAGGGACAAGCTTGAACTGCGTATTGGTCACATCAGTGTAGAGGACCTAGTGCGTGACCCCCTTGACGCAAGCCGCCCCCTTATTGCCGAGAAAGGTCAGCGCTTAGAAGTGTTGTTGCCCAGGCAGGAACTCTGGCTCAATGCCGATCGGAACCGTCTGGCACAAGTGTTCTCCAACCTGTTGAACAACGCATCGAAATTCACCCCTGCGGGCGGCACCATCCGCTTGCAGGCACGATCGGCCGACGGTCGTTTACAGATCTCAGTGCAGGATGATGGCATCGGTATCCCCTCAGAAATGCTGTCTCGTATATTCGAGATGTTCCAACAAGTGGAAACGTCGGAGACCGAAGTGAAGCAAGGTCTTGGAATAGGCCTTACCCTTGCCAAACGCCTGGTGGAAATGCACGGTGGCACCATCTCGGTTCAGAGCGAGGGAGCAGGAAAAGGAAGCATCTTCACTGTTGACCTTCCGCTATCGGACACACCAGGTCCCAACGGAAGTGAACATAGCGCCAATCTCGATCCATTATCAGAAGAGCGACCGATCCAACTTCAGCGGTGAACCACTGGCACCGTTCCACTATTGGGAGGGTGCTGATGGATCGTTCTGTTAGGCGCCGTGGATTTTCCCATCCGGACCTTTGAAGTAAGCCACATATCCTACCCCTGGTATCGGCATCATGGGACCACGATGGTTCCACCGTTCTTCTCGATCTCCTTCACCTTGTCATCAAGATCCTCCACATCGATCACGTTCACCACCGGTTGATGTGATCGTTCTTTTTCATGAGCCCCTCATTGATCCCTGGCGATCCTTCGGCACCGGTCACCGCGCTCCAGTATTATCGAATAACGATCGGGGATCATCACTTGGCGTCCCATCGATCCAACGTTCCATGTCATTGATCCATACACTCACCCTGTCCGGAAGGCATTAATTTGGTGCTTTCCATTCCGGTCCGTTCATCCAATGTCCCAAGTGCGCGAATGTTGAATATACAGGAAGAGGAGATGGCAGGCCTGCTGGAGGCGATCTTCCGTAAGTACGGCTATGATTACAGACAGTATTCCAAGGCCCATGTGAAGCGGCGGATCTGGAACCACATGGTACAGAACAGCTTCAGGAGCATCGGCGAGTTGCAGGACGGGGTGATGACCGATGCCATCAAGGCTGGAGCGCTCTTACAGGAGTTGTCCATCACTGTAACAGAGATGTTCCGCGACCCCGAGTTCTACAGGGCCCTTCGTGAGAACGTTCTGCCGCTGCTTCGCACCTGGTCGCACATCAGGATCTGGCATGCAGGCTGCTCCACCGGCGAAGAGGTCTATTCCATGGCCATTCTGCTGAAGGAAGAAGGACTTTACGATCGCTCGCGCATCTACGCCACCGATGTGAACCGCATCGCACTTGAAAAAGCACAGCAAGGAATATACCCCATTGCTGCAGTAAGAGAATACGAACGGAATTATGTACGCACCGCTCCCAAAGGCCGGTTCACCGATCACTTCCTTGCCAATTACGGATCGGCCATCATGGATCGTTCCTTGAAGCAGAACATCATATGGGCCGAACATAACCTGGTAACAGATACTGATTTCGCCGAAGTTCAGATGGTGGTCTGCCGCAATGTGATGATCTATTTCGATCGCGATCTTCAGGACCGCGTGCATCAGATGTTCCACCGAAGCCTTGTAAACGGCGGCATACTCTGCCTTGGCGCAAAGGAATCGATAGAACATACGCCGATCAGACATTACTATTCGCCGCTGGACCGGCGTTTCCGCATCTACAAAAAGAACTATCCCCATCCATGAACGTCAGCTTCGATCGTATCGAGGCCATTATCGTCGGTGCATCGGCCGGCGGAATGGTGTTGATCAAGCAGATGATCCGTGTGTTGCCGAAGGATTGCCTGCCCGTTATCGTGGTACAGCACATGGCCGATCTGCATGAACTTTCCTGGATAGAGCATCTGAAGGACCACGGCGCTGTGAACGTGAAGGAGGCCGATGAAAAGGAACACATTCTTCCCGGTACGGTCTATCTTGCACCCGGCAATTACCATTTACTGGTGGAGCAGGACCGCACGTTCTCGCTCACCATCGATCAACGTGAGATCTTTGCAAGACCATCCATCAATGTATCCTTTGAAACAGCAGCAGCATGTTATGGTGAAAAGCTTCTGGGCATCATCCTCTCAGGTGGCAATTCCGATGGTGCCGAAGGTGCCCGGTGCATCAAGGAGGCCGGCGGACTTCTCATTGTACAGGATCCGCTGACGGCCGAAGCGCCCGCCATGCCACAGGCCGCCCTTCTTTCGGCCCGGCCAGACCTGGTGGCACCGCCTGCAAAGATCATGGACCTGCTCTCCTCATTGCATCATAGAACGCTCAAGATATCCTGATGTTCAATTCACTCGCTACACGCATTGCCGCAGGCTTCGCCTTCATGGTGGTGCTACTTGTGCTGATCGTGGTCGTTACCCTGGGCCAGGTGGCCAAGGTGAAGTCATCCAGCGCCCAGGTTGAAGATGTGCGAATGCCCGTGGTGCAGGCCAGTGTTCAATTGTTGAACGGCATCAATCATTCATCGGCCGCTCTGCGCGGATGGGTCTTCCTGCGCGATAGCTCCTACCTGGCCGAGCGTGACAGCGCATGGTCGGAGGCTATACGTCCGGCCTTGCTTGAATTGCAGAATTCACTGGCCCGCTCCAACGAGCCTACGGCAAGGGAACGCTACCAGCAGGTGGTCACAGTGATCGAGAACGTATACGTGCAACAGGTGGCAGCAGCCGATGCGAAAAGCATTCGTGAAGCAGCATCGATCATTACCGGCAGATCGGCACCGGCCGCCACTGAAGCGCGCAGGATAATGGAAGCCCTGGTGGCCAAACAACGCGAGTTGATGAATTCCGATCTGTCCGCCGTGGATGCCAGCATTGAAGAACTGAACACCATGCAATGGACGATCCTGGTCATCTCGTTCGTTACCGCATTGCTGCTGGCCACGATCACCATACGTGCCATCATGAAGCCGATCGCCGCTGCGGTGAACGTGGCGGATAACATTGCTCATGGCGATCTGGATTCCCCAGTACCGATCGGTGGCACACGGGAGATAGCCACGCTGGGTAGCGCACTGGTCACCATGCGCGATGGTCTGAAGAGAAGGATGCAGGAGGTGGAACGGCATAACTGGCTTGTTGAAGGCCAGCGATCGGTGGATGATGTGCTACGGGGTGAAAAGCATATGCGTATCCTGGCCATGGATGTCATTACCGCCGTGGCCCTGCGCACCGGTGCGCAGGCAGGAGCGTTGTATATGATGGATGAGGCCGGTGAACGGATGAGATCCTATGCACGATACGGCCTCAGCGATCACGCACCCGACCATTTCACCACCGGCGAAGGGCTCGCCGGCCGGGCGGCCATGGAGAAGAAGTCGATCACTGTGAACGGTGTGGATATCGAACATCTGCGGATCCGATCGGCGATGCTGGATGCCACCCCGGGTCACGTGGTGATCCATCCCTTCCTGTTCGAAGGACAGGTGTTGGGAGTGATCGAACTGGCCAAACTCAGCGCATTCACCGGTGAGGAGATCGAATTCCTTGAACGCTCCATGGCCAACATCGCCATCGCCTTCAATGGCGCGCTGAGCCGCTCGAAGATCGATGAACTGCTTGAGGAAACACAACGGCAGAGCGAGGAACTGCAGGTGCAGCAGGAGGAATTGCAACAGACCAATGAAGAACTGGAGGAACAGGCTGAACGGCTGAAGATCCAACAGGAGGAACTACAGGTCACCAACGAGGAATTGGAGGAGCAGACGCAGGCCGTTGTTCAACGCAACGAAGAGTTGGAGGCAGCAAGACGCGAAGTGGAACGAAAGGCGGAGGAACTGGAGATCACCAGCCGCTACAAAAGCGAGTTCCTTGCCAATATGAGCCATGAGCTACGCACGCCTTTGAACAGCTTGCTGATCCTTTCCAACCATCTGGCCAAGAACAAACCAGGCAATCTGAAGGAGGATCAGGTGGAGAGCGCCAAAGTGATCGCCAAGAGCGGTAATGACCTGCTCAACCTGATCAATGACATCCTCGATCTTTCAAAAGTGGAGGCCGGAAAGCTTGAATTGAAAGTACAGGAGGTGCTGCTCCAGGACCTTGTGGCCGACCTGAAGGATTCTTTCGATCATGTGGCCCGTGAGAAAGGTCTGCAGCTGCAGGTGAAGGTGGAGGATGCCCCGGATGAATTGCGCACCGATCGACAACGTCTCGGCCAGATCATAAAGAACCTTGTCTCCAACGCGATCAAGTTCACACCCGCAGGAAGTGTAACGGTGACCTTTGGAGCCTATGGGGAAGGTGGCATCTCCATCGCCGTGAAGGACACTGGTATCGGCATCCCGAAGGAGAAACAGCAATTGATCTTCGAGGCGTTCCAACAAGTGGATGGCAGCACATCGCGCAAATTCGGGGGTACGGGCCTTGGCCTCTCCATTTCAAGGGAGCTGGCCAGACTTCTGGGTGGGCACATCACCCTCCAAAGCCGCATGGGTGAAGGTTCCACCTTTACGCTCTTCGTTCCGGCCAATACCCACACAAGATCCAATGAGGTCCCGGCGGAGAACGTCCCTCTGCCACGGCCTGCGCCAGTGCCGCTTCCCCCACCCCGCCCGGTGAGCAGGATGCAGCCCCCCACGGGTGAACGTACGATCCTGATCATAGAGGATGATGCCACCTTCGCCAAGGTACTCGCCGACCAGGCAGGTGGCCGCGGCTTCAAGACCGTCATCGCTTCCACAGGAGAAGAAGGTCTTCAACTGGTGCGCGAATACAGGCCACAGGCCGTGATGCTCGATATCGACCTGCCTGGTATGGACGGCCATACGGTGTTGCGCGAAATAAAGGGCGACCCCTACCTGCGCCACATACCTGTACACATCCTGTCGGTGAATGAAAGGTCAATGGGCCCCATTCGCGAAGGTGCCGTGGAATACCTTGAAAAACCGGTCACACAGCAACAGCTCGATGAAGCCTTCCAACGGATCGAGGACCTTCTCAAGCGGAAGATGAAGAATCTGTTGATCGTGGAGGATAGTGCTGAACAACGCCTGGCGATCAAGCGGCTGATCGGTAATGGTGATGTGAAGTGCCTCGAAGCATCATCGGCCATGGAAAGCCTGGAAATGCTTCGCGAACACACGGTGGATTGCATCGTGCTGGATATCGGTCTGCCCGATGTCACCGGGTTCGAACTGCTCAAACTCTACAAGGACAAGCTCGGTTCCCATGTGCCTCCGATCATCGTCTACACCGGTAAGGAACTTTCACCCGAGGAGAACGATGAACTGCGGATGTACGCTGAAACGATCATAGTGAAAGGGATCCGTTCCGAGGAGCGTCTTCTGGATGAGACCGCCCTCTTCCTGCACCGTGCTGTAAAGGACCTGCCACAGAACAAACAGGCAATGATCATGGACCTGCATGATCCCGATGCCCTCTTCAGCGGGCGAACTGTTCTTCTGGTGGATGACGATCCGCGGAACGTCTTTGCCTTGGGCAAGATCCTGGAATCGCGGGACATGAAGGTGCTGCGGGCCGAGAACGGCAGGGTGGCCATACAGATGTTGAAGGAACATGATGAGGTCGACATGGTCTTGATGGACATCATGATGCCGGAGATGGATGGATACAGTGCCATGCGAACGATCCGGCAGGAGCCACAATGGCGCGATCTGCCCCTTATCGCGCTCACCGCAAAGGCCATGAAAGAAGATCGTGCCAAGTGCCTGGAGGCCGGTGCGAACGATTACATACCGAAACCTGTTGATGAGGCACGCCTCTTCGCCTTGATGCGCATCTGGATGAAGGAACGGGTATGATCCTTTCGATCGGAAGAGCGCAGAACGTATGCAGTTGATGGGAATGAACGACACATTGGAACGCATCTATTTCGGCAATTCCGTCCTCGATTACCTGATCGCACTGGGGATCATCGTCATCGGTTCGGTGGCAGTGATCATCCTCCGCCGATCGCTTATCCGTCTGCTGCGCGCCTTGGCCGGGCGTACGGTGAACAGGTATGATGACCACATCGTTGACAGCATAGATCGCTTCGGCATACCTGCGCTGCATTTCTTCATCTTCTATGTCGGCGTAAGCACACTGGAACTGCCCCCGCGTGGTGAAAGGATCCTGCATATCGCGGTGGCCTTCGCCATCACCTATTTCACCATCAGGCTCATCACATCGATCATACACCTGATCATCCGCGGGCATGTTCTGAAGCTCGATCGCGGTGAAGAAAAAGCCAGACAACTGGGCGGGCTGATGCTGATCATCAACATGGTGCTCTGGATCATCGGCCTTCTATTCCTGTTCGATAATATGGGCTATGATGTCACCGCCGTCATTACAGGCCTTGGCATCGGTGGCATTGCGGTGGCCCTTGCCGCACAGAACATCCTCGGCGACCTGTTCAACTACTTCGTCATCTTCTTCGACCGGCCTTTCGAAGTGGGTGATTTCCTGGTCATCGATCAGAAATCAGGCACCGTGGAGCACATCGGTATAAAGACCACCCGGTTAAGATCGTTGTCGGGTGAGCAGCTCGTCTTCGCCAATAGCGATCTCACCACTTCACGCATACACAACTACAAGCGGATGCAGAACCGCCGGGCGGTGTTCAAGATCGGCGTTACCTATGAAACCCCGCCGGCGAAGCTGGAAATGATACCACGATTGATCCGTGAAGTGGTGGAGGAACAGGAACAGGTCACCTTCGATCGTGCCCATCTGCTGTTCTTCAATGCGTCAAGTCTGGATTTCGAGGTGGTCTACATCGTTCTCAGTTCACAATTCAACCGGTACGCTGACCTCCAACAAGCCATCAATCTGGGTATAATCAAGCGTTTCGAGGCAGAGGGGATCGAATTCGCCTATCCGGCCCAGAATATCCATTTAAAGTCTCCCGACCAGGGAACCGCCGAGCCGTTCTCATAAACCAGCCATGCGGATTTCCACGGTTGCAGGAAATTCCCGACCTTTGCAGCCGTTTTTCCGGATCCACTGATGAAAGAGATACTCGAAAGCCGCAGATCGCTGGGTGCTACGGCCAACATGTCCATGAAAGAGCTCGAGCAGCTCTACAAAGGGTTGATGAAGAAACATCATCCCGATCGCTTTCAGCAGGAGGAGGAGCGGCTTCATGCCGAGGAGACCAGCCAGAGGATCATCACTGCCTACAAATTCCTGCAGTCCATCCATCCGGAGACCCATGCCGCCCGCGCTGAGGAGTTCGAGGCCACTTTCGGTACCGGTATCGTGAATTGGGAATACCGGAACCAGACCTTGAACATCCATTTTGCTGATGGCAGCAGACATGCTTTTTATGGCGTGCCACACAACACCTATAACAAGTTCGTGAACACCAACGGCACCTCGCGCTTCTTGCGGCGGAACCTGGTGGGGGCATTTCCCATGCGCAGATTGAGCGGCCCTGTTGCGGTGGAAGCCTGAAGACCCGAATCACGGATCATTCATGGGCATTGCATGCCCCTTTACAGCTGCCGGAAAGCCATCTGCTCGACCTTGTGCGAAGGCAGGAAGAAGATGTCCAACTGATAGGCATCATCACCTTTCTCGAACTTCAAGGATGCGATCCCATCCTGCAGTGCCATGATGCCCACATAATGCGCACCTGATAATTCCTCGATCAGCACCGGCATGTTGCGCATGATCGTCGCTGGATCTCTTTTCGCAAGCACGGCTGGCTCATAAGTGCTCGCGATCGCGGCTTCGATCCGATCGGGATCTCCCGACTGCAATGCAGTGGAGATCACCCGGATCGCTTGGTCCTGGACAATGTGAATGGCGATCTCTGCCGCACCTGATGTCCCTTCCGCCTCACGTGCTGCATCAGCATCATCGAATGAAGGATGCTCTTCGGGCTTCGCGATCACGGATCGGATCCACGCCAGGTGCGCCGGCACTTTCACGAAAAGCTCGATCGTGCCGTAACTGGCGATGCCTTCGCTTCCCGATCGTGCCATGGAACTGACGCCGGCCACACGGAATTGGCCATTCCGCTCGATCAGCGCAGGGCCGCCGCTGTCACCCGGTCCACTCACTCCTTCCAATTCTGTGGCATCAGGTCCAGGCTGGTCATGATCGAAGAAGATGTGCGTTGCATTGGTGGAATCGATGATATTGGTGTAAGCACGAAGCTTTCCATCGCGGATCCAGGTCCCTTCCGTATTGCGATGATCGCCATGTCCGGCAATGATGATCTTCTCCCCTGCTCTGATCTCATCCGTGAACAGTTGCATCGGAGAAACATCCTTCACCGGCCGTTCCAATTGAAGCAAGGCTATATCGTGGTCACCCATGTGGACATGTTGCGGATGAAGGAAGATCTTTTGTACCGCGATCTTCTCACCATTTCCGAACACCACGTTCAGGTCAGCACCAGTGCGTTCATGCATTCCTTCCGCGACGTGCGCAGCAGTAAGCACCCAGTCCTTCGCGATCAGCGTTCCTCCTCCGCCACCGATCTCCCCCACTTTGCAAACGGCGGTAAAACGTTCGCCGAGCTTCAGTGGATCGGCAGGCTTCCGCTCTTCTCGCTGGCAACCCGATGGCATGGAGAACACCACGGCCATCGCGAACATCAGGATGCTATTCATGGCAGTTGGAAATGATCTTGTCCATCGTCTGCATCATCGCCTGGATCTCCGCTTTACCGATGCCCTTCAGCGCCTGTTTTCGGTAGTCGTTCACCACAGGGGCCAGGATCGACAATTGCTTCACACCTTTACGGGTAAGCTTCAGGCTCACGCTCCGGCGATCGTCACCGGGTGTGCGGGTGATCATCTCCGCATCCACCAGAAGATCGATAGTGCGGGCGATCGATGCCTTGTCCTTGAATACTTTCCCGGCCAGCGCCTGCTGTTGCATTCCCGGCTCCGCTGAAACGACGTTCAGGATGAGCCATTGGTCCACCGTGAGTGTCGATCCGGCCGCGATCAGCCTGCGCTGTGCGAACTGCCTGTATGTCTTGATCACGCGTTCGATCATGTAGAACGGGACCTTCGCGATATCATTCGTATCAGCCATTGACAGTACAATGATACATCAACTGTTGATATATCATCAAAAATTCACGTCAATTATCTACATCTCCGCCGTTGGTAGCTATGAAGCCTGAAGCCCTATCCGAGCCTCACTCCGGCCCATGGTGCTCCGATCACTCCAAAAAAAGATCCGGCCCGCAAGGACCGGATCTCGATCGGCGCCGGACATATTGCTCCGGTACTTCCGCCGCCGATCTATGGTTGTATCA
>JAEZAU010000181.1 GCA_023430325.1 Bacteroidota bacterium | reverse complement strand
GCGTTGATCGCCATGGAGCTGAAGAGGAACGGGATCATGGCTCCAACGAATAGCATCGCCAACACATTCGCCTTGTAGATGTCGATCGCGGTGATCCCGGCAAGGCCGACATAAGCTGCGAACAGAGCCAGCGCTGTGAGTGCTGCGGAAGCGATCGCAAAGCCTTTTCCAGTGGCAGCTGTGGTGTTACCGGTAGCATCCAGGATATCGGTGCGCTCACGTACTTCTTTCGGCAAGCCGCTCATTTCGGCGATACCACCGGCATTGTCAGCGATCGGACCGAACGCATCGATCGCGAGCTGCATTGCTGTGGTGGCCATCATGCCCGCGGCAGCGATCGCTACACCGTAGAGACCAGCCAGCTCGAAAGCACCGAAAATGCCGGCAGCGAGAACAAGGATCGGCAGGAACGTGCTCTGCATGCCCACGGCCAATCCACCGATCACGTTGGTGGCATGCCCCGTACCGCTCTTCTGTACGATGCTATCCACCGGCTTGCGGCCCATGCTGGTGTAGTACTCGGTGATGTAGCTCATGAGCGCACCCACGGTGAGGCCCAGGATGATCGACCAGAACACGTTCATACTGGTGATCTCGCGGATCACATCGCCACGTTCGAATTGCATGGTGGCAGGCATCAACCACTGGATCACGAAGTAGCTCGCGATCGCGGTGAGGATGATCGATCCCCAATTCCCTTTGTTCAAGGCGGCCATTACACTATCAGTATCCTTGTTGATGCGCACGAAGAATGTCCCGATGATGCTGAAGACGATGCCCAGACCCGCGATCAACATCGGAAGCAGGATCGGTGATAGTCCACCGAACTTGTCACCATCGGCGATCACTTCACGGCCGAGTACCATGGTCGCGAGGATGGTGGCTACATAGCTTCCAAAAAGATCTGCCCCCATGCCGGCCACATCACCCACGTTATCACCAACGTTATCAGCAACGGTCGCAGGGTTGCGTGGATCATCTTCCGGTATGCCGGCCTCAACTTTTCCAACGAGGTCGGCGCCCACGTCAGCGGCCTTGGTATAGATACCACCGCCCACACGGGCAAAGAGCGCGATGGATTCAGCACCGAGCGAGAATCCTGCCAGCACTTCAAGTGCGGTCATCATCTCTTCACCGTTCGGGCTTGCGCCATCCACGTACATCTTATAGAACACAATGAAGAGTAGGCTGAGGCCGAGCACGGCCAGGCCGGCCACGCCAAGACCCATCACTGTTCCGCCATTGAAGCTCACCTGGAGACCTTTCGCAAGACTGGTACGCGCTGCTTGTGTGGTGCGTACGTTGGCCTTGGTGGCGATGTTCATCCCGATCCAACCGGCGAACGCGCTGAAGAACGCACCGATCAGAAAGGCCACGGCGATCACCCAATCGCTGTGCTCCACCAACTCTCCGCTCCATCCGAGAAGCAATGCAGCGATCACGGCAAACACACCGAGCACTTTCCATTCGGCCTTCAAGAAAGCACTGGCACCACGGGCGATGTAGCCTGCCAGTTCCTGCATGTTCTTGTCACCGGCGTCCTGCTTGTTCACCCAGATGGCCTTGGTCACCATCACCACCAGCCCCAGCAAGCCGAGTACGGGGATCACATACATCAGATCCATTCCTGTTCTATTGAGATCGAGTTAATCTTCTGTTCTTCAAGCGAAAAGCCCCTGTGGCTTCATTCGCAAGGCCGCAAAAATAGGTGAAATGCGGTTGGGGACGTTGGAAGTTGAGGTAGTTGAGGGGTTGAGGCAGTTGACGTGTTGATGCCGTGGCAGGTAAAGACCCAACTCCACAACTCCTCAACTACCTCAACCTCTATATTTCTCGTCACTTCTCCACATACATCACCTCCTTCACCGCCCGCACCACCTTGGCGGCGTTGGGCAGTGATGCCTCGATCAGATTGGGGGCGAAGGGCAGCGGAGTATCGGCCTGGTTCACGCGTACCACGGGCGCATCAAGGTGATCGAACGCATCCTTCTGTACGCGGAAGGCGATCTCGCTGGCGATACTGCCGTATGGCCAGTTCTCATCGACGATCACCAGTCGATTGGTCTTCTTAACGCTGTTGATGATCGTCTCGTGGTCCAGCGGACGGATCGTGCGCAGGTCGATCACTTCGGCCTCGATGCCTTCTTTCGCCAGCTCATCAGCGGCCTGGAACGCCACCTTCATCATCTTGTTGAAGCTAACGATCGTGACGTCCTTTCCTTTGCGCTTCACGGCGGCAACACCGATCGGCAGCAGGTATTCGCCATCGGGCACCTCGCCTTTGTCGCCATACATCCGCTCACTTTCCATGAAGAGCACCGGATCGTTGTCGCGGATCGCGGCCTTCAAGAGCCCTTTTGCATCGTACGGATCGCTCGGTGATATCACTTTGAGACCCGGGATGTTGGCGTACATGGCCTCGAAGCTCTGGCTGTGCGTGGCGGCCAGCTGTCCAGCGCTGCCATTACCACCACGAAAAACGATCGGCACATGGAACTGACCGCCGCTCATCTGCAGCATCTTGGCGGCGTGGTTTATGATCTGGTCGGCCGCCAGGATCGCGAAATTCCAGGTCATGAACTCGATGATCGGGCGCAGGCCGTTCATGGCGGCACCCACACCGATCGCCGTGAAACCCAGCTCACTGATCGGCGTATCGATCACCCGCTTGGGCCCGAACTCCGCCAGCATGCCCTTGCTCACCTTGTAGGCGCCGTCGTATTCGGCCACTTCTTCGCCCATGAGGAACACGTTCGGGTCGCGGCGCATCTCTTCGCTCATCGCCTCATTGAGCGCCTCCCGGTATTGGATCGTTCGCATGCTTGCTGAAATGAGGGGCAAAGGTAGCGGTGGATGTTATTGGGAGAATTCCTGTCAGGGCGTGGCTACGGCTGCAAGTCCTCCGGCGCTCTGCGCCGTGCGGGCTTTCCGCCTTCG
>JAEZAU010000147.1 GCA_023430325.1 Bacteroidota bacterium | reverse complement strand
TTCATCATCGTTCTGGTCTACCTCATGATCTTCAAGAAGGACATGAAGAAGTTCAGGATGGTGTTGTATCCAGGCTTGTTCTTCACCGCGATCTGGGTTGTGATCTACTACTTCATGTTGAAGTGATCTGCCTTGCAAGGCTGACCCCGGTCATCTGAATATTTTTTTCAACCTGCATAAGGCCCGGAAGCGATCTCATCCTTTGGGATTACCTTTAGTCGCTCATTGATCAGCACGGCTCTTGCGGTCATCGGGCGGAACACCACCGTGAAAGATACCCGCAGAAGGATCAAATACCGCCGCCTGCTCCGGCGCAAGATGCGGCCCGCCCATGCGGCGGATGAAGAGACCCGGGGCAGTAGCTCCTTGTGGCCGATCTACATCATAGCGGCTGGTGTGGTCACCATTCTTACGCGCTACATCTCCGATGAGCAGAACGAGACCATAGCCATCATCAAATGGATCATCGGCGGAGCCCTGATCGGTTATGGGATCTACCGGTTCATTCACGATCGATAGTTCTCCAACTGTGAAGGGAATGGATCGGATGGAATTCGAATGGTCCTTCCGTCCGTAAGGTCTCAGCGCACGAACCGTCCAAACCCGACGGCACCTGTCCTGTCAACACAGACCACGCTGTAATGTCCGTAGGGCAGATGCGTGATATTGATCTCGTTGTTCGTCCGGTCCAGGGTGACAGGTAGCTTCCGGCCGATGGCATCGAACAGCCACAATTCATGGATCGGGGTATTGCCATTCAACAGGATCCTCTCCCCATCGATCGGGCCGATGACCTGCACGTGATCGGGTCCGGGGCTCTCATCGATCGCGGTGTTCCCCAGATGCACGATCTCCAATGGGCCATCGATCGCCAGCGATGTATTGGAGTTCAGCGTGAGCGAAAGGCCGAATACAAAGGGTTCTCCGATATCCATCGCGGCCGGTGTAAAGGTCCCGGACCATTTCACCCATTCTCCAGAGACAAGCGGCGTGGGCACGGTATCCCAGGCCATGATACCGTTCTCCGATCCGATGTAGAGCTGGTCATAGTCGGAATAAGGTACAGCGTTCACGCTCGAGTAACGCGAATAGTAGAAGGAGACCCTGTAAGATCCTTCTTCGATCGTAGCATCCAGCGGCTTGGTCATTCCGATGTCCACCAATGGAGTGCCGGAATAATTGGAGAGGAAAGCTTCCGGGCCTGCATGGTTGGCGAAGCCGAAGCTCGCGGCATCCACCCAGTTGAAGGAGCCAAAACCCCCCGAGTAAGTTTCATTGCCGATCTCCTCCAATGGATCGCTCAGGATCTGCGCGCCTGCGGTGGATGAGAATGAAACGATGATGGTGAGCGCAGCGATCGGATGTACGTGCGTGTTACACATCGCGATAAGGTTTGGGCATCCAATTTACATCAGTATGAAAACGGTCGATCAACGTATGAATTTCAAGCTGCCGCAATCCTGCGAGCGTACGAAGTAGATCCCATGTGGATCCGGCAGGTCCATTACGATCTCATGCGTTCTCACTTCCGTCCGATGCAATGACCGGCCTTGCAGATCGAGTATCTCTACGTGATCGGGAATGCATGGAACGAGAAGATGGATCCTGTGATGCGAAGGATCGGTGACGATCCGTAACCGTGGGAGGTGATGGTCATCGGTCGAAGCCGGACCTTCCATCAACCAGAGCAGTGCATCCCTGATGTGCGTTCGAAAAAGTGTGTCGCTGGTGTAGTTGCTTGTTGCGTGACCCAACGCCGTATAGAACACGCGCCCGATATCGGTGACCCGGTACCAGCTCACGGGTCTTGGCGCATCATAACTGTTCACCTGGCCATTGGGTCCTATCGTCTCTTCCACCTCAAGTACCGGTGTTATCATTGAACCCAGATAACCGTTCTCCCAGTAATAATATTCCTCTTCCTTCTGCCATGGATCGGGCAGGTTGATGACCGATGGATGGGCCAGTACATGGGACATCGCATAGAGCGGCGTGCCTGATACATGGTGAGGATCCACCTGTACGCTGCCACCGATCAGTTCGGCATAGAAGTCCCACGCACCGGTATCATTTCCGTTGGCGCTGCTGTGGCGATAGGTATCCGTGGCCGCGTGGATCCCCATCACATGGCCGCCTTGCGCCACCCATTGCTCGAAGTTGGCCCGTTGTGTTGCAGTGAGGATCGCGTTGCCGGAGGTGTTGGCGAAGACGATCACATCGAATTGCGATAGATCGTCAAGGTTGCTGAAAGCGTCTCCCGTACTATCGTCAGTGACCTGGAGCCCGATCTCATCTCCGATCGAAGCGAACATCTCGAAGGAGACTTCCCGCGTGCCATGATCGAAGCCGCTGGTGCGCGTGAAATGCAGGACCTGCTGTGCGATGGAGGAGTGTGCGAGCAGGACGAGGAATAGGATCGGCACTTGTCGGATCATGCTTTGAATCTACTACTTCGGCCACCGATCGAACCTGTTCAGTGAAGGTGTGTACAGGTGCATTGAAATACCATCCATCATGAAAAAACAAATGCTGCTCATCGGTTCGTTCGTGGCCATCTCAGGCATCGCCGCGATCCTGGTCTCCTTCACCGCATCAGAACCCCGCGGAACTTTGATCTGTCATGCGCCGCCCCCTGAAGAGGTGAAAGGTTGCGTGTTCAAGACGATCTATGAAGGTGAAGGTGTGGATGCGGACTTCACCCTGGCCACGCCGGCCAGAGTGTTGCAGGCCGAGACCCGCGCGCTCCAGTGGCTGGTGAAGGCCCAGGGGCAGGACGGCGGCTTCGGCGCAGGTGCACATGCCCGGCAGGATATACGCGATCCGCATGCGGTGGCCACCGATCCGGCCACCACGGCCATGGTGGGCATGGCGATCCTGCGCATGGGGTCCACGCCGGCGAAGGGAACTTATTCAAAGGAACTGTCTCGCCTTACTAACTATCTCCTCGATCATGTGGAACAGGCGGATCCGCAGGCGCGCAACATAACGCAGTTGCAGGGCACACAGATACAGGCCAAGCTCGGGGCCAACATCGATGTGGCGCTCACCACGCAATTCCTCAGCAACCTGAGCGCAAAGCTTGACAAGCAGGATCCGATGAAGCGGCGCGTGTTGCAGGCTATGAACATCTGCACCGGCATCATTCAACGGGCACAGAACGCCGATGGCAGCATGCAGGGCGACGGTTGGGCCGGCGTGCTGCAGAGCTCGTTCGCTGCTAATGCGCTGGAATCTGCGAAGGCACAAGGCGCCGTGGTGGATGATAGAACATTGGAACAGGCACGCAACTACAACAAGCAGAATTTCGATGTGAACACCAAAAGCGTGGCCACCGATCGGGCGGCCGGCATCACCCTTTACGCAGTGAGCGGAAGCACGCGCAGCGCTGCCGCCGAAGCACGTGAAGCCGAAGAAAAACTGGCAAAGGCCAAGAAGGAGGGAAAGGTGAAGGAGGATGCACCGGTCACCGTGAAGGAAATGCAGGATGCAGGACTCTCACAGACCGAGGCGGAGCGATTGAACACCGCGTACCAGGTCTACAATTCCGCCAAGGTGCAGGCACAACGGGAGGATGTGATCAGCGGTTTTGGCAATAACGGAGGCGAGGAGTTCCTCAGCTTCCTGCAGACCGGTGAAAGCATGATCATCGCCAAGGACCAGGGCTGGCGCAACTGGTACCTGAGCACTACCGATCGCCTGCTAGCCATACAGAACAACGACGGCAGCTGGCAGGGTCATCATTGCATCACCAGCCCTGTGTTCTGCACGGCCACATCATTGCTGATCCTTAGTGTGAACAATGACATCGACCAGTTGCTGGCGCAGGGAGCCGTGAAGTATCGGTAGACCACATCGGTCTGGGCAGGGTGGGAGGTCCGTGGTGAAAGCTGCGGGCCTTTCCCTATTCAAAGATCACGCGGCCATGAATAATTCGTCCATCCATGGTGATCGCGCGAATGGAATAAGTTCCTGCTGCAAGCGATCCTCGATCCATCCACAGTTGTTGGTCCGTCATCGTGATCCGCTGCAGTTCCCTTCCGGCGGCATCATGTAAAGTTGCCGATCGCAAGATCTCTTCGCCGTTCATGGAGATCATCACTCCTGCGGAGGCCGGTGATGGAAAGATCCGGAGTTCTGCCCCCGGTGCGTTCTCTGCGATCGAAGTGGACGTATTCGTCTGGCGCAGGTAGTAGGCCACGTTCACCATCGGATCATCGGGATACATGTCGAGCGAGATCACCGCACCCTTTCCCGACGCGGACCACCACGAGTAGCGATGAATGCTGTAGCTCTGCAGGCCGAACATGCTGCTGTCCACGAACTCGGTCACTTCGTTCAGGCGTAGGACATCTTCGAGTACATCACCATCGGGTGTGATCAACGTGCCGCTTCCATCAACGGTTACTGTATGCGTTCCGGTCATCCGGTGGAAGTCACTGCCGGACATGTCGAAGAAAGTCCGTTCGAACGGATCGGTGTAACTCGCGCCAAAGGACAACGGGAACTGCAGATCTCGCCGTGGATCGGGGAACTGGTCCTCCCAAAGTTCTGTTCCACCGGTAGCCGCCCTATGGCCTAGAAAGGCAAGCGAATCATCATCCGCGAAGTAGTAATTATGATCGTTGTTCTCCGGCGAGAACTCCTCGGTGCGCCGCACCATGCAAAGGTTCGCAAGCGAATAATCCGCGTTCATGTAGGTTGGATAGAATGGTGTACCCACCGGACTGATCCACACCAGCGTGTCGACGCTCACCGACGGATGTCCGAAGTCCACTGCCGAGAAGTCCCACTCCTGATCATCGCCGGCCATGCCCACGTCTATGGACCATACCGCCGTATCGAATTTCACATACAGCAATGCACTGTCACCGATCTCGAAATAGTTCGATCGTGTCAACGTTTGTGCATGCCCTATCGCAGCTGACAGAAAAAGGATCGGCAGAAGGGAATTGCGCATCGGTTCGAAGGTTTGCTGCAAGATGCGATCGCTTATCAGGAACGCTGCTTGTAATGACGTGAAAAGTTCGTTGTGCTTCAGGGCGTGCGCCCGCCATACGAATGATCGGTCCTCGGCCGAAGATCTTAAACTGCCGCTTCGCGGGAGAGATGAAGTGAATGCACGGCGTGACGGTTTTTCGCCACCCCGCAATACCGCGCGGCCTCACGCAGAGCTCAGCGGATCAATGTCACATGTCCGATCGAACCGGTGCTGCTGGCCTTTGCCGATGCTCCATCCCGGTGGAAGAGCTTCCAGACATAGACGCCATCAGGTGCTTCGGTACCGTTCACCGTGCCGTCCCAGCCTGTTGCCGCATTTTCGCTGCTGAAGATCCGTTCGCCCCATCTATCGTAGATCTCCAGCCTGAACTTCTCCATGTCCCTTTCCACCGATACCAGGAAAACATCGTTGATGCCATCGCCATTCGGTGAGAACGCGTTCGGTACGTAGACCTCCGGCGCACATTCACCTTCGATCACCAATATGGTCGCGGTTACATCGGCACATTCACCGGTTATCTGCACGGTGTACGTTCCCGTATTATTGAATTGTCCCACAGGTCCGGAAATGCCGTTGCTCCAGCTGTAGCTTGCAGGCATCGCAACGGAAGCATCTATCGTTGCCACTTCTCCTGGACAGATCTTCAGCGCACCTCCGAGGTCCACTTCGGTGATCGGAGCAGTGAACGCGATGGAAACTTCATCGGTCACGGAACAACCTTGGGCCGAAAGTGTCACTGAATAGACCCCTGAGGTATTAACTGTGATGCTCGATGCGTTCGATCCGGTGGACCAGAGCACATCGGCATTCGCGGGATCCACTTCGAGCGTGACCTCATCACCTTCGCAGATCATCTGGTCTGGGCCGAGTTGTGGCATGGGCAGATCCACCATATCGACATGAACGGAATCCGTTGCAGTACAGCCATCGATAGTGACTTCGATCGAATAGGTCCCTTCTTCCGAAACAGTGATGGATTGCGATGTTACCCCGGTGCTCCAGAGTACGCTCGCACCAGTGATGGGTTGCGTCAGCACGGCCTCTTCGCCTGGGCAGATGGTCAGATCTTCTCCAAGATCCACCATCTGTGGCGCGAACAGATGTACCACCACGGTATCGCTCACCGAACAGCTGTTCCTTTCCACACGCACCCAATATGTACCCGCTTCATCAACGGTACGTGTGGCATCGGTGCTCCCATCATCCCAGAGATAAGTGGCATCGGCTTGTTGTACATCGAATTGCATGGGGGATCCTTCGCACAGATAGCGATCGCTTCCGAGATCCGCCACAGGTCCTTCCGCGAGGGTGACGTTCACTTGATCGCTGGCCACACAATCGCCCACGCTCACCGTGACCGAGACCTGTCCGGCCGTTGTCGCTGTGTATGACGATCCTGTTGATCCATCCTGCCACACGTAGGTGGCGCCTGTATTGGTGGCATCGAAAAGAACTTCCGCACCCGGGCATATCTCCACATCGGGCCCCAGCTCCACTTCGGGCATGGGGTTGAACGTGATGGTGATGGTATCGGTGACGGTGCAATCATCCACCGTGGCGGTCACCGAATATGTTCCGGTGGTTGTTATAGTCCGGTCCGCGTCAGTGGATCCGTCGTTCCAGAGGTACGTTGCATTGGGCAGCGTGGCGTCAAGCTGCACGGACTCGCCATCACAGAGGCTTTGATCAGGTCCCAGATCGATGGTTCCCGGATCATTGACGACAAGTTGAACGGTATCACTGGTCACACAAGCCCCCTGATCCACCTGCACCCAATAGGTGCCGGATGCAGAGGCAATGATGGTCGCCGATGTAGCGCCCGTGTTCCAGAGATAGGTCGCGTTCGGGAGAATAGTGCCGAGCTCCGCATCTTCACCCGCACATACCGTACGAGCGGGGCCAAGATCCACCGCATCAGGCGTTGCATACGTGACATCGATCGTGCTGGTGGATGTGCAGCCCGCAGCATTGGTAAGTGAAACGGAATAGCTGCCGGCTTGTGCTACGGTAACGGTGTTGCCTGTGGCGCCGGTGCTCCACAATACCTGCATGCCGGCGCCTTCCACCTGAAGAATGAGCGTTTCACCTGGACAGAGCGTTGTGTCATTGCCCAGATCTACGATCGGGGCCGCTACGACATCAACATCGATCGCATCGCTTACTGAACAATTCCCTTGTGTCACGGTCACGGAATATTGCCCCGCATCATCGAGCGTGATCGTAGAAGTGGTCTCTCCGGTGCTCCAGAGGTAAGTGCCACCAGGAAGCGTTGCATCCAGGATCAATTCGTCGCCTTCACAGATGGTCATATCCGGCCCGATATCCAAGGCATCCGGAGTGGCGTACCCAACGGTGATCGCATCGCCGCTGGTGCAGCCATTCGCATCGGTGCGTGTCACCGAATATGTTCCTGCTGAAGAGATGGTGAAACTTGGACCGGTACTTCCATCCTGCCACACATAGCTCGCTCCCGCTTCTGTCACATCCAGCGTGAGCTGTTCCCCGGGACATAATATAGTATCGTTCCCGAAGTCGACGGGGATCGTGATGTATTGGCCGATCACCATATCATCACTGGCGCTGCACCCGTTCACAGTAACATCCACCGAATAATTTCCAGGTCCAACGGTGATAGTGGACGATGTGGATCCATTGCTCCAGACGTAGGTAGCACCGCCCGTGGTGGCATCGAGAAGAGTTTGCGAACCGGGGCACAATTGCAGGTCGGGTCCAAGATCCACCACAGGCAGAGGAACTTCGATCACGACAACAGTATCACGAACGGTACAACCATTCAGTGTAACATCCTGCCAGTAGATCCCCGCTGCCGTCACATCGATCGAAGAGGTGGTTGCGCCGGTGTTCCAGGCATAGGTGGCATTTGCGATCGCATTACCGATCTGTACCGATGAACCTGCGCAGAAACTTGCCGTGCCGCCCAGATCGACCAGGGGCAGGACATGATGCGCAAGTTCCATTTCATCCGAAGTGGTACAGCCGTTCACCGTTACTTCCACGGAATATGTGCCGGGAGCGCTCGCCATGAACGTGGGCGATGTGGATCCATCCTGCCAGAGATAAGATGCGCCTGGTTGCGTAGCATCAAGCACCGTCGTTGTACCTGGGCAGATCATCTGGTCAGGTCCAAGATCGGCAACAGGCAAGGGCTGTACTATCACGTTCGCTGTTGCGATCGTCGTGCAGACACCTGCGGTCACCTCAACCGCCACAATGCCAGCGGTGGAAGTGGAGTACGTGGGGCCGGTGCTTCCATCGGGCCATAAGTATGTCGCATTCGGCGTGGTGGCATCGAACACAGCTGCATCACCGGCACAGATCGTCTGGTCCGGCCCAATGGATACCACTGGCGGTTGCTGGTATACGACCGTCACAGCATCGGTCCCGGTACAACCGTTCACAGTAACATTCGCGGTGTAGACACCCGCATTGCTCACTGTGAATGTGGGCGTGGTGGCGCCGTTCTGCCAACTGTATGTGGCACCGGGGGTGGTGGCATGAAGGATCGCTGTTTCGCCGGCACAAAGTGTAAGGTCTGGGCCTAGGTCCACGTCCGGCACCGGCAGGTAATTCACGTTGATGTCATCGCTCGCTGAGCAACCGTTCTGCGTTACAGTGACGCTGTAATTGCCCGCGCTGTTCACCTGATGGAATGATGAGGTACTGCCGTTCTGCCAGAGGTAGGATCCGCCGGGAACGGCCGCATCGAGCATCAGGGTCTCACCATCGCACAGTGTAGCGTCCTGGCCCAGGTCCACATCAGGCAATGGGTTCACTGTGACCTGCACCTCATCTGTGAGCACAATGGTAGAGGAGATGGAGATATCATCCAGGCCGAAGTCATTGCCCACACCATTGCCCGAGGTCACTTCAATGCAGAACGTGGCCGATGTGACACCCGCAGGAACGGTGTAATTGGTGGTGAAATATTGCCAGTTGCCTTGTGGCAGCGGTGCGGTGTGGTTCACCCAGGTCGGATCGCCGTTCACATACCACTGAAGGGTGGGTGCACCCTGGCTGGCCAGGGAGACAGCCCTGAATCGAAGCTGGTAGGTCTGCCCCGGACATACAGGATGCGTCTGGCACCATGCTTCCCAACCGGCATGCATCCACCCTGAATTCACCATGAGGAAATTGCCATTGCCTGTTCCTGCGAACTGGGGGTGGTGTTGCGCGGCGTTGGTCCCGATCCAATAATTACCGTCGGCCTGCAGATCGGAGTTGTAAGAGAAATTGGTGGTGAAGCCTGAATTACCACCATTGAAATTTCCGTTGGTCACCAGTTCACCGGAAGGGTAGCTCACCTGTACCGAGTAATTGCCCGAAGTGTTGACGGTGATGTCCTGGGAGGTCTCACCGGTGCTCCAGACGTGGTTATTGAAGCCCGCCGGACCGTTCAAGATCACGCTCTCACCCTCGCAGATCACATGGTCCGGCCCAATGTCGATCGAACAGACCTGTGGGAAGGCAGGAATAGCAGATACGGCCAGGCATAGAAGCAATGGCCGCAGCAATGACCGCAGTTCCAGGGTGAAGCGTAGCATTTGCAGGGGTAAGACAAATTTCGGGCCTGCGGGGCGCATCACCAAACCCGATCGGCAGTTGTTCACGGTTCCGCGATGAATACACGGTTCACCCCTTCGAAGCGAAATTCGGTGACCTTGGCGAAGTGCTGTTTCAAATGCATAAGCACCTTGTCACACCGTCTGGAACTCAATGGATCATAGCCCACCGTATTGAAGCAGACAATGCCGTTCCGATCACAACGTGTGGCCAGGGCTTTCGCAAAACCCGAAGTATCGGAGCCTGCGGCCAGGTCAAGATCATGGAAAAGATCCACCGTGATCAGGCTGAAGGCTTTATCGATCGAATGGACCTGGATGGTGGCATCTCCTTCAATGATCCGCGCCTTATCGTCCAGGGTCCGGAATTCATCCCTGGCCAATCTGATCATGACCGGATCCATTTCAATGATGGTAAGCGGAGCTTCGATGAAAAGCTCATTTCTCAGGATATGAAGAATGCTTCCTGCTCCGAGGCCCAGCATCAAGATCGGTCCTACGTACCGCTCTTTGAGACCGATGGCGTTGAAGGTGGCCTGCCAGACATGATGCAGACTACCGAACGACTGGTTGCCATGCGCGGAGTTGAGCACTTTGCGGCCGTTCTCCCAGGCGATCTCCAGATCGCCCATGAGGCTTTTCATCTTTTTCACGCGTACCGGCCATAAGTAACTGAGCCACCGGTAATGCCATTCCATCGCCATGGCGCAAAGATGCCGCCGAAGGGTACGATCCAGTACTTTCGCGCGCGGTTTTGACAGCGATCACTCGATACAAACTTCGCAAGCTGCTGAAGTATGCGTTGGTGGCCGCTGCGGTGGCCTGGGTGCTTACGCTCTTCAGCGGCGATGAGGTGAACGGCCTGCTCGGTGCCTGGGCATTGCTTGGCCTGTGGACCGGCATTCTGGAAGAGTTCCTCTTCGGGCGAAGGTTCCGTTCGCTGGCGATCCCCTTGCAATTCGCCGGAAAAGTGCTGCTGGTGAACCTGCTCACCATCGCCTTGATCTGGATCGCCTTCCATACTGATGTCACTCTGTTGTTCTTCCCCACGGAAGAAGGATTCAAAGTGCAGGAGATCTTCCTTATGAAGCAGTTCTACCGGCTGGTGCTGCGTGTTGTGGTGGTGACCTCGGTGGCGCTCCTGGCGGTACAGGTGGAGGAATTGATGGGCCGCCGCATGCTGTTGGGATTGCTCTTCGGCTGGTACGAGAAGCCCAAGGCCGAGGAACGCCTGGTGCTAACCATCGATCTGGTGGGATCCACGGCGATCGCCGAGTCCCTGGGTGACCTGAAGTATTTCCGGTTCCTCAATCATACGTATTCGTTGATGACCAACGCCGTGCTGCGCAATGCGGCGGACATCCATAAGTATGTGGGCGACGAAGTGATCTTTACATGGCGGATGAAGAACGGGCTTCGCTACGGAAATGCGTTGGACCTATACTTCGATATCGCGGAGCAGATCGAACTTCACAAGGATGAAATGATCGCGGAGTTCGGTCTGGTGCCACAATATCGCGCAGCGTTACACGGTGGAAAAGTGATCTCTGCACAGATCGGCCATATCAAGCGTGCCATCGACCTGAGCGGTGATGTGATGAACAGCCTATCGCGAATCCTGGGCCTGGCCAAGGAGATGAAAAAGGACATGCTGGTCTCCTCAGAGGTCCTTCAGCGTTTCCCCCAGGCAGCTGAGCGCTTCACGATAGGTCCCGAGCATATCATTCCGGTGAAAGGCAGAAAACGCGAAGTGCGGGTGCATGACATACAACGATCGAAAAAAGTGAACTGATCTAGGATCGGCCCGTATCGGCCTTCGCCTCGATCTCCTCTTTCGGCTGTGGTGTTCCATCATGATGTACCAGGCTCCACAGACTGATCGGCTCCTTGCGGCCACGGAGCTTGATGCTGCCGATCTCCCTCACGGGCATGGATGCTGGCAGTTGAAGCATGTGCAGAAGTTGTTCTGAGATGAGATTGTCCACCCCGTGGGCGTTGCAGCTGTTCTGGATACGGGCAGCAGTGTTCACCACGTCGCCACTATAGATGCGCTCTCTTTTTGCCAGGCCCACTTCACCGGTGGTGACCTTTCCGTAATGGAATCCTGCCTTGAAGATGGGCACCAGACCATACCGCTGCTGATAATGTGCCGCCCTGTCCTTCAGTTTCTTGCGTATGTCTAGAAAACAGCGGATGCATCGTTGTTTGCCAGCGCCTTTGCGTAGCGGCCAGCTCACGCTGATCTCATCACCTACATATTGGTAGATCTCTCCGCGTGAATAGATGATCGGATCGGTGATGTCCCTGAACAATTCGTTCAGCAGCTTGAAATATTCCTTGTGCCCCAACTGCTCGGCTATGGTTGTGGAGGATCGCATATCAAGGAACATGAAGATGCGCATTTCCTGGCGGGGCTTGTGATAGCGGCCGCTGAGGAAGCCCAGCCATCCGCCCCCGTACTGATCGTTCAGCCTCACCATGAGCATGGTACCCGCCATCAGACCTGCCCAGAAGAGATATGCTCCCAGGAAGCGCAGGGTCATTGTTCGATCCATGAACAGTGTGCCGGGGTCGGGATGCCAGTTGCCGGGCCACCATGCGTTCACGAACGCCACTATGGGGACCAGCAGGGCGGCCACTATGGCCAGTGCCTTGAAATAGGGGAGTGCGCGCAAGCGATCGCGGAGCACGAAGATGTAAAGACCACCGCCGAACAATCCGGCCAGCAGGAAGTTCAGGATGCGTATATCAAGCCTGCGCCAGATATTCACCGGTACGGACTGTTCGACCAGCACATTATGCTCGAAAAGGGTGAAAAGCATTCCGATGATCACCCAGGCGAAGGTGATCCTCAATGTGCGTTGAGAACGCAGCCGGTTACGGGCCAGGACGGACACGATGCAAAGTTAGATGGGCGTGTTTCCGAAAGGTGAACGCTGCAACAATAAGGATGGTTCCGGCACCTTCAGGCCACGCGCTTCTGTTTGCGCGGAAGTAGGATCAGATAATACCAGGATACGGTCACGATGCCGGTCACGAAAAGGAAGGCTGTCACCGGTCGCAAAGAGTCATCAAAATAGAACTCACCGATCATCCAGATGGAATTGGCAAGTATCCAGAAGATCACCGCAAGGCTGAAAAGAAGTTCAACAATGTCCGCGCGATGTCTCCATGCTATGAAGATGGCCATGCCCACAGTGGGAACGATCATCAAAAGTCCCATGAGCTTCATGTCCATCACCCAGCAAAGATCCTTCAAGAGCCAGAGCACGATGTGGAAATTCTCGTTGGCACGAACGGAGGGCGTCATCGGATCGGAAAATGGATCGCAAAGGTGGGCATTGGGAGCAGATACGAAGCTCCTGCACGCGGCGCATCGTACCTTCGCGGCCCTATCCGATCCCGTAGCTCAGCTGGATAGAGCATCTGCCTTCTAAGCAGATGGTCACAGGTTCGAATCCTGTCGGGATCGCTCAGCGATCGGTCGATATTTTCTTCTCCAGCCTGACGATAGTCATTTTTCACATTTGATCGTTGGATGTATGGGAAGGTTCATCGGATCGCTCCGGGGCCTTGTCGAATTGTTAAAACCCTTGTCCATCAAGGGCGTGACATGGGGCCCAAGTCTTCCCAACTTCGGGCGCCGATAATCTGGAAATTCTGATGAGAAGGATACTTGCCGCCGCGTTCTTCGTGTGCACTGCCTTTGCGGCCCAAGCGGTCACTTACTACATTTCCCAAAACGGGAACGATAACAACAGCGGTACTTCCGCTTCATCACCCTGGAAGACCATTCAACGGTTGCAGCAGGTCATGTACGGCTACGGCCCGGGAGATCAGATCCTTTTCGAACGGGGAGGGATCTATTCGGGCACGGTGGACATCCCCGGTTCGGGCACCGCATCAAACCCGATCGTTGTAGGCGCCTACGGAACCGGCGATGCGCCGATCATTTCGGGTGGTGTGCCAGTGACCAATTGGGTGCAGCATTCAGGAAATATCTGGCGCGCCTCGCTTTCCACCGCGCCGAAGTATGTGATGGTGAACAATCAACTGATGACCCTGGCCCGCTACCCCAACAGCGGGTGGCTCTGGAATTCCAGCGGAAGCAACAGCCACATCACCTGTTCACAGCTCAACCAGAGCAGCAACTACTGGCAGGGTGCCACAGTGGTGATACGGTCCACCAACTGGTCCTACGAGACATCCACGGTGACCTCATCATCCAGTAACGGTACCATCAACTTCAACCAGATCGTCTACAACCTGGGCAACAACAACTGGGGTTTCTTCCTGGCCGGAAAACTGGCGCAGCTGGATATGGCCGGTGAGTGGTATTATGATGCCAACAGTGATCAGCTCTACCTATGGGCGCCCAACAATTCGAACCCGAACAACCTTACCGTACACGCGTCCATCTATGAGAAAGGTGCGATCCCGTACTGGCAGCGCCAGCACATCCGCATCGAGAACCTTGTGTTCCAGGGGCAGACGAATGCGGGCATAAGCACCGAGACGTCCAACAATGTGATCGTGACGAACTGCGAGTTCCGCTATTGCTATACGGGGATCACCAGCTCTGGCAGCCAGAACCAGTACATCAACAACACGTTCCATAACACCTTCGCCACGGCCATACGCATCTACGACACCAATTCCCTGGTGCAGGACAACATCTTCACCGACATCGCCCAAGTGCCTGGCCTGGGCGAGAGCAACTGGGGGTACATGGGCATCAATGCCACCGGGTCAGGAACGGTGATACGTGGCAACCGGCTGACCAACATCGGCTATATCGGGATCACTGTGCGCAACAACATTTTGGTGGAGAAGAACGTGGTCACGAACGCTACCAATATCCTCAATGATGGTGCGGGCATAGCGTTCGATAATTGTGATGGAGCCATGATCCAGGACAACCTGGTGCTCGATTGCGAAGGTGATCTTGAAAGTGTAGCCACTACGGCCATTGAGATCTATTATCCGATCTGTTTCGGCATCTATTTCGGTAATACCTCCATCAAGAACACCACCGTACAGCGCAATACCGTGGCGCGGTGCAATGGTGCCGGCATCCATGTGGACCATACCATGGTCTTCACCGGCAATCAGGTGAAGGACAACATCCTGTTCGACAATAATGTGCAGTTGAGCATCTCTGATTTCTCCAATGTGGCCGGAACAGGTGCCGTATCTCCTTTCCACGTGCCAAGCTTCAACACCGTGTACAGCGGAAATGTGATGTACAGCATTGAACCCGATCAGTTGTGCATGAGGCAGTACCACTGCTACTCGAGCAACTGGGTCGATTTCGGAAGTTTTTCCAACAATAAATACTTCCATCCTTATGAGGAACTGAGCATCATGCTGCGGAACTCCTCCCAGGGTGTGGCGAAGTACTTTACGCTGGAGCGCTGGCAGAGCACCTATGGTGAAGATGCCGGATCGACACGCAGCCCCTTGCGAGCCACGATGTATACCACCACATCGGAGCTTTCAGGCAACCTGATCACCAACGGCACTTTCAGCAATTCGATCTCCAACTGGACGATCTTCCCCACCAACGGCCAGGTCTCCATAGATCATGTATATCTGGATGATGGAGCCTTGAAGGCAAATCTGCCCAACAGCAACCTGTATCCGCAATTGAGCCTTCGCAGCCCTGACCAGATGAGCATTCAGAACGGCCAGTGGTACCGCATGAGGTTGAGCATCCAATCCGACATTCATGGTATCATGACCCCGGCGATAAAGGGGATATCCCAGCTTACAGGGAACCAGGTCATCGGCAAGAAGGATATCCCTTATTCACCTGAGCGGCGCGATCTGGAATTCTATTTCCAAAGCAACCTCAGTGATCAGGCAATTCTCCAATTGGGCAACTCGATCGAGTTCCCGCGGTACTGGATAGACAACGTGCAATTGCATCGGGTCACTGTTCAGCCGGTGGAGCCGGAGAACGATCACATCCTCTTGAAGAACGAATTCCCGATGGCACAACAGTTCACCCTGCCCAGCGGTTGCTGGAAAGATGTTAACGGAACCTTGCTGAGCAGTCCGGTGAACGTGGCGGCCTATTCCTCCAAGGTGGTCTACCGTGTTACCGGCAGCGGATGTTCAGTGGTGCCAGTGGCCTCCACCGTGGGTGCCAAGGTCTATCTCGGTGGTGCTCTCAACGGCGGCAACGTTCCAATGCGCACCGATCTGCGCACAGCGAACCTCATCCCGAACACGGAGCCCTATTCCTGGTTCGGCCACACGCCGATCAATGCAGGTCAGCAGGTCTCAAGCAGTGTTCTTCAGGCCACGGGAAGCCAGGCGATCGTGGATTGGGTGCTTCTGGAACTGCGCGATCCGAACGCTTCATTCAACGCGGTGGCGAAGTACGCTGCGCTCGTGAAGGCCAATGGCGAGATCATTTCACCCACCGGAGCCACCCAGATCGAATTCCCGGTGGCCACCCAGGGCAAGCACCTCGCCGTGAGGCATCGCAACCACCTGCCTGCGATGACGGCTTCACCGATCGCGAACAATGGACAGGTCATCGACTTCACCACATCGGCCACGCTCACATATGGCAGCGGTGCCCGCATGAACATCAACGGGTTCCGCGCGCTGTGGCCTGGCGATGTGAACAGCGATGGAATGGTGAGCTATACCAATGCCGGGAATGATCGTGATGTGATCCTGATCGCCATTGGTGCAGTGGTGCCTTCCAATACCACGGTGAACTATTCCCGCTCTGATGTGAATATGGACGGTGTGATCAAATACACCGGTGCAGGCAACGATCGTGATGTGATCCTCACTACGATCGGCGGTATCGTGCCTACCGCAGTGAAGCTGGAACAAATGCCTTGAGAACAAGGTTCTTCTTTCGAAAAAAGCCCGCTCCGGCGGGCTTCTTTTTTCAGATACGTTCCAGGGTACCCAGCGGGATCCAGCCGATGTTGCCGTTCTGCAACCTGATCTCCACCCGATCGTGCTCCTCCTGAAGGATGGAGACCTTGGTGCCTTTGTGCAACACGAAGAGTATGGTGGAATCATCACGAGGTTCGCTGCGTACGTCGGTCCTGGGAGCGAGAATGATCGCTTCCGTATCCTTCTGGTAATATGACGCGCGGAAGGATGCCAGCAGGACAGCGATCACCGTAAGTACGGCACAGGCGATCGAGATGCCGATCAACGATCGCTTCCATATCGTACTGCGCACAAGAAGCGCCACACAAAGGATCGATACCGTGACCACCCAGATCCAGATGGCGCGAGAAGCCCATTGGTCGATATGGCTTCCGCTCATGATACGATCCATGGCCTGCGATATCGGTGATGGGGGGATCTCGCTCACCTTGTCCATGATCTGTTGGCGTGCAAGCTCCAGGTTGGCCTCCACATCTTCTGCTCCTGGTGAATGTTTCAGCGCGCGTTCATAGTACAGGATGGCACGCGGGACATCGTTCAACTTGAAATGGCAGTTGCCGATGTTGAATAACAGAGCACCGGATGTATATGCGGTGTTCACTGAATCATACAGTGATAACGCAACCTCGTGATCACCTTGGGAATAGGCGTTCTGGGCCTGTTCCAGCAATGCATCCGCCAAGGACCGATCCATTCCCGAAAGGGGAAGTTGAACGATCAAAAGGAGTTGAACAAGCGCTATCCTCATGATCTAATGGACCTTTCGATCGTTCCGATCAATTCAACGGCTTCGTCATAGAGCAACTGGCGGGAGCGTCCTTCCAGCGGTGCGAACCGGGCCATCTCACACTCTTGTATGGCCTCTGCGTATTTGCCGGCGACATCTTCAAGACCGTGTTCCATCAGACGCGATCTCACTTCCTGTGAAGTGATCTCTGAATGTTCGAGACCGAATTTATCGGCCAGATACCCCTGCAATGCTTTCGCCAGTGCGGTATAGAACACCTCGCGTTCACCGGCCTCGAGTGCTTTGCGGGCTTCATGCAGACGTTGGCGGGCCACGCGATCGGCTTTTTTGCGGCGCATCCCTGTTGCATCGGCCTGGTCGTTCCGGTGTTTCCTGTACCATGCCAGGAAGAGCACCAGAGCCAGCGCCGGTGTGGCCATGCCAGCGACCCATTGTACTGAACCGAAAAAGATCCTTCCTTTTGGCCGCAGGTCCAGATCGCCGGTGCGTATGTAGCGGATATCCCTTTCCAGTACCTGCACATCCCGTGCATTGGGTCTCGATCTTACGACACCGCCATCGCCGGAGCCGGGTGACACTTCGATCGTGAGCGCTTCGCTCTGCAGGAGCCGGTATTCGCCGGTACGAGTATCGAAATAGGCGAAGGTGATCGGATCCAGAGTGTAACTGCCATCATGCCGCGGAATGATCACATATTGGAACTCGCGATATCCGGACATGCCGCTGCTGGTGATCGATATCTTGTCGTTCACCTTCGGATCGTAGACTTCGAAATCCGGTGGCAGAGCGAGCTTCGGTGCATCCAATAATTTCAGGTTCGATCGCCCGCTGATGCGCACGTTGAGATCCATTGCCTCGTCGGCCTGCATGCGGGTGCGATCGGCCTGTACCTTCAATTCCAATTCGCCTACGGCCCCGGAGAAACCCGAAGGTGCGTTCGCTGGCAGGGAGAGTGCCGTGAATTCAAGTGAATTGCTGGTGATCTGAAGACTTGTTCCACGTGAAAAGAACGAGCGGTTGACAACACAGGTCAACTGGAGCGGCTCAATGCGAAGCTTGCCGGATGTCTGTGGGAACAACAACTGTTTCTTCAGTATAGCCACACGGTAGGAGAGACCGTTGATGACCTCGGGCCGCTCTTCCCATCCTGAATTGCCGATGTCGATCTCTTCTGCCCAGAAGCCGTTGAGCTTCGGTAGATCATATTGACTGAGCTCGATATTTGGGTAACGCGAATACAGCGTGTAGGTCGCCAGCACCTGTTCGCCTACGTAGGCCTTGTTCTTTGAGAGCGTGATGGTGACGAAGAGATCGGGATTGCTCCGCTGGCCATGTGCCACTCCTGGCTCTGGCCGGGGTGCGCTGCCAGGCTCCACTTCGATCGTAATGGGATCCGTTTGTATCACTGCGCTCCCGATCTTGGCGCGTGCCGGCCCGATCGTGAATTTTCCTGCCTTCATTCCGGTGATCACCCACGTGCGCGCGATCGTACTGCTCATGCGCCCGTTGACATAGTTGAAACTGCTGCTTTCGAACGGGCCTTGGACCACCACCAGACCACCGAGGTCCGGAGCGGTGAAGGGTTCGCGGCTGTTGGTGAGCGTAACGGTGAGCTTTATCTGATCGCCCACAGCGATCTTGTTCCTGTCCACCGACGCGGTGAAGGTGATCTCCTGGGCGGCCAGCACATAAGGCAGCCACAAGAACACCATGAATATGTTGCGATACCATCCCATATCACCAATCCTTCTCTATCGGTATGCGGTTGGCCGGCCGTTGCTGTGCCCTTATCTTTTCCTGTACGTCCTTCTCCTGCCTATCGAGTGCATCAAGGATACGGCGGGCATCCTGTGGGTCGATCTTTCCGGCAGCCTTCTGTTCTAGCGGTTGCTCTTCGCCTGGCTTCGAGTCCTGCGATCCCTCCTCTTTCTTCTCGTTCTCTTTCCGATCCTTTTCCTCTGAACCTTCGTTCTCCTTCTCGTTGTCCCTTTTTTCCTTGTTCTCGTTCTGTTCCTGCTGCTGGTCCTGCTCCTGCTCCTGCTTATTGTTCTGCTCCTGCTTCTGTTGTTCCTGCTGCTGTTGCTGTTGTTCTTCCTTCAGCAATTCTTCGGCAAGTTTCAATAATCGAGGATCGCCCGGATGATGGCGCAACGCTTCATCCAAGGTGCGGAGTGCGGTGAGCTTGTCCTGCTTCACGTATTCCTTCGCTGCACGGTTGAAATAATCCAACGCCGAAAGATCCTGTGCTGCCATTGCAAATGGCATCAGGAACAGGCTCATGAGATAGGTGTACCGCAACATCATCGAGCTTCAGCGGCCTTGGTGACCACCTGCAATTTATCCATGTACTCCTTCTTCTGCTGCAACGTTGGATCTTCCTGCAAGCCTGTGGTCAGTACTTCAAAAGCTTCCTTGAACTTATACTCTTCCACCAGGCGATCGGCAAGAGCCAGAAGTTGCTTCGCTCGTTCGCTCAAATCCTCGTTCTCCTTGTCCTCTTTTTCTCTTCGTTCCGTTTCTTTTTGCTTACGTAGATCGATCGCCATGGCAAGGTTATGACGCGTATCCTCATCAGCGGGTGCAAGCCGCAGCGCGTTCTTGTATGCCTCGATGCTTGCATTGAGCGCAGAATCCACCAGTTGAAGCATGCGTTGCCGTTCATTCCTCAATGAATCGCGTACCATGGCAGCTCTTATCCTGCCAGCGATGTCCTGGCCGCCGGCATGTACGTTGTCCATTTCGCCCGACAGTGAGGTAGCAGTACTATCAGCCGATCTGGATTGCATATATCGCGCATTGCCCAGGTCGTGGTAGGCGTGGGCCTTGAGCTGTGCGTCTGCGAACAGATCGGGAAGTTCCGTGAGGTGTTCCGTTGCCGCATGGTGATCGCCGGCCTTGTACGCGGCCTTGCCGGCATTATGGCGTACGCGCGGATCGAACAATGCCGCGTCATAGGATCGAAGAGCAGCATCATACTCTTCCGACCTGTACTGCTCATTGCCGTTGCGCAGGGCATCTTCAGCCATCTCCGAGCTATGGTCCGTGCATCCGGTGAGCAGCATGAGCGGTATGTAGCGAAGGATCTTCATACCGTCCACCGGGGTTGAATACGAACGGGTCTACGCTCATCGAGCAGCAGTGACAGGATGATCATAAGCAGGCCAAGACCGAGGGGATATTGGTATTGGGCTTCATGAGCGGTGTATTGCCATGTACCGGTCTCCGCCGCATCCAATGATCGCAGATCGGCGATCAGTTCTTCAATGCCGATGCTTCTTTCGGTTGCCCGTACATAAGTCCCGTTCCCGGCCGTAGCGATGCGCATGAGCATGTCCTCGTTCAAACGGCTTACCACGGTATTGCCGTTGCCATCCTTCCTGAAGCCTGTGATCTGGCCGTTCCGCTTGATGGGAAGTGGCGCACCTTGTGGTGTGCCCATGCCGATGGTGTGTACCAGAATTCCTGATGCGGCCGCATCTCTCGCCGCGCCTTCCGCATCATCTTCATGGTTCTCACCATCGGTGATGACGATGATCGCTTTTCCACCCGGCCGCTCAACATCAAAGCTTTCCTGTGCCACACTGATGGCTTCACCGATCGCGGTACCCTGCACGGGTACTGAATTGGTGTTGATGCTGGAGAGGAAAAGCCTGGCGGCGGACCGATCGGTAGTGATCGGAAGCTGCACGTAGGCTTCGCCAGCGAAGATTATGATGCCCAGCCGATCGCCATGCAATTGATCGATCAACCTTGAAAGTGCACGACGTGCCACCTCCATGCGGCTTGGCTTCAGGTCCTCGGCCACCATGCTGTTGCTCACATCCACGGCCACCACCACATCCACGCCCTCCGATCTCACTTCCTCAAGCCGGCTGCCGAACTCTGGTGCCGCCAATGCGATGATGATGAACGAAAGTCCATGCCTGAAAAGCAGGAATTGGGACAGGATGCGTGTAGTGGATACGCCCGGAATGGCATGTGCGAGCGTCCTTGCCGATGCGAAGCGCAGCATGGCACGATCCCGCCATACCAGATGAAGAATGAAAACAAGGCCGAGCGCAGGACCGATCCATAGATAGATCAACCATTCCTCATGCTGGAAACGGAACGCTTTGGCCCCTCTCAGGATGAAATACCAGCTGCCGATGATCAAGCCGCCCATCAACAGCTCCATGGCCATGACCCACCAGCCAGCTCTTGCGATATGATAGCGGCCGCGGTTCATGAGATCGTCCTTAGTATGCTTCTGTCCAGCAGGAAGCCGAACACCAGCAAGCCCGCACCGATCAAGATATATGGAAGGAATTCCTCCTTGCGCGTACTGTGTTCGGTCACTTTCACTCGCGTGGTCTCCATCTGATCTATCTCGTCATAGATCTCCTTGAGCTTTCGTTCATCGGTGGCGCGGAAGTAACGCCCGCCGGTCATGTCAGCGATCTGCTTCAATTTCTCCTCATCGATCTCCACCGTAACATATTCAAAATGGAATTGTCCATCGCGGTAACGCGAGACCGGGGAAAGGGCTTTTCCGCGCGTGCCGACGCCCACCGTATAGACACGGATGCCGTATTGTGTGGCTATCTGTGCGGCATCGATCGGTTGTATGGCGCCGGCATTGTTCACACCATCAGTGAGCAGGATGATGACCTTGCTCTTTGCTTCGCTCTCGCGCAAACGGTTCACTGCCGTGGCCAGGCCCAGGCCGATCGCTGTGCCGCCCTCCATCATTCCGCTGCGCACGTTGAGGAAAAGATCCTTCAATACGCGATGATCGGTTGTTATCGGGCATTGCGTGAACGCTTCGCCTTCATACACCACCAATCCGATCCGATCGTTCACCCGCGCATCGATGAACTGCATTGCGACATTCTTGGAAGCCTCCAACCTGTCCGGCTTCAGATCTCTTGCAAGCATGCTTATGGAGATATCCAATGCGACCACGATATCGATCCCTTCGCGTTGCACATCCTCCCAACTCTCCTTGCTCTGGGGGCGTGCCAGTGCCAGCACCAGCAGGGATGCGCCCACTATCCAGGCCGTGTAGGGCAGTGGCCGCAGTATCGCGCGTGGTTCCAGGGAGGCACGCATAAGCGGTGCGATCGTGGGCAATTGCACCATCGGGCGCCGGCGCCATGCGTACAGGATCGCGGCCGCCCAGATCGGTATCAACGCGAGCAGGGACCAGGGATCGGCCAGCTCGAATCTTTCCACCATAAGGTAAGCGGATGCCGCAACAGCCACCGCAGCTATCCACAGCCATATCAAGGTCGTATTGCGGTCCCGGTCACTGAACATGCTGAGGCATCTGTGTTTGGGCCGTGGTGTTGATGAAACGGATGGCACCCGTCATCATCTGTTCATTCTCTGCAGGTGAGGGAAGGGCCTTCGCGAACTTCACCAGGTCAGATGATCGCAGCATGTTCCTCAACAACGTTCGTTGATCGGAGTCAAGTGCCGTTACGCGCAGTTCATGGAGCAATTCATCTGTCGTTCGTTCGAGCGCAGGCACGTGATAACGTTCTTCAATGTATTGGCGAAGAAGATCGGTGAGCCGCGAATGATACTCCTTATGCAGGCCTTTCTGCCACAACCTTTCCTTTTCCAGATGGCCGAGTTCCTGCAGGAATTGTTCGTGCAACGGAAGCACCGGGCCAGGTGCAGATGTAGCAGGAACGGCAGTCCTTCTTTTTTTCCACCACCGTATCAGCGCCAGTATCCCAATTACCAGGACCACAAGTGCGGCGATCCAATACCAATGTCGCCGTACCCAGCTGATCAAATTGAACGGCAGATCATGGATCGGCTTGATGTCATGAAGTTTTGGGTCTGAAGGAAGTTCTACCGGTCTTACTGTCACCAAGAGTGGATCGGTGGATCGCTTCTGATCGCCGATCTTGAAGGTCAACGGTGCTATGGCCCAATATCCCGTATCGAACGAGGTGATCTTGATGCTGCGGGTCAGCTGGATCGAACCATCCTTGTTCACGGTATCCACTTTCCCTGGATCGACGACCTCCACGTGCCGCTGCAATGTATCTCCGATAGCCGGCCATTCCACATTGACGGCGGATGTGTGAAGTTCGATGGAAAGCTGCAGCGTGGCCTGCTCACCGATGCGGATCACGGCGGTATCGAGCTTCGCCACAGGCACCTGACCCACGAGCAGCACCGGGAGTAAGAATGCTATGAGGCCGGCGATCTTCATCGGGCACCCTCGCGCTTCTTGAACAACTCCATCAGAGGACGGATATAGCCTTCCTGCGTACTGATGACGGCATGGTCCACGCCCGACCGGCGGAGGATCTCACGTGTGCGATGCTGATGTTTCAATGCCGCAGCGCGATAGGCATTGCGAACCCTGCGATCGCCGGTATCCACCCAACGCGCGGCTCCTGTTTCGGGATCCACGAACTGCACCAGGCCAACATCAGGCAACTCGGCTTCGCGAGGATCCGTGGTACGAAGGACCACCAGATCATGTCTTCTATTGGCGATCTTCAACACATCTTCAAAACCCTCATCCATCATATCGCTGATGAGGAAGGCGATGCATCGTTTCTTGATCACGTTGTTCATGACCCGCAGCGCTTCCTGGATGTCCGTGCCTTTTCCTTCAGCGCGGAACTCGAGCAACTCCCTCACGAGTCTGAGGATATGGCTTCGGCCTTTTTTCGGAGGAATGAATTTCTCCACCCGGTCACTGAAAAGAATAAGGCCCACCTTGTCATTGTTCTTGATGGCCGAGAAGGCGATGGTGGCACATACCTCCGTGATCAATTCGCGTTTCAACTGGAGCGCAGTGCCGAAATTTTCCGAAGCGCTCACATCGGCAACGAGCATCACCGTGAGTTCGCGCTCTTCTTCAAAGACCTTCACGAACGGATGTCCGAACCTTGCGGTAACGTTCCAATCCAGCGTGCGCACTTCATCACCGGGAACATATTCGCGCACCTCGCTGAAGGTCATGCCTCGCCCCTTGAAGGCGCTATGGTATTCACCGGAAAAAATATGGTCGCTAAGACCGCGGGTCTTCAGTTCTATGAGCCTGACCTTGCGGAGCAGTTCCTTGGTATGTGCGGTGGTATCCATCTGCATGGCGATGCTGTTGTGCACGCAGACCGTTTCATGGAACTTCCACCGTGTTCAGTACCCGCCCAATGATCTGGTTCACCGAAATGTTCTCGGCCTCCGCCTCATAGGTGAGACCGATCCGGTGTCTGAGCACATCGGGGCACACTGCTCGTACATCCTCAGGGATCACGTAGCCCCGCCGTTTGGTGAAAGCGAATGCCTTCGCGGCAAGTGCCATGTTGATGCTTGCCCGTGGGCTGGCACCGAACCCGATCATTGAAGTGAGGTCCGGAAGTCTGTATTGATCGGGATTCCTGGTAGCATGAACAATGTCCACTATGTAATGCTCTATCTTCTCATCCATATAGACCTCGCGCACCAGTTGCCGTGCGGCCAGGATCTCATCAGGCCTAACCACCTGCTGCGGCTCTGGTGAACCACCCGCTCTCACGTTCTGGCGGATGATCAGTTTCTCCTCTTCCTTACGTGGATAATCGAGCACTACCTTGAGCATGAACCGATCGGTCTGCGCCTCGGGCAATGGATATGTGCCTTCCTGTTCTATCGGGTTCATGGTGGCCAGCACCAGAAAAGGTTGCGGCAACTGATGGGTCTGCGCACCGATGGTGACCTGTCTTTCCTGCATGGCCTCCAGCAATGCGCTCTGCACTTTAGCTGGTGCCCGGTTGATCTCATCGGCCAGCACGAAATTGCTGAATATGGGTCCTTTGCGAACAGTGAATTCCTCGCTCCGCTGGCTGTAGATCATGGTGCCGATCAGATCGGCGGGGAGCAGATCGGGCGTGAACTGTATCCTGCTGAAATCAACGGCCACTGTCCTTGCCAGTGCTTTGATCGCAAGCGTCTTTGCAAGACCGGGCACACCTTCCAGCAAAATATGACCATCTGCCAGCAGGGCCACCAGCAGCTTATGCACCATGTCCTTCTGGCCTACGATCACCTTTTCCATTTCGCGATCGATCAGGTCAACGAAGCCGCTCGCCTGCTGTATCCTGTCATTGAGCGCCCGAATGCTTTCCGAAGTGACCGCGGTGCTCTGTGTCAACGGTGTAGTAGGCTCTGGATCGATCATTATGAATGCATATTGAAACGTCACAAAATTCAGTGGATGGACATTGATGATCAGGCGATCGTCCTCTTAAAGCTTGTTAAGATCCAAACGATGAGGTCTGAATTTAAGGTCATTTTCCGCCGCTGATGACTTCACCGCTTTGGGAAACCATCAACATGCGATGTAAAAGCGATGGGGTGGATCTATTTTTCGCACATGTCCACCACCACCACAGTACTTTCCTTGCAGGATACCATTTCCTGCGTGCGTCAGTTCCATGATGCTTTCGGGATCAAGAACGAGGATTCTCCGCGCGGCGATATCGGCGATCGTGAAGCGCTCCTTCGGTACAAGTTGATCCGGGAGGAGAACGAGGAATATCTCGATGCGGCCCTTCGAGGCGATCTGGTGGAAGTGGCGGACGCGCTGGGCGACATCCTTTACATTCTTTGCGGCACTTTGTTGAAGCACGGCCTGCAGCACAAGATCGAAGAGGTCTTTCTGGAGATCCAGAGAAGCAATATGAGCAAACTCGATGCGGATGGACGACCGATCTATCGCGAGGATGGAAAAGTGATGAAGAGCGATCGCTATTCCAGGCCCGATATCGCCAGCATCCTTCAAGGCTGATGAATGTGCCGGCGAGCGGAAGTGCGCCCATGCAATTTGGTCGGTGCGGCCAACGTTCATCGCGGGTGATGCGCATCCTTCTGTTGTTATGGACCATTCTGCCGACCGGCCTTTGGGCCCAGGAGAACGATCAACGGCACAGCATCCAGCTCGGTCTGAGCGTCACCACCTTCCTTGAGAACAGTGTCTCCGGCATCGGCAGTCATGCAGAGTACAGCCATCGTCTGGGACCGGGATCGGCGGTGGTGGGCCGCATCATGGGAGCAGGTGGGGTCGCGCGTTTCGGCAGTGGATCGTACGGGTCGCGGTCCATCGGTGGAAGCCTCGCATCACGGTTCATCCCATTCCATGGGGCATTTCCATATCTCACCTTCGATCTTGGTGTAGTGTACAACAGGATCACCGATCGCGTGCAGCCGGCCACCGATCTCACGGCACCAGATGCCATCGGGCGTACATCATCACGAAACGCCATTGGCTTGTGTGGTGCGTTGGCCATGGCGCTGATCCGTAGCGATCGGATGGATACAGGGATCAGGGCCGATCTTCTGACATCGTTCGTGGATACGGAGTTGAATACCGACATGGTGCAGGCCGGGATCTACATGGGGATACGATTCTGAACAGACACGAAACCTTTGGGCTTCACCCTTCGTCTACATGGAACTTGCTGTATGGCATACCTTTAGTCAGCGCACAGCCGGCTATTTACGATGGCAGCAGCAGGAAGTAACAAAATAGATCTGATCGGAGCGGTGGATATGCCTAGGATCCTTTACGTATCCATGCACGACCCGGAGGATGTGCGCGCATGGTCAGGCACGGTGCATCATATGGCGCGCATGCTGGAACAACAGGGTCTGCCTGTGGAATATCTGCCCAATGTGGTGAGGGATCGAAGACGTCTGTTGAAAGCGGTGGAACGAAGCCGGGCTTTTGTCACGGGCCGCAAGCCTGCACCGGTGGATAGAAAACTATCCACCGCGCAAATGATAGCCACAGCCATTGAACAACGCCTGCAGCGGACACGTGCCAACGTGATATTCGCCCCCAGCAGCATACCCATTGCCATGTTGCGCACCAACAGGCTCAAGGTGTTCCATACAGATGCCACCTTCGCAGGCATCATCCATCAGTATCCTGAACTGGCGAACTATCCGAAGGAATACATGGATGAAGGCCATGAGTTGGAAAGACGTGCATTGCATAATTGCGATCTGGCCATCTATTCTTCCCATTGGGCCGCAAATTCGGCTGTGCAGTATTATGATGCCGATCCGGCCAGGGTGCATGTGGTACCGTTCGGAAGCAATCTGAGCGTACAGCCTTCGGCCGCTGAAGTGATGGCTTCGATCCGTGAGCGCGATGTGGAACATTGCCAGTTGCTCTTCATCGGTGTACACTGGGTGAGAAAGGGTGGCAACGTGGCTCTGGAGACCGCGCGGGTACTGCATGAAATGGGCTATAAGGTCACCTTGAACGTGATCGGTTGCAGGCCACCATTGGATACCGTGCCTTCCTATGTGAACGTGATCCCTTTCCTGGACAAGCAGAAACCCGCCGATCTGAAGAAGTTGCTCAACTTGATCATGCGAAGCCACTTTCTGGTGCTTCCATCAAAAGCGGATTGCACCCCGATCGTAGTGAACGAGTGTAATTCACTCGGTGTTCCGTGCCTTACTTCCGACGTGGGCGGTCTCCCGGAAATGATACGCGAAGGCATCAACGGACATCTTTTCGATATGGAGGCCGAAGGTGCGGCTTATGCCGCCGCCATTTCCAAGTATCTCGATGACCGGCAGGCGTACGAGTCCCTGGCGGCCAGCGCATGGAACGAGCATGAGGAATATCTTGGTTGGAACGCTTCCGGCAGGCAGATGAAGAAGTTGTTACAAGCTGCCTTGAACCGCCGGCCCGTGCCGGACCACGCCTAGTGCAGGACGATCTCTTCTCTTCAGATCCGCTGTCTCTTGTGCAGTGGCCGGCCATGCTGGTGAGCATCCTGGCCGCCTGGCTGGTCGCATCCAAAGTGGAACGCCGCCGGCATCAAGGGTTCTGGTGGTTCCTTGTCAGCAATGTCCTTTGGGTGATCTGGGGATGGCATGCTGAAGCGTATGCCTTGATCGGTCTGCAGATCGCGTTGGCGATCATGAACATCCGCGGCGCCCGAAAGAATGCCGCCGATGGCCGATCGAAGTAGCGTGGTTGGGGCGATCGGCGTATCTTGACGCTTCCATCCATGATCACGGGTTACGCTCCACTCTTTGCGATGCTGCTCTTGACCGGGCGGCCGACCGCGGAGACCGCCCGTTTCCAGATCATCAAAGGCGATGAAGTGATCGGCGCCATAACGGCCATCTGCGTCCGCTCGGCCAGTGGTGTTTCGTATCAGATGAATTCCCGTTCAGAGGTGAGTCTGCTTTGGAACCAGGTGATAGAGACCGCTATGATGGCCAGGTACGAAGGCGGATATCTGGATGCTTGCGGAATGACCGTGCATGTGAACGGTTCCATGCGCGATTCCACCCATTTGTATCACGACTCTGGTACCGGGCGCTATTACGTGCATCCCGATCTCAGGCATGCAACGCAACAACAGCGCGCATGGACCACGGCACGCATGTATTTCGAGGAACCTGTGGATGTGGGGTCGATCTTCGTGGAAAGCCTTTTGGAAGATCGGACCCTTCGCCGGAAAGAGGCGGGCAGGTATACACTCATACTCCCAGGTAACACGGAGAACCATTATTTCTATAAGAACGGAGTACTTCAGGAGATCATGGTAGATCGGCCGCTCTTCGACCTGATCTTCCGCCGGATCTGACCGGCATGGCCCGTCACTTGCAGCGGGCAGCACATATTCATTCCATTATGACCACTAAGAGGACTTCCATCCAATTGTTCCTGTTCATGCTGCCATTGATGTTCATCGCTGCGTTCTGGTCCGGCTGTTCCGGTTCCTCCGATCATGAGGGCCCGGTCGGTACCGCCCGCATGGAGGAAGGCACCATCGATGCCGATGGCAACTCCGAGGCTGATAAAGCACAGGCCCAGAAAGAGACGCGGCCCAGCGGGAAAATGACCGATTCCGACAAGGGAACAATGGGTGCTTCAGCAGATGTGGATGAGGAAGACAAGGCCGATCCTGAGCGCGAGCGCGCGGTGCAGGAGGTGCAGGATCTTCGTGATGGCCTCGCAGAGGAATTGGAGAAAGTACGCGAACGGTTGCGTGATGGTTCACACCAGGGAGAAGAGCGCCAGATGGATCAACGTCGTGCAGCTGAATTGGGTCAGACCCTGGCATCACTTCAACGGAAGGCCGAGCGCATCGCCAACGCCAGCGAGGAGGAATGGGCCAAGATCCGCGAGGAGGCACGCAAGGAAGTAGAGGAAGTACGCGCAAAAGCCGATCGGGACGATAAGGACCGCAGTTGAATGTTCTGTGGTGATGCTTCCCCAGTGGCCAGGGGTCACGGGGGAAGCATTTCTTTTTCCAGGCTGCTGCGTTTTCCAAGCTCGATCACTTCAAGGTCCTTGCATTTGGAATCTTCAATGGAGAACCGGAGGATCGTTCGCACATGATGCCAGCCATGCCTGCCGGCAGCTCCCGGGTTCATGAAAAGCATCTTCGATCGCTCATCGAATTGGACGGAACAGATGTGTGAGTGACCGCAGATGAAAAGATCGGGAGGCGACGATCGTATCCCGGCGGCTACCGATCGATCGTAACGCGGAGGGCGGCCACCGATGTGGGTCATCCAGATCCGCATCCCATCGATCGAGAACCGTTCATGTTCCGGGCAGATCGTTCGGATCTGCTTACCATCTATGTTGCCGTATACCGCACGCACCGGCTTCCATGATCGGAGTTCCTCCAGCACTTCGACCGAACCGATGTCGCCGGCATGCCAGATCTCGTCACACTGCGCGAAATGATCCTTCACGCGCGGATCGAGCCATCCGTGGGTGTCACTGATCAGACCGATCCTCACTTTCACAGGCCGAAGATCGGCAGAAGGGTGATCAACGGCGGCGGCTCAGGAGCCATACCACACCTTGCACAGCCGCCAACGCGAGTACGGTGCGCATGGCCTTCTTGTCCTTACTGAAACCGAGAAGCCACGGTGCGGCGAACAGAAGCCCATTGCCCATGAGATCCAGGTTCAAATGCCTCCCGTGGGACATGCCATTGACCAATCCACCTTTGTTCCGTGTGGTGAGCGCGGTCACCAGGGAATAGATGCCGAGGCCGCGGGTAAGCCAGGTGGGAGTGGAGCGGTTGGTGAAGCCCAGAAGGTTCGGTGCGGCAAGCGCCGTTGCACCCAATGCGTAATCCATTACTGCATGTGCAGCGGGCGGAAGAATACCAAGTTTCATGATCATGCTTTGTTGATGCCGATCGGCTCGCAAAGCCTGTGCCCATGCAACGCGCCGATCAATACCTGTTGATCTGCAAGATCTTCAATTGTTGCACTTCCGATCCCAATTTGAATTCAACGACATCTCCTGCGCGCGATCCGATGAGGGCTTTCGCGATAGGCGCAGTGAACGCGATCTTTCCCTGTTTCACATCGGCCTCATCAACACCTACGATCGTGAAGGTGCGTTCGATCGGCCTGGCGCCTTTGCGCACCTGTTGGAACATGATGGTCATCCCGAACCTCACTTCTTCAGGGTCTTCATCCGGATGTTCGATCAATCGCGCAGTGGCGATCCGTTCGTTCAATAGATCGAGTTTTCCATTGATCACCGCCAACGCATGCCGCCGATCGTGATCGGAAAGGTCCGATCCCAAGGTCCGGCTGTGATCTGCCTCCAGATCCTCACGTTCCTTATGAAGCGATCGAAGACCTTTCGGCGTCACATAGTTGGGAATACCTTCGGGCAACGGCGCGCGCGGCGGAATGAACGGCGCTTCCTCCTGATCTTCTTCCTTGACGAATCCGCGGCTCATGGTGGCTAAGCTTCCAAGGAGATCGCCATGCAGTTATCATTCCCGCATCATCACCATCACCTTCTCCACCACATCTTCCAGGCTGGGCTTGCTGAAGTAGTCGCCATCGCTTCCATATGCCGGGCGATGGGCTTTTGCAGTGAGCGTTGCGGGAGAGGAATCCAGCCAGCGATAACCGTACTGTTCTTCGAGGATCTTCTGCAGGATGTACGCGCTTGCTCCACCGGGCACATCTTCATCCACCACCAGCAGCCGGTTGGTCTTCTTCAGACTTCCGACGATCACATGGTCCCGATCGAATGGCAGCAGCGTACGTGCATCCACCAATTCAACTGAAATGCCCATGTTCTCCAGCTGGTCGCAGGCACGAGCGCAGATGTTGAAGGTGCTGCCGTAACTCACCAGCGTAAGATCCGATCCTTCCCGAACGATCTCCGGGATCCCGATCGGAACGGTGAACTCGCCCAGGTTGGATGGAAGTTTTTCCTTGGATCGATAGCCGTTCAGGCATTCGATCACGAGCGCCGCATCGTCGCTTTGTAGGAGCGTGTTGTACATGCCTGCGGCCTGTTGCATATTGCGCGGAACGCAGACCACCACACCACGTACCGCATGGATGATCATCCCCATCGGGCTGCCGCTGTGCCACACACCTTCCAAACGGTGACCACGTGTGCGGATGATCAATGGTGCTTTTTGTCCGCCCTTGGTGCGCCATTGCACGGTGGCCAGATCGTCGCTCATGCCCTGCAGGCAGTAGAGGAGATAATCGAGATATTGGATCTCGGCGACCGGACGCAAGCCACGCAACGCCATGCCGATACCCTGGCCGAGGATGGTCGCTTCGCGGATGCCGGTATCGCTGACGCGGATCTCTCCGAACCGTGCCTGCATGCCTTCCATGCCCTGGTTCACGTCACCGATCTTTCCGGTATCCTCACCGAATGTGAGCAACAGCGGTTCCTTTTCGAAGAGCGCTGCGAAATTGTCACGGATGATGATGCGGCCATCCACTTCTTCATCCGAGCCGTATTCAACCGGAACCTCTTGCACGTTCAAGCAGCTTCTGCCTTCGCTGTACAGATGGCTGCCGTAGCGATCGTGGTTCAGATCGGTGTTCCGCTTGATCCATTCGGCCAAGTCGTCATGGGCTGAAGAACCTTCTGAGCCTGCAATGATCGATGCGCGGCGTGCGGCGCTCATCACTTCCCGGCGTCCCGGATCCATGGCGCTGGCCAGTTCCTCACGGATCGATGAGATCTCGTTGACGTCCTTCTGGAGTGTTTCCAGAAGACCCAGCACTTCCTGCTTCTCCTGCGCGATCGGCTTCAGGAATTCGGCCCACGCGGCTTTTTGCGCGGCGCGCACATCACTCTTGGCCTTCTTCTCGATCGCATCAAGCTCATCGGCAGTTGCGATAGCTTCACCACCTGGCCTGAAGTTCAGTATCCACTCGCGGAACTTCGCGTTGCAATCGTACTCCTTGTACCACTCGAGAAGATCCTTGCCTTTGTAACGTTCATGGCTTCCGCTGGTGCTGTGGCCCTGCGGCTGCGTCACCTCTTCCACATGGATCAGGCAAGGAACGTGCTCTTCGCGGCAGAGCGCGATCGCTTCCTCGTAGATCCGATTGAGCCCGGCATAATCCCACGCCTTGGTTTTGTAAATGCGGATGCCGTTGGTGCCTTTTTCCTTCTGGAAACCTTCCAGCAACTTGCTGATGCTGCCTTTTGTGGTCTGGAAGTCCTTGCTTACACTGATGCCCCAGCCATCATCCCACACGCTCATTGCGAGCGGCACCTGCAGCACACCGGCCGCGTTCATCGTTTCCCAGAAATGGCCTTCGCTGGTGCTGGCATCGCCGATGGTGCCGAAGGCTACTTCGTTGCCCTGGTCGCTGAGGTGCGTGTAGCTGTGCAGTGCTTCGTTCTGGCGGAAGACCTTACTGGCCTGCGCAAGACCGAGCAAACGTGGCATCTGGCCGCCGGTGGGAGAGATGTCAGGACTTGAATTGTACTGTGCCGTGAGATCCTTCCAGTCGCCGTTCTCATCCAGCGATCGAGTGGCGAAGTGGCCATTCATCTGCCGGCCTGCGCTGGCGGGCTCGTGCTCAAGATCGGCGTGAGCGTAGAGTTGCGCGAACCATTGCTGAACGGTGAGTTCGCCGATCGCGAACATGAAGGTCATATCGCGGTAGTAGCCGCTGCGCCAATCGCCGTGGCGGAATTGTTTGGCCATGGCCACCTGCGCGAGTTCCTTGCCATCGCCGAAGATGCCGAACTTGGCCTTGCCGGTAAGCACTTCCTTGCGGCCCAGAAGACTTGCCTCGCGGCTGAGCCACACGAGTTCATAATCCCGCAGGATCTCCGCCCTCACTTCGTCCAGGGTCATTCCTTCCTCCACGTCCGCTGCTTGTCTTTGTGCCGCCATTCCTTGATGCATCGAATGTTCCAAAGGTAGCGAGCCTGTTCTTTTTTCGGAACATGACGGTGGATCGAAAGGAGAACGATCGGATCCATCTGAACAATGCGGGATCTGCGTAAGGGATATACGCGGAAAGCCCGCAGCGCAGCGAGGACTTGGAGCATTAGCCCGGCCCCGCCTTCACCGAAATTCCGGCGGGTAACGCCCTTGGAAGATCGAAGGCGGGGATACGCCCACAAAAGCAATGAAAGATCAGTAGGTCTTCACCAATTTCTGGCCTGCGAGATCGCCGATCGAGAGCGTGTAGACGCCTGCACGGAGAGAAGAGATATCCAGCATGACGCGTTGCGATCCGCCAAAATTCACCGGCTGTTGCATTACGATACGGCCGTCTGCGGCGATGATCGTGATCACCGTGGTGCCGGAAAGATCCGGAGCATCGATCGCAATGAGGTCAGTGGCGGGATTGGGTGCGATGGAAAATTCCGCGTCGCTGCGATCGGCAATGCCAACAACCGTATGCAGGCTGCTGACGGCGTTAAGGCAGTAGCGATCGGCGCCAAGGTCCTGCTCAAGCACGCCGACCAGGTACAGGTCCTGCAACTTGAATTCGGCGGGAACGGTGTAGGTATACGTATGCGAATAGTTGGTACCGGTGACCGGCGTCATGGGGATCTCACCTGAGGTGCCATCGGAACCGCCGAGCATGGCGCGCAGCAAGCCGTTGTGGATGTAGTTCGGCGGTGCGTTCTCCTGATCGCCGGGCACATAATTCTCGGCCACGTAAACATTCATCTTGAACGGCCCCTGTACGGCGTAGGTGAAGGCTGCGTTCAAGGTGACGGTGATCTGCCGTGTCGCCGCGTCCAGACTGCTGTTCATGGTGAGATGCACCGGAGAAACGCCCTGCGCGCGCCAGTTCATTTCATCGACCCAGTAGATGTGGTTCGCGTTGATGAAATAATCGCCTTGATCGCCCATTTCAACCACGCCTGCGGGAGTGAAATCGTTGAGCGTGCCGATGTAATTATCGGTGTAATAATCCACCGCATCAGGGAACTCGAGGCCGTCGGTGATGTGGAACTTCACCACTGCCATGTCCGGATCGAAGAGCAATTGATCGGTGACGATGTTGGCGGGCGGACATTGCGGACACCAGGTCTCGGTACGCGCTTCCATGAGCACCACTTTATCTGCCCAATTGTTGAGCGCAGTGAAATGGAATGTGAGCGTATCGTTCGATTGATCAGTATCACCTGGCACATAGATCCAGACT
>JAEZAU010000142.1 GCA_023430325.1 Bacteroidota bacterium | reverse complement strand
CCGGCATCCCGATCAGCGGCTTGAACTACGAGCCGACCCGCCATTCGATCCAGTGCAGGATCAATGCCGAGGATCCTTTCAATGGTTTCCGTCCGAACCCGGGAAAGATCACAAGCTACCACAGCCCGGGTGGCCACGGTGTGCGTGTGGATACGCACGTTTACGCGGGCTATACGATCCCGCCGAACTACGACAGCATGATCGGCAAGCTGATCGTGAGTGCCCAAACGCGAGAAGAGGCCCTGAGCAAAATGGAGCGCGCGTTGAGCGAATACGTGATCGAAGGGATACACACCACGATCCCCTTCCACCTGCAGCTTTTCCAGAACGAGAAGTTCCGCAAGGGCGACTTCACCACGAAGTTCCTCGAGGAGTTCGATCTGGTGAAGCCTTGACCAAGACGTGAGATCCACATTCCGACACTCTACTAGGTTCACCAGTAAGCGTATTTGAAGAGCCAGGCGCCTTCGAACTTCGTGTACGAATAACTTGGTGAAATATAATTTGTGCTTGTTTTTAATATCCTTAATGGATTGCCATATTCGTCGTATATGTATTGGAACGTAAACTCACTGACTCTTCCTTGAATAGTTAACCGAATACCTGATATGTGAACAGATTGATTGTAGGAATAGACTTCCTCCAGATAGTCCGCGACCTGGAGCCGGTTCATTTTGCCATCTTTCCAATACTCAGTTCGATGATTATGGTCTGAATAGTTCTTCTTTATCATCGAGCCATCAGGATTTCGAAGTGTGGATTTAGCATTGTGTTCCACCCTAGTTACCTCAGAAATTTGTCCTTGCACTCGCTCAGACATCGGATCGTGCCTCACCTCTGTCCAAGTAATGGTGCTATCACGATCGGCGTACGAATAGTAGAATTCTTCAACCCTCTTTCCCCAATCGTCGCTACACTCCACTCGTACGATCCTACCTGAACTATCGTAACTAAGCTCCCATTTAACGGTATCGGATCTTGATGCCGAACTATGGATCACCCGCACCAATCGCTCATCCTGATAGTGATGATCCCATTCTGCCGTAAAAAACCCATTCTGCTTTTGCAGAGCATGATCTAGTTGTCCATTAGGTGAATAAATATATATGATCTCAATCCCCCTCTCAGGATGAACCATCTTTTCGATCCCATGAATATTATAGTCGATCGAATAGATGTCGTGATCGGAAGGGTTGGATACGCGTGTTAGACGCCTAGATGTGTCGAACTCCAAAATGATCTTTTCGCGCTGCCCGAAAAGGCTATCCGGCCATGCCTTCCAATCCTTCAGCTCATCCTCGGATAAGGACGTGTAGCTGCGCATTGTTCCAATTTCCACCGTGCGTGGACGACCTTTGAAAAGGGTATCCCTATTCACTTGTAAAAGGCCATATTCCATCCTGGTGATGGAACTAAGGATCTCCGCATGAGCAGGCTTCTCATTATACTGGCACTGGGCCGCCATGGAAATTGCAGCGCAATGAATGAAGATGACCGCGCGGATCATTTCTTGCGTATTGAAAGCTGGGAAGATAGTGGAAGTGAAAATATTCTACGAAGTTCCTGGAGGAGTTCGATCTGGTGAAGCCTTGATCAAAGCTTGATACAAATAAAAACGGGCGGCCGATCGGCCGCCCTTTTTGCAGGTCATCCAACTCAAGGTTTCCGATACATCGGCATCGTTGCAAGACGGCCGTTCGCAAGAGCGGTCTCCTGCTGCTTCAGCTCGCGCTTCCATTGCCTGCGATGCTTGATCTTCATCACGATCAACAACATCACCGGAACCATGATCAGGGTAAGGAACGTGGCGAAGATCAGACCATAGATCACCGCCCAGCTCAACGGGCCCCAGAACACCACGTTGTCTCCACCCATGTGGATGTGAGGATCGAGCTCAGTGAACAGGGTGAAGAAGTTGAAGTTGAGACCGATCGCGAGCGGCAACAGGCCAAGCACCGCCGTCACCGCAGTCAATAATACGGGTCGCAAACGTGTGCGGCCTGCGATCACTAAGGCCTCGCGGCTCTCCTGGATCGGGATGATGCGATCTTCATCCAGACCGAGCTGGCGCTGTGCACGGCGGAAAAGGAGCCGCGCGAAATCCATCAATACGATCGCGTTGTTCACTACCACGCCGATCAACGAGATGATGCCCAGCATGGTCATGAGGATCACGAAATCCATGCGGAACACTACCAACCCCAGGAACACCCCGATCGTACTGAAGAGCACAGTGCTCATAACGATCAATGGGTAACTGATGCTGTTGAACTGAGCTACGATGATGAGGAACACCACGAAGATTGCCATGAGGAATGCAGCGAAAAGAAAGTTCATGTCCTTCGCCTGATCCTCCTGCTCACCTGTGAAGCGCAGGTTGAAACCACCGTTGATCACAAATCCGCTTGACATCTCATCCTTGATCTGCTGAACGACCTCGTTGCTGTTGTAACCTGAGATCACGTTGCTGCTCACAGTGACCACCCGATCGAGATCCTTGCGCTTGATCGCGCTGAACGTGGTGGTATATTTTTCCTCGGCCACGGCACTGATCGGCACCTGGCGAATCTGCCCGGTGAGCATATCGCGGAAGGTGATCCGCATGTCCATGAGCCGCTGTGGATCATAACGGTATTCATCCTTCAACCGAACGTTGATCTCGTAGTCATCATCATCGCCTTCGATCCGGAACGTGCTCACTTCCTTGCCGAAGAGGGCGGTACGTATCGCGTCGGCCACGGCATAAGTGCTCACGTTCAAACGACGCGCTTTTTCGCGATCGATGATGATCGGCATCTCTGGCTTTGCTCGATCGATATCGATCCGCAGTGCTTCCACACCGGGAACGTTCCGATCCTCGATGAACTGCTTCACGCGCTCCGCTTCCGAAAGCAGGCCGTCGATCTCCTTTCCCTTGATCTCGATGTTGATCGGCTTGCCCACCGGAGGGCCATCGGCATTCTTGGCCACCGTGACGATCACGCCGGGGTATCCGCTTACGCCATTCTGCAATTCCTCAACAAGTTCATTGGTGTCGAGGCCCTTTCGATCGGAGAACTTCACAAAGCTTACCTGCACACGGCCCTTGTGCGGCGTGGCGCTCAATTCCACATCGCCTGATCCGGGATCGCTGGTGCCTTCACCCACCTGACTGATCAACGAGTTCACCAGGAAGTTCACGGTATCCTGCCCGATGACCTCGCCCTCTTCGTTCTTCACCTCGCGCACCTCCTTGTATTTGGGTACGTCGATCACCTTCATCACCTGTTTCTCCACGATGCGGGTGATGCTATCGGTCTTCATGATATCGGTACCGATCGGCGCTTCAATGAAGACATTGACGAATTGCGGTTGCGTGGCGGGAAAGAAGACGGTCTTTGGAGGGAAAAGTCCCAAGAGGACGAAGACCAACGCCAAGAGCCCGAATGTCCCGATCAAGAAGGTCCGAGGATGATGCTTGTCCAGTGAATAGCGAAGGAACCGCTCATACTGGAATTCCAGTTTCGGCAGCCAGCGGTTCTGGAAGCGATCGGCGGCCGGCACGAAGAACTTGTCATTAGCCACGACCATGATCCCCAGGAAGATCACAAGCATGCCGATGCCGAAGATCGCCGAGCTCTGACCAGCTGCACCCATGGCCCCGATAATTGCACCGATCACCGCAAGGATGATCGCCAGCCTCCACATCTTCTTTGCGGGAAGATGATCGGTCTCAACCCGCATGAACTTCGACGCCAGCGCGGGATTCACCACCAATGCCACGAACAGCGATGAAGCAAGAGCGATCATGAACGTGATCGGTAGATACTTCATGAACTCACCCATCATTCCCGGCCAGAACAACAACGGAACGAAGACCATCACCGTGGCCGTGGTGGCTGCAATGATCGGCATGGTCACCTCCCCTACTGCAAGGCGCGTGGCTTTCATGGCAGGTTCGCCGTTGGACATATGCCGGTAGATATTCTCCACGATGACGATACCATCATCGACCAGACGGCCGAGCGCAAGTATCAGTGCGAAGAGCACCATCATGTTCAGTGTAACACCGAACGCGTTCAGCAATGTGAACGAGATGAACATGCTCATCGGGATCGCCAGACCTACGAACACAGCATTTCGCAGGCCGAGGAACAGCATCAGTACGCCAACCACCAGGATAACGCCCAGCACGATGTGGTTCATCAACTCATCCACGCTTACTCGGGTCTGATCGCTCTGATCGCCGGTGAGGGTGATAACCAGATCCTTGGGCAGCACTTTGCCATGATCTTCCTTGATGATGGCGTTGATCTTGTCGCTCGCTTCGAGCAGGTTCTCGCCTGCACGCTTGATGACATCGAGCATGACCACGCTCTTGCCGAATTCCCGTGCAAAACTCTCAGGCTCCTTATAGGTGAAATCCACATCGGCGATATCGCGCAGGCGCACTTCGCGCTGATTCTCGTTCTTCACCACGATATTGCGGAGCTGCTCCATCTCCTTGAACTCACCGATCACGCGCACGCTTCGACGCTGATCTTTCACGAGCAGATCGCCACCGCTCATCGTGAGGTTCTCGCTGCGGAGGGCGTTGGCCACATCATCGAAATTCAATTTCAGGTCCTCAAGCTGCCGCAAGTCCAGGCTTACACGCACTTCGCGCTCAGGCACGCCGCGTATCTCCACCTTGTTCACCTCGGTCAGCTCTTCGATGCGTTCCTCCAGGTGCTTCGCGTATTCGTGAAGCTGCTCCATGGGATAATCGCCGCTGAGGTTGATGTTCATCACCGGCATTAGCTCCGAGAAGTTCATCTCGAAGATGTTCGGTTCGGCCGGCAGATCACGCGGGAAATCCGCATCGCCACGGGCCTTGTCCACCGCATCCTTCACCTTGCGCAGTGCTTCCGTGGGGGAAACATCATAATTGAACTTCACATGGATGGAACTGAAGTTCGGCACGCTGGTGCTCTTGATCTCATCCACACCGCTGATGGTGTTGATCTCCTTTTCGATCGGCTTGGTGATGAGCTTTTCGATATCCACCACCGAACTGCTGTTGTACGGGGTGGCCACGAAGACCTCAGGTGTCACCACTTCCGGGAAGCTCACCTTCGGCATCACCATGTAGGAGTAGATGCCGAGTATGCAGATGAGCACGGTGAGCACGATCACGGTGGTGCGGTTCTTTACCGCCCAGCTAGTGATCGCGAACTGGCGCTCCGGTCCGTGAAGGTCTTTTTCTATATCGTGGGCGTTATGCATCCGATCAAGTGTTGGCTATGCGCACTACCAATCCGTCCGTTACGTTCTTCGCGCCTTCATCCACGATCTTCTGGGTACCGGTAAGCATGCCTTCCTGTTTCGGCTTGATGCTGACCTTCCCTTTGTACTCGCTGCGGCGTTCCACCATGACCTTTCGTGCAGTGGCCTCATCGTCCTTTCGAGGTTGAAGGACATAGACGTAGTTGTTGCCTTCCACATCCTGCAGTACGGCGCGTGAAGGCACAACGAGTGCACTGTCCATGTGCATGTCCTGAATGCTTATGTCACACAGCAGATTGGGGCGCAGAAGTTCGCTGCCTTCATCCATTCTCACGGTGACCTTGAAGGTGCGGTTGGCCGGATCGATGTAACGTGCCACGTGATCGAGCTTTGCATCGAAGCTTTCGCCAATGCTGGGGAAGGTCACTTTCACCGGGGCACCCTCCTGTATGGATCGCAGGTATCCTTCGGGTACATCGGCTTCCAACTGTGCACTTCCCAGGTCAACGATACGCGCCACCGGCATGGTGGGCAACGCCATGTCACCAACGCGGGCCATCACATCATCGATGACACCGGCGAACGGTGCGGTGACATTGGTGAGGCGCTGTTGTTCACGAAGTGCCGCCAGACCCGCCTCCGCCTGCTCCTTCTGGCTCTTTGCCTGCAGGTACTGCATCTCGCTTCCGATCTTTTGTTCCCAGAGGGCGGACTGCCTTTCGAACGCTGTGTTGGCCAGTTCCAATGCGGTCTCGGCCTGAGCGATCTGCTTGTCCACGATATCATTGTCCACTGTGATCAACAGCTCACCGGCATTCACTTTGTCACCCGGCTTCACGAGCACTTTCCTGATCCGGCCCTGGGCGAAGAGCGCAGCACTCTTGTCCGATCGAACGTTGCCATGCACTTCAATGTAGTGGCTGAACTCACCGAAGTCCACCGGGGCAGCGGTCACGGTAGGTAGATTACGGCGCACGGTGCTGTCATTCTCTGCGAGCCATTCTTCGATCTCCTTCAATCGCGTACCGATCGAGGCATACTCGGCCTTCAAGGAATCGCGTTCTGCGCGCATCTTACCGATGTCGCTATTGTCCTTGCCGGCGCATGAGGCAAGTAGAATGATGGATAGGAACAGTATGATGGAAGTTCTCATGTGTGGTGTCAGAATCGGTCCAGTGCGCGGCGGAGTTCGGTGCGTGCGTTCACCAGTTCCACCAATCGCTGTATGTAGAGTTGCTGCGCCTGTATGTAGGAGCCTTGCTCCTGCGTCAATTCGAAGCTGGAGGCCACGCCTTCAGTGAATTTCAGGCTGGTACGATCGAAGATGCTTCTGGCCAGATCAAGACGGTCGCGTTCGTTGTGATAGAGTTCCTGTGCTGTGACCACATCGTTCCGGCGCTGAAGATGCTCCAGTTTCAAACGCTGGGTGGTCATTTCCAGGTTCACCTCCGCCTGCTCAAGACCCAGTTTCGCCTGCTGGTATTTGCTGGAACGTTTGCCACTGCTGAAGATCGGGACGTTCAGGTTGAGGCCCCATAGTGTTGCGGGGAACCACGGGATCGGCCCGCCGATCGGCTCGAAAGTGGTGGCGTTCCACTGTTGCTGATGGCTGAAGAAACCGCTCAACGAAGGCAGATAGGCAGCGCGGCCACCGCGCATTTCCAAGGTGGCTATCCGCACGAACGTGTTGGCCATGCGATGATCGATGTGTTGCTCCACAGCAAGCGGTTGTTCACTAAGGGAGGTCTCGTCAGCACTGCCGATCAAGGTCTCCAGATCATCGGTAAGTTCGATCGGTGTCCCTGATGGAAGCCCGAGTACGAAACCGAGCATGTCCCGGGCGATCTGTGCCTGCCGCTGGAAGACCATCCGCTGATCCTGTGCCTGGGATAGTTCGATCCTCAACCGGTCGACATCGACGTTCTCGATGAATCCCTGCTGCATCATGGCCTCGCTTTCGCGAACGCTGCGCTCAAGGATCGGCAGTGCTTCATTGATCAGACGGACACCTTCATCGGAAGCAAGCACGCCGTAATAGGCTTTCGCGGCTTGTACCCGCGCATTCTTCATCTGGCGCTCCAGCTCCTCATCACTTTGCTGGCGCACTTCCTGCGCGGCCTTCAATCCGAGCAGATAGGTCCCGTCGAAGATCAATTGCGTCAACTGCACACCTGCGGTGGAACTCCACGGAACACCGAACTGCAGTTTGATCACTTCCGGTTCACTGCCAAAGAAATTGGGCACCACCTGCGTGGGTACATCGATGTAATGCTGCAACGATGCCGATGCATTCACCTGCGGCATGCCGATGGACATCACCTCCTTTATGCGCTGGCGTGAGCGCTGCGCCTCCAGATCGCTGGCCTGTACCTGATAGCTCTGCTTGGCAGCCATGTCCATGGCGGCTTTCAGGCTCAATTGCAATGGCCCCTGCGCCCGGGCGATCGCTGCGATGGCGATCAGGCATATCGATAATACGGTTCTTGTTCTCATGCAGTACCAGCAGGCGTCTTCTCATCCCGCTGCTTCACTTTTTTGATGAGGTACTTCAATCCTTTCTCGCTCGCCACACCGCGGATGTGGTACCTGAAATGTTCCCACACCACATCATCGAACTGGAATTCCGTGGCCGGAAAGAGCTGCCCATCGAACAAGGCATCAAAACGGGCGATATAGATCCTGGCGATGATCGGGATGTTGAGATCGGCACGGTAGAGCCCCTGTTCGATTCCCTTGGTCATGTTGGCGGTAACGCACTCGTAGATGTCCGCGCGCTCGGTCTTCTGGAGCAGGTCCCAAGCTTCAACGTGATATTTCTGCAGATCGAAGTGGATGCTCGGATGCATCTGGCCCAGCTGGCCAGCGATGAACTTCGCGATCTGGAAATTCTCATCGATCGCATTGAGGTTCAACTCGCGGATGCCACAGATCGAGGAACGATGCTGATCGCAGATGCATTTCACGGTACGCAGCACCAGATCGTTCTTGTCCCTTACGTATTGGTAGAGCGTCTTTTTGCTGATCCGCAGATGCTGGGCGATATCGTCCATGTTCACGCTGCGTACGCCAAGGCGCATGAACACCTTGCCGGCCTGTTCTATGATATGCTGCTCCTTGTTCTCCATCTCTTCCCAGCGCTAACTACCTCCTACTTCACTTCGGGGCGCAAATTTAGAGCGTTGGGTACAATGGAAACAAAACCTCTTATAAAATGTTTCCGCCGTTCATCATTTGGTGCGATCGAATGGCACGAGAGCACCGCGATCTCCGCCAGGGATGGAAGCGGCAGCCCTGCGAAAGCGCCGCGTACGGCCATGTGGAGCGAGGAGGCGACCGGCAGGAAGCCCCCGGAGCCCCAAGGCCGTAGCGGAAGTGAGCAGGCTAAAGCGTACAGCCCGTCCGGGCGGCCAAGAACTCGCGAACTACGGTCTCAACCTGCCTTCGATCCCATCATCATTGCCACTGCCGATGATGCTGGAGGCCATGATCTTCATCAGCGACACCATCTTCCCGTTCTTGGTATCCCAGTAATAACCTTGTGTGGTGCGTACGCCGATGACCACCAGGTCGGGATCTTCTGCGCCTTGGGGGAACCACGCCTTCGAAAGCGGTGTCCAGAGGCGCTTCTTCAGGATCTCATCATCGAACTCCTGTGCATCGCCAAGCAATGACAGGAACTCGGAATTGTCGCGGTTGCAGTAGATGAGCTGCACCTGCGGATCGGTGTGGATGTCCTGGTCCTTATGGCTGGTGCGCGAACTGAGGAACCAGATGGTGCCATCATCGCCGACCTCCTGTGTGGCCATCGGGCGGGCGGGGATGGGACGTTTCCCCAATTGTGTCAGGAACATGCATACCGGCATGGATCCTGCCAGCTCCTTGATCTTCTCTATGGCGTTGGCACCGTGCAGTGATCTTTCTTCGCTCATTGATCGGCTCGTTTTGATGGAGCAACCTCAACTGGCGGGCCGATCGATGTCCGGGCTGTCTTCGGTTGCACATCTTTGCGATCCTTTTCCGTACTACGATGCATTCAATAAAGCAGGTCCTCGATGATGTTACGCTCACCGATCAGCAACTGACGGTGGCGGGTTGGGTGCGCACTTTCCGTAACGATCGTTTCATTGCGCTGAACGATGGCAGCACCATTCGCAACCTGCAGTGTGTAATAGACCAGGAAAAGGTGGGACCAGAGACGAGATCGCGGTTCACCACAAGCGCTGCTGTGAAATGCACGGGCACTATCGTTCCCAGTAAAGGAAGCGGCCAGCGTGTGGAGATGCAGGTGAGCGAAGTGGAGGTCCTGGGGGATAGTGATGCAGAGAAATATCCGATACAACCGAAGAAGCACTCGCTGGAATTCCTGCGGGAAAATGCGCACCTCCGCTTCCGGACGAACACGTTCAGTGCTGTTTTCCGGATCCGTCACCAGGTGAGTTTCGGGATCCATGAATATTTCAACAACAACGGATACAACT
>JAEZAU010000228.1 GCA_023430325.1 Bacteroidota bacterium | reverse complement strand
TGCAGCATGTTGAAGCAAAAGGTCTGTATCCCTGCGGGGAAGGCGCCGGATACGCTGGTGGGATCGTAAGTGCCGCAATGGACGGCCAGCGCGTTGCGGCGAAGATCGCGGAGGTCTACGCCGATCGGAATTGACGGAAGAATTCCATTGAAAGTGCCGAAGCAGCCATGGCCACATTGAGCGATTCCGATCGGCCGCTTCCGGGGATCGAGATCAGTTCTGCACCGAGCGATCGAACTTCTTCCGAGAGACCGTGTGACTCGCTTCCAAGTATCAGCACCGCTGGTTTCTTCAGTTCATGTTCGAACACCGATGCACCTTCCATGCTCGCGGTATAAAGCGTGGCACCATTTTCTCGAAGGGTGCCCAATTGCGCCGGCAGATCCACATAATGCACCGCCACCCGGAATATCGCACCCATGCTGGCCTGAACGCATTTCGGGTTGAAGGCTTCGACGCTGTTCGTGGTGCAAAGAACATCATCGATCCCGAACCAATCGGCGATGCGCAAAATGGTACCAAGGTTACCGGGATCGGAGATGCCGTCCAATGCCAGGGACAGATCGCTCCTCAAGACCTCAGGGATATTCCTTATCGGCGTTCGGACCACCGCCACTATCTCATTCCCGCTCTCCAATGTTCCGATGCGGTCCATCTCATGCTGCGGCACTATCTCCAGATCCTTGACCTGAAACTGCGCAGCAGCTTTTTCATTCGAATAGATCGCCACGTACGGTACGCCGCTCCTCAGCAATTCCTGGATGAGCCTAAGGCCCTGCGCCAGATAAAGCCGCTCCTCCTCCCGCACTTTTTTCTGGTGCAGCGAGCGAACGAATTTGAGTACCGATCGGGTGGTCACTGTCCGGATATCTTTGGCGCCGACTCCTGCCGGCGGTCCGGCGGAGGCGCAAAATAGCAGCGCGATTGCGGATCCGGCGCATCCATATCATTTCAGCGATCTGCGCGCTCATTCTTCTTGCCGGCTGCGACCCCACAAAACGCCTTGCCGAAGGCCAATATCTCCTGGACCAGAACAAGGTCGTGGTGAAGCAGACCAGCGTGCCGAAAAGTGAACTGGAACCCATCATCAAGCAGCGGCCCAACAAGCGTGTGCTCTTGATGCGGTTCTACCTCTGGTTGTACAACATTCCCGATCCTGCGAAGCTTGAAGAACGAAGGGTGCGCGAAGAACAACAACTGGCACAGCGGAACGAGGAGCGCGTGGCCCGGGGAAAACAGCCCAAGGGTTATAAAAGAAGCGTGGGTGAATGGCTGCGCGAAACAGTAGGCGAACCCCCGGTGATCTTCGATACGCTCCAGATGTACCGATCCACCGAACAGATCCGCCTTTACATGCAAAAGGAGGGCTGGTTCCACGCGCAGGTGGAGGATTCCATCCATGTTCGTCATCGCAACTTCAGGGAGCACCCTTCGGTCACGGTGGAATACACAGTGAGACCGGGTCCTGAATACCGGTACCGTAACATCACCTACTCGGTAGATGACCCTACGATCCATCATCATGTTCAGCAGGATTGGAAGAACTCACACCTGAGACCGGGCCAGCGGTTCGATGCCGATGAACTGGACAAGGAAAGATCGCGGATCACCGATCGGTTGCGGGAAATGGGCTACCTGTTCTTTACCCGCGATCTGGTGGCTTACACGGCCGATACCACAGTAGGCGATCATCAGGTGGATATCGTGATGCAGCTTGAACGGCCTTTTGGAAAGGACAAGCTCCTTCAGGGCACGCCGGAAGGCACCATCTACACCATCAATGATGTAACCATCAATACGGCACGCTTGTTCGCAGGTGGAAGAAGGATCGTTCCTGACACGGTGAAGCATAAGGGTTATGAACTGTTGCACGAAGGCAGACCGCGTTTCAGGCCCAATGCGTTGTTGAGCGCGGTGTTCTTCAGGCCTGATGATCGCTATCAGCAAAGCAATTCCGATCTCACGTATCGTCGTTTAACAGCATTGCGCGTCTTCGATCGGGTGGATATCACCTATGATACAACAGGTACCGGCAGGCCCGGCCTGGCCAACGCGCGCATCGATCTGCTCCCGGCGAAGACCCAGGGCGTTTCCACCGAAGGTTTCGGTACCAACCGCGGCGGTTTCCTTGGTACTTCCATCAATGTGGGCTACCGGCACCGCAACATGTTCCGCAGCATGGGACTACTGCAGGCCACGCTTACCCTTGGTCTCGAAGCCCAGCAAAGCCTTACCGGCAGCGGCGCGGGTACGGAAGAACAGACCACCGGTGCATTAGGCAACAATACGCTTTTCAATACCATCAACATCGGCCCGGAGATCTCCTTGCAATTCCCGCATTTCATCTTTCCATGTGCCAAGCGCGAATGGTTCGGCCGGTCGGCTGCGCCACGCACGAGCGTTACCGCACTGTACAATTTTCAGCAACGGCCTGATTTCACGCGGACATTGGCCAAACTCTCTTTCGGTTACGAGTGGAATGAATCGGCGGGCCGCATCATCGGCTTGTATCCGATCGAAGTGAACGTGATCAACATTCCGCAGCGGTCCGATGATTTCATCCGCTATTTGCAGGAGGCGAACGATCCGGTGCTCACCAATTCATACACCGACCACCTGATCGTGGCCACGCGGGCCATGCTCACCATGACCACACCGGAGAACGTGCGCCGCAGGAACATCTACTTCTTCAGGCCAACGATAGAACTGGCTTATGGTGTGCCCCATTTCCTGGGTACCGAACAAGCAGTGGATACTGCGGGCAACCGTTTCTATACCTACGATCGCATACGGTATGCCCAATACGCCAAGCTCGATGTGGAAAGCAGGCTCAGACACATCATCCATGACAAGAGCAGCCTGGCCTTCAGGCTGGGCGGTGGCATCGGTGTCCCCTACGGCAATCTCGATGTGCTTCCCTTTGAAAGCAGCTTTTTCGTAGGCGGAGCCAACGGCCTTCGTGCCTGGCGTGCGCGCAGTGTGGGCCCGGGTTCGTACAGTGCGCCGTTGCTGGCCTTCGATCGCATCGGGGAGATACGCATCGAGGCCAATGCCGAATACCGTTTCGATCTGATCGGTTTCCTGGAAGGCGCGCTATTCGTGGATGCCGGCAACATCTGGAACATCGATGAAGATCCGCGAAAGCCGGGCAGCGAATTCCGGCTTGATCGTTTCGCATCGGAACTGGCCATAGGCACTGGTTTCGGGGCGCGGTTGAATTTCGATTTCTTCCTGATCCGTTTCGATCTGGGCCTGCAGACAAAAGATCCCTCACTGCCCATCGGTGAGCGCTGGCTCTTTCAGCCGAAGACGAAATACCTGGAGCAACTGGAGACAGAAGGTGTAACGGTGCTGGAGTACAAGCCACAGCTCAATTTCAACCTCGGCATCGGTTACCCGTTCTGAGGATATCGTGCATTTATCTGATCATGATCGTTCAACCGGGAACAGCGTAAGCGGCGGAGCCGGAAAGCCCGGACCGCAGGGAGGACTTGAAGGCGTAGCCGCGCCCTGGCAGGAATTCGCCCACATCGATCGGAAAGGTTTGGGCGTGCCCCTTCGCAAAGCCTCCGGGTCGCGCTATCCGCTATAGTCCTCGCTACGCTGCGGGCTGCCGCTCCTATCGCTCACGCACATCCGGGCATGGACGCATCGCGGCGATATCCCCTACCTTTGCGGCCCATCACACTATATCATAATGCAGACGCTGAAAGCCGGAAAGATCGAGGAGTTGCTTGGGAATGATGCCGAAAGCCTGCTGGGCCATCAGTGCAAGACGATCGATAAGAGCACCTTGCACCTGCCCGGGCCCGATTTCGTGGATCGGTATTTCATCCAGAGCGATCGCAGCCCACAGGTATTGCGCAGCCTGCAGACCCTTTACGGCAGCGGCCGCCTGGCCAACACCGGCTACCTGAGCATTCTCCCGGTGGACCAGGGCATAGAGCACAGCGCCGGTGCCAGTTTTGCGCCGAATCCACAATACTTCGATCCGGAGAACATCGTGAAGCTGGCGCTGGAAGGCGGATGCAACGGTGTGGCTTCCACGTTCGGTGTGCTGGCCAGCTGCGCCCGAAAGTACGCGCACAAGATCCCGTTCATCGTGAAGATCAACCACAATGAACTGATGACCGCGCCGAACAAGTACGACCAGGTGCTCTTCGGCAGTGTGGAGAGCGCGTGGGAAATGGGTGCGGTGGCCGTGGGCGCCACCATCTATTTCGGCAGTGAAGAGAGCACGCGCCAGATCGTGGAGATCGCCGAGGCTTTTGAGCTGGCGCATGAACTCGGAATGGCCACAATACTGTGGTGCTACCTGCGCAACAGCGAATTCAAGCAGAACGGCACCGATTATCACGTGGCCGCCGACCTCACCGGCCAGGCCAACCACCTCGGCGTTACCATCAAGGCGGACATCATCAAGCAGAAGCTTCCGGAGAACAACGGCGGCTACAACGCGCTGAAAGGCTACGGCAAGACACATAAAAAAGTCTACAGCGATCTGAGCAGCGATCACCCGATCGATCTGTGCCGTTACCAGGTGGCCAACTGCTACATGGGCCGCATCGGCCTGATCAACAGCGGTGGTGCCAGCAGCGGCGAAAGCGATACCAAGGAAGCGGTGAAGACCGCAGTGATCAACAAACGCGCGGGCGGGCAGGGGCTGATCAGCGGCCGCAAGGCATTCCAGCGCCCAATGAACGAAGGCATCCAGCTCCTGAACACGATCCAGGATGTTTATCTGGATAAGGGTGTTACTATTGCGTAGGGAACTCAGGTTGAAACTCGGTTGAGGTAGTCGAGTGGCTTGTTTGGTTGGAAATACAACTCCCCAACTGCCTCAACTTCCCCAACTGCCTCCACCTCCACAACTACCTCAACTCCCCAACTACCTCAACTCCTCAACCACCTCAACTTCCAAACCCACATGGGCTGGTTCACACGCGTTAAGGAAGGTATCACCACCAGTACCGAGGAGAAGAAGGAGACGCCGGAAGGTCTCTGGTACAAGTGCCCGGAGTGCAAGGAGGTGATGACCTCCGAAGATCATGAGGACAACCTCTGGGTCTGCTCAAAGTGCGATCATCATGAGAAGATCGGCAGCGCTGAATATTTCGCCATCCTGTTCGATGACCAGAAGTACACGGAGATCGGCGCCGATCTGATCGCCGGTGATCCGTTGCAGTTCGAGGATACCAAGAAGTATGTGGATCGCCTGACGAAGACCCGCAAGGACACCGGCCTCAACGATGCTTTGCGTGCGGCCGAAGGCAAACTGGACAAGCATAACGTGGTGATCGCCTGCATGGATTTCCGGTTCATCGGCGGAAGCATGGGCAGCGTGGTGGGCGAAAAGATCGCGCTGGCCGCCGATCAGGCCATGAAGCGCAAGTGCCCATTCGTGATCATAAGCAAGAGCGGCGGTGCCCGCATGATGGAGGCCGGATTCAGCCTCATGCAGATGGCCAAGACCAGCGCCAAGCTCAGCCAGCTGGCACAGAAGAAGCTTCCGTACATCAGCATACTCACCGATCCTACCACGGGTGGTGTTACTGCCAGTTTCGCGATGTTAGGCGACCTTAATATCGCTGAACCCAAGGCACTTATCGGCTTTGCTGGCCCCCGCGTCGTGCGCGAGACGATCGGCCGCGATCTGCCCGAAGGTTTCCAGACCAGTGAATTCGTTCTGGAACACGGCTTCCTGGACAAGATCGTACATCGCAAGGACTTGAAGAATACCCTTTCGCGGTTCTTTGGGTTCTTCAGGAACTGATGTCATTCCGGCCCCCGAGCCGGAATCGCGAAAAGGATACAGCCGGAGTGTATGTCTACGCGATTCCGGGTCAAGCCCGGAATGACACTGACAGCAAATTGTCCATTCAGCCAAAAGATGTATCTTCGCCGCCTGTTTCGACCATAGACATGTACCTGACGAGCGAAGCCAAGAAGGAGATCTTCAAGCAACACGGTGGTTCCCAGAAGAATACCGGTGGTGCAGAAAGCCAGATCGCACTCTTCACCGAGCGCATCAACCATCTTACCGGCCACCTGAAGACCCATAAAAAGGACCACGGCACTGAAAAGGCGCTGATGACCATGGTAGGCAAGCGCAAACAACTGCTGGCCTATTTGAAGATGTACGATATCGAGCGGTATCGTGCCATCATCGGTAAGCTGGGCTTGCGTAAGTAAGCCATGCCGGCCGCGGAGGCTATCGGAACACGAAGAACATTTTAGATCGAAAGGGGGCGATCGTGATGAACGATCGCCCTTTTCTTTATACGGACCAGGAGGTCCAAGGCCAAAGGGGCCAACACGTAGGTAACAAGAGGAAAAAAGAACAAGATGAGACCAGAAGGAATACGCAAGACCATCAACATGCCCGATGGCAAACAGATCACCATTGAAACAGGTGTTCTTGCCAAGCAGGCCGATGGCGCCGTCACCGTGCGCATAGGTGACACCATCCTGCTCGCCACCGTTGTGGCGACCAAAGAGGCCCGCGAGGGCATCGATTTTCTGCCTTTGCAGGTGGAATACCGCGAGAAATTCAGCGCTGCCGGCCGTTTCCCCGGCGGATTTTTCAAGCGTGAAGCACGCCCGAGCGATCACGAAGTACTCACCAGCCGCCTGGTGGACCGCGCACTTCGCCCGCTCTTCCCCGATGATTTCCATGGCGACACCCAGGTAGTGGTGTCCCTCATGAGCAGCGACAAGAAGAACCCGTCCGATGCGATCGCCTGCCTGGCCGCTTCTGCAGCCCTGGCCGTGAGCGATATCCCGTTCGGTGGCCCGGTGAGCGAAGTACGTGTGGCACTGATCGATGGCCAGTACCGGATCAACCCGGAAGTGACCGATATGGAGCGCGCGGACCTCGACCTTATCGTGGCCGGTACCAAGCGCGATGTCCTCATGGTGGAGGGTGAAATGAAGGAGGTGCAGGAGGCGGATATGATCGAAGCGATCAAGATCGCGCATCAGGTGATCCAGATGCAGTGCGAAGCGCTGGAAGATCTGGGCCGCATGGTGCCGAAAAGCCAGGCCAAGCGTACCTACGAGCACGAGGCCAACAACCCGGAGCTCGAGAAGCGCATCATGGAGTATTGCTACCAGCGCTATTACGACCTCGCCATGGAACCAAGTGGCAAGGAAGAGCGTGGTACCAAGTTCAAGCAGGTGAAGGAAGACTTCATGGCCACCTTGACCGAAGAAGAGATCCTGGTCGCTGACAAGGCGATGCTGGCTCGCTACTTCAAGAAGGTGCAGAAGAAGGCCGTACGGAACGTGACCCTCGATCACGGCAAGCGCCTCGATGGCCGCCGTACCGATGAGATCCGCCCGATCTGGTGCGAGGTGGACGTGCTGCCCGGCACGCACGGCAGCGCCATCTTCACCCGTGGTGAGACCCAGGCGATCAATATGGTCACCCTCGGAAGCTCGCTTGATGAGCAGACCATCGATCTCGCCACGCGCAAAGGCAGCGAGAACTTCATGTTGCACTACAACTTCCCGAGCTTCAGCACCGGCGAAGTGAAACCGATCCGCGGCCCCGGCCGTCGTGAAGTGGGCCATGGCAACCTGGCGCTTCGCGCTCTGAAACCGATGATCCCCGGCCTGCCCGAGAACCCGTACACCATCCGCCTGAACTGCGACATCCTTGAAAGCAACGGATCGAGCTCCATGGCAACGGTGTGCAGTGGAACGCTCGCGTTGATGGATGCCGGTGTGAAGCTCAAGGCGCCCGTGAGCGGTATCGCCATGGGCATGATCAGCGATGGTACACGCCACGCGATCCTTAGCGACATCCTCGGCGACGAGGATTTCCTTGGTGATATGGACTTCAAGATCTGCGGAACCGAAAAAGGCATCACCGCCACGCAGATGGACATGAAAGTGGACGGCCTCCCTTACGAAGTGCTCGCACAGGCGCTGGAGCAGGCCCGAAAAGGCCGCCTGCACATCCTCGGCGAAATGATGAAGACGCTGGACAAGCCTCGCGAGGATTACAAGGCACATGCACCACGCATCATCACCATTGAGATCCCGAAAGAATCGATAGGCGCTGTGATCGGCCCCGGTGGCCGTGTGATACAGGAGATCCAGGCAGAGACCGGTGCCACCATTTCGATCGATGAGGTGAACGGCCGCGGTGTAGTGGAGATCATGAGCGCAGACAAGGCCAGCATTGATGCGGCACTTGCACGTGTGAACGCGATCGCCAATCCTGCACAGGCCGAAGTTGGCGCCACCTACAAAGGCAAGGTGAAAACGATTATGCCATACGGCGCCTTCGTGGAAGTGCTGCCCGGCACCGACGGTCTGCTGCATGTAAGCGAACTCGATTGGAAACGGATCGAGCGCGTGGAGGATGTGCTGAAGGAAGGTGACATGGTGGAATTCCAGGTGACCGGCAAGGATCCGCGCAGCGGAAAGCTGAAGCTGAGCCGCCGCGTGCTTCTGCCGAAGCCGGAAGGTTACGTGGAGCGTCCGGAGCGCAGCGAGAACGGAGATGGCGGTGAGCGCCGCGAGCGCCGTGATGATCGCCCAAGGCGGGAGTTCAGCCGCGATCGCGGTCCAAGGAGGGATAATTGATCGTTGGATCGAATGGATCGCAAAAGCCGCCTGTGAGGGCGGCTTTTGTCTTAGTGATGTTCTAACCACAGGAACGACCCGATCCGCATCTCGATAGACAGCGCTATGCTTTGGTTACAGGCCTGTAACGGTTTGATCAGGCAGATAGCGTGATCTGCGTGAGCGATAGGAGCGGCAGCCCGGAGCCGGCGCTTTTGGCCGGCGAGGACTACAGCGGATAGCGCGACCCGCCTTCGCCAAGGCTTCGGCGGGCACAGCCCATTCCAGACTTCGCCAAGGCTTCGGCGGGCGCAGCCCATTCCAGGCCTAGGCGGGGCACGCCCAAAAAAACCAACGACCAGCCTTCGATCAGCTCAAGGCCACAGCCATCTTCTCCACACGATCCGTGCGTTTCCAAAGTGACTTCATTGAACTGAAGAATTTGTAACACATGCCGCGCATGAACTCATTCCGTTCGATGCCACCTGCCTTGAATGCGCGGTGATGGCCGAACCAGATCGCGTGGATGGTGCCGAAGAAGAGGACCGAGTAGAACGTGAGCGCGATCGCTTTGGCATAGAAACTTTTCTCCCGGAAAATGATGTGGAGGCGTTCGTTCTGGAACTTGATGTGATGCGCTTCATCGATAAGGATGTCCGTGCAGATCTGCCGCAGCAATGGGCATTTGGTGGCATCATGAAGCGCCTGGTAGAAGATCTGCGCCGCGCTCTCGACGATGATCACCGCGATGGTCCATAATTCCATGCTGGTGTTCAGGTAGCGCACCTTGCGGAAGAGCGTATCGCCGAGATCGCGTTTCGCACGTCGCTCGCCGATCGCATCAATGTAACGACCCAGGTTGGCACCATGCTTCTGCTCCTCCTTGATGAAGAGATGAACGGCCTGCACGTACTCCGGATCGTTGCTACGTGCAGCGTACTTGCGTGCCGCGGCCATCAAGTGCCGGCCATCGCTGGTCTCGCCGAGCTGCCATGCCTTCAACGAATAAAGAATGTTGCGCCGTTCCTGATCGGTGATCGCCGGCCGGATGTTCCAGTCGATCCGTTGCTTCAATAGGTTTTGGCTGAAATGCTCGCGCCAGAAGGAAGATGGATGGTTCATGCCCTTGCCGTTCACTTGATGGCATTCCTTGTTGAACGCATTCTGAAATTCGTGAGGATCGACCAGCCGATCCCGATCAGCAGGATCAACAAAGGGATCGCACCGGGTTCACTTTCAACCGTGATCATGAAAGCAAGGAGGATCGCTCCGATCACGATCAAAAGCGATGAAAGGATGAAGTGGATCCGCAGAACTCGAAGAGATCGATGATCGATCGGTCGCGAAGCTTCGCGGAAAAGCAGGGCTGCGCCGATCCAAAGCGCGACGAACAACGCGTTGATCACCGGGATCACGGCTTGTTCATCCTCTCCCACCATTCCACTTGCGAACACGATCAAGGTGATGAACGCCTGCGCGACGGCTGTAACGAGCATGGTGTTGAACATCCCTTTCGCCTTGAAACCTGTGATGACCCCACCGGTCACCGGCACTGCGACCAATGCGGCATAAAGGATATTGGCGAAGTTCATTCCCGATCCGACGAAGCCGACCGCTGCGTTGCTCCAGATCAACAGGAACATGGTGGCCAGGGACACGATAACGCCCGTGCGGTAAGCATCATCGCCCGATCGGCGGATCAGGAATTCGAACATCAGCCCGATACCACCGAGTATGGTGGCGGCGAATACGAAATCGCTGAAGCTCCAATCCACCTCGTTGGTGAACTGCATGAAGATGAGCGGGAGCACCAGGGTCACGGCGGCCGCAGACCAGCCGATGATGCGAAGTGTTCTCCAAAATCCTGTGAACGTGTCGCTGTCGTTCCGATCGTTGATCCGTCCTGCTTCTACCATGGCTTGTTCCGTTTAAGGTTTGACGAAGTATTCAAAGTACTTTGCGATACAAAGTAAATTGAAGTACGAAGCCGATGCAACTTTATTATTCGAACGGTTCAGAATGATCGATCCAAAGCTGAAAAGCCTCCCGGGAAGGAGGCTTTTCATTCGTGTGGTAAGCTCGGTGCTATTCGCGATGCCGATCGAACGAGCCCTATAGTTTGGTGAACCTGGTTGTTCCTCGTTGTCCTTTGGGATCGACAAGGTACAAGGTGTAGGCCCCTGGTTTCAACTCTTGCAGATCCAGCGGAATGATCTCTTCAACAACAAGATCTGTTTGGAGCACCACGCGGCCAGCAGCATCGAGCACCGATGCATTCACGATTTCACCGATCCGGCCTGCGTCCTTTATATTAAGCACATCATTAGCCGGAACAGGATACACACGCAAATGATCATTCAGAGATGTAGCGGCAGACAGATCCGTGGTGACGTCACCTGCCCAGCGGCTGAACTGGATCACTGTGGGTGAACCAAAGCCCATGTCGATCGTGCCTGTCACAAGCTCCGCGATCGGGTGGAATTGACCGGGTGTGTAGTACAGGTAACTGTCGTAGGTGTAATCGATGGTGAACATGTCCATGACATCTTCGATCTCGTTCATCATATGGATGCGCAGTACGTTCTGCACCGATCCGAACGGCATCTGCAAAGTGCCGTAGCCATCCACTTCACAATTCACCGTTCCACTGCGCGTGACCGTGTTACCCTCATAGGTGAATTCGGCCTCGAAGTCGGATGACCAATTGCTTCCCATGGTCGCAGGGAAGGCCAGATATTTGGGCGCCGGGATGTTCACGATGACGCTGGTCCCATCATCACTTCCGGTGAAGAAGATACCGTTGGGTGTCACCTGATAGTAAGTGATCACTGGGTTGCTCGTCGCTGCGATCGTGGCATTCGGGAACTGGTCACCGTTCGGTGTGGACGAAGGCGCGACCATTTGGATCACATCGGTGCTATCGATCATTAGACCTGTGAGATCCCACGTCTGCATGGCACCTGGGTTCCCTGGTGCAACGTAGTTCCCGTAATTCTGTGTGTACTGTGTACCGATCTCCGGCGCGTTCGACACGAAGGTGAGCGTGGGTTGTGCATGAGCGGATGTCGCGAAAGCGCCAGCTGCAAGTAGAGTGAGGATCTGTTTCATGGAAGCGGTGATCATCATGTATCAACTGCCTTGCTTCTCCACGATCATATCTTCCGGCGCTATCGGTGCAGGCACCACATTCTCCACCGGCTTCGTGCTTTGCAGGTAAGTGTAGATCGCGTGGATGTCCTCATCATTCAAGTTCTTGAACATCTCCCAAGGCATGGGAGGAAGCAGCGGACGTGAACCTTCCAGACCTTTGTAAAGACCCTTGGTGATGGCACGCTTGAATTGCTCTTCGCTCCAATTGCCAATGCCGGTGGCATCACTGGTAATGTTGCCGCTGAAGCTTGTTCCCCAAGGACCAACCGCTGAAGTGAGTCCTGGGCTGAAGTAGATCCAGCCGGAATTCGCTGTTGGATCGAGAGGCGGGTTCTTCTCATTCGCCGGATGTCCGCTGAGCAACCGATCGGGATCGGGCACAGGACCATGTTCTGTCATGATCTTGGGCGAGTGGCAGTCGTGGCAGAGCATGGTGGTCACGAGGTATTCGCCGCGTTTTCTCACAGCTTCGAGTGAAGGCTCGATCGGTTGAAAAGGTTCAGGTTTCGGCTGGGCCGGTGAACCACAACTGGCCACGATGATCGCGAGAAGTAGGAAGACAGGGATGTTCGGCAGTTGCATGATGCAGTAGGTTTTGAGAATTGCGCTGCGAAAGTGGAAGCATGATCGCGCGTATACATTCTGCAATGACATGAACCGGAACAATGGATGCATGAGCCGGGAATGAGAATCTGATATTCAATTTCTATCGGAAAGCTGAAGGAATGGGTGAAGTCATCGCATGTTTCCTGCGACCCTGTCAGGGTCGAGATCCGAGGAATGCACGTGGCCCCGCGTTTGAACGCGGGGCTACGTATGTGCGACCCCTTCGGGGTCTCCTTCCCGGTCATAACCGGTCACAGATCAATTCCTGAAGGCTTCAGGGCACTCAGAAACCCGATCGTGCCAACCGATCAGGGTCACCATTTTATGCACAGTCTATCACAGATGAAGAGCTCCGATCGCGCTATCGACAGGGTCATCTGCATTCTGATCGTTCACAGATCAAAGACCCGAACGGGTCACACAACCGTAGCCGTTGGATCGCAGATCCAACGGCGTTAAAAGACCGGAAGATCTTCGACCCTGAAAGGGTCGCAGGGAACTTCAAAAGTCTTTCCCTCTTCCGATCAGCTTATCTTCAATGAAAGCATCCTGCATGTCCACCTTTCATCAACTGCATTATCACATCGTCTTCGGCACACGTGATCGAAGACCGACCATTGATGCAGCGATCCGCCCAAGACTTTGGGCGTATATGGCTGGAACAGTTTCAGGGTTGGGTGGCTTTCCGCGTATCATCAATGGATGGATCGATCATGTGCACATCCTGATCGATCTGAAACCAACCCAGAATGTCGCAGAAATGGTGCGAGAGATCAAGAAAGCATCCACACCTTGGATGCGTGATGAGGCCGGTATCAGGAATTTCTCCTGGCAGGATGGATATGCGGCGTTCACCGTTGGCCACAGGGGATTACCAATGATCCACCGATACATCGAAACACAGGAAGAACATCATGGCCATAAAACATACATCGAGGAATTGATGTTGTTACTCGAAGAAACCGATATTGAATTCGATCGGAAATATCTGCCGTAATAATGAGGAGGCATTGCATGTTCCCTGCGACCCTTTCAGGGTCGGGATCCAAGGAATGCACGTAGCCCCGCGTTTAAACGCGGGGCTACGTGTGTGCGACCCCTTCGGGGTCTCCTTCCAGACCCCGAAGGGGTCACAGAGTGTAGCCGTTGGATCTGCGATCCAACGGCGTTGAAAGAGACCGAAATTCTTCGACCCTGAAAGGGTCGCAGGAACTACAACATTCCCTCTTTCCATTTGAAGTTCCCTACCGATCCAACCACGACTTGAATTCCGCCGATCGCTCCACACTTACTATGCTCTCCACATCAGGCACTGGCTGTAGTAACACCTTCACACGGCTCTTGCTGTATGGCGCCATGCTCTTGATCGCGCCGAAGGAAACGATCAACTGGCGATTGATCCGGAAGAACGTGCGCGGATCGAGTTCCGTGGCGATCTTGTCCATGGTGCCATCCACGATGTAACGGTGATTGTCGTTGCTCACCAATTTCACGTAACGGCCTTCGCTCTGGAAATAGGCCACCTGCCCTACTGGCACCGATCGGATCTGGCCGCCGCTTGCCACCATGAAACGTTCACGGAATGCCGGCTGGCGCATGGCGCTGAGTTCTCGAAGTACACCCGGATCGATGCCGAACCGGCGCTTCAAAAGATCCACTTTACTTAATGCCTGTTGCACGGAATCCAATTCGATCGGCTTCAACAAATAATCGATCCCGTTGGCCTGGAACGCCTGGATCGCGTACTTGTCATAGGCTGTGGTGAAGATCACCGGTGATTCCACAACGATCCGATCGAAAATGGTAAAGCACAGATCATCGCCCAGATGGATGTCCATGAAGATCAGATCGGGGCGCAGCGCAGCGATGCCTTGCACGGCATCTTCCACGTTATCGGCCATGCCCAGCACACGAATGCTCGGATCGGCCTGTTCCAGCAATCGCACCAGACCTTGCGCGGCCGGTGCCTCATCCTCGATGATGTAGACGGTCATGGTTCCTGTGAAAGTATGGGTACTGATGCGGTGTAATGCGTGTCACTTACAG
>JAEZAU010000220.1 GCA_023430325.1 Bacteroidota bacterium | reverse complement strand
GTTCGGGGAAGATCTTCTTACCGCCGCTGAGGACCACATTATCGAGGCGGCCGCGCCAGCGGAAGGTGCGATCATCTATGACGTCCGCGAGATCATTGGTGATGTGCTGTTTGGTGCTGAGGTGCGGGGTGCGCACGATGAGGCATCCGCGATCGTCCTGGTAGAAACTGCAATTGCCGATGGCGTGATAGCGATCGCTGCGCGTGGGTCCGTTGAGCCAGCGCATGGACACATGGGTCACGGTCTCAGTACTTCCATAGCCTTGATACACTTTCACGTACAGATCGCTCACATCCTCGATCAACGCCATGCTCACTGGTCCGCCGCCGAGCAGGATCGTATCGAATTGTTGTTCCACCCGATCGCGATCTTCCTGAATGGCGCGATGCAGTTGGAGCGGGATCATGGCGGCAAAGCGGAAACGCTCATCGGGATCGAGCCTCTCGAGCACGCTTCCTTTGGGATCGATGATGTGCAGATCGAGCCCGAGGACCATGGCACGAACGAGCATCATCTTACCTGCGATGAATTGCGATGGTAAACAGTGCAGCACACGATCGCCTTCCTGCAGACCGAACGTTTCGCCGGTGAGCAACGCGCTGGCGATGAGATCATCACGCACAATGGTGAGCCTTTTCGGAATGCCGGTGGTACCGCTGGTCTTCACCTCCAGCGATCCGTTGTTCTTCACCAACAGTTGGTAGAACGTTTCCAACAGGCCCAGTTGGTTCTCATCGGGAACATCGCCCATGGGCGTGGTGAACTTCTGGGCGTGTAGCACCGCCAGGTCGCGCACGCCATCAATGGTGAGATGATCGAATGCGTTCCCGAGGATCTTGGTGCTGCTTCCACTCATCAATTCTTCCTTCCGTTGATCGTTGACAGATCCCATTCCAACTCCGGCCGGTAATAAAGGTGGCCAGCCGTTGGAACGAGCGGGGAGGGAATGTTGTTCCGGTAAACACGCCCGGTGCCCAATCCTTGTGGGAGCTGAACGCCGAGCGTTGCGGTGAACTGTGCGATGGCATTGAGGCCGATGTTGCTTTCCAGCGCCGAAGTGATCCACCAGCCGATACCGCGTTCCTGCGCAGCATCGATCCATTCCCGGGTGGCCTTCCAACCGCCAGCAAGGCTTGGTTTGATGACGATGAATTGAGGCTTCACCGTATCGAGCAGATCCTGTTTCAGATCGATGTGGCCCATGCCGATGAGATCTTCGTCCAACGCGATCGGCAGCGGTGTATCTGCACAGAGCTCCGTCATGGATTCGATGAGCCCAGGAGCGATCGGCTGTTCTATGCTGTGTATTTCCAGCGAGGCGAGTGCATCCAGCACGGGACGCACATTTTGCATGTTGAATGCGCCGTTGGCATCCACGCGAAGTGTCAGGTCGGCGGCATTGTATTCCTCGCGTACCGATCGAAGCAGGTCCAGTTCATCCTCGATGCCGATGGCACCGATCTTCATCTTGATGCACCTGCTTCCTTTTTCGATCTGTTCGCGGATGCGTGTTCGCATGGTGCTCTTGTCGCCCATCCATACCAGGCCATTGATCGGTATGCCTTGCTGACCCAGGGTGAAAGTTGATGGGAATAGGATCTTGCTTCCACCGGCCTCCAGATCGTGAAGGCATTGTTCCACTGCGAAACGAACGCCCGGCACGGCCACCAGATCGGTGTTCAGCCTTTCGTCCCAGTTGGTGGTGTCGTTACAAAGCTCAAGCAGTTTGGTGCGCACATCGGCAGGGAATTCCTTGCTGTGGCCGGGGAAAAGGGCAGCCTCACCGATCCCGATCACATCGGGCCGATCGTTGTTCCAGGCCAGCAGATACCAGACAGTGCGTGCGTTGATCGGCCCTTTGCTGGTGCCCAGTTCGAACTGCGGCTCAAGAACATGTTCGATCCAGCGCGCTTGCATCAACTGAGTAGAAGACCGATCGAAAATGTAACGGCGGTGGCGAAAGTACCAAGGGCGAACCGCTTCAGCTCTGGATCGAGGGGGACCTTTCCGTCATTGGACTGCACGCGATAGGAGTGGATCGCGATCGGAATGAAACCCACGATGAAGAGATAGCCCCATCCATTGTCAAGAAAGCGCTGCACGGTTTGCATCAACAGAATGAACGGCAGGAAGGATAAGAACGCATGATAATGAAGTGATCGGGAAAAGCCCATGCGTACGACCATCGTCCGTTTGCCCGAAGCCTTGTCGTTGTTATGATCTCGCAGATTGTTCAGGTTCAATACGCCCGCGCTCAACGACCCGAAGGCGATCGCTGGCATAAAAGTGATCATGTGAAAACTTTCCGTATGCAGGTAGTAACTGCCAATGACCCCCACCAGACCGAAGAAGATGAAGACCGCTACATCGCCAAAACCCGCGTAACCGTAAGGGTTCTTTCCGAACGTGTACTTCACCGCTGCGCCTAATGCCAGTAGTCCGATGAGTAAAAAAGCAAGCATGGTCAATGAGAAGCCGAAGGCCAACACGATCAACCCAAGTCCGCTGATGAAAGCGAGTATTGCCACAAGAAGCATGGCCCGCTCCATCGCAGCCGTGGAGATCGCTCCGCTCTGCACGCTCCGCACAGGACCGATCCGTTGGTCATTGTCCGTTCCATGCAGATGATCGCCCAGGTCATTGGCAAGATTGCTGAGGATCTGCAACAACACTGCGGTGATCAATGCCAGCAGGAACACCGGCCACTGGAACCTGCCATGGTAATGTGCAAGCGCGCTGCCCACCAGAATGCTGCTTATGGCAAGGGGAAGAGTGCGCAGCCGGAAGGCATCGATCCACGCTTTCACGAAGGCAAAGATCGCTCAGGCCCGCAATTGTTTCAGCGCACAGTAAGAGATAGGGAACCGTTTTTGATGAGATGCCGCAAAATCTTAAGAATTATGGCACAGATCAAAGATCAAGTGGAGAGCAAGGTACGCGAGGCAAAGCGTACCGCAGATCGTTACAATCCTGAACATCGCGAAGGTGATGTTGCACGAAATATCGAAGAGTATACCTCACGCATTCCTTCAGATGCTTACTTGTGGACGGCTGTCGGTTGCATGGCCGTAAGTCTTACCCTGAAACTTGCCGGACGTGACAAGGACGCGTTGTTCATCGGCCAGTGGCCGGCACCGTTCCTGCTCATGGGCTTGTACAACAAGATCGTGAAGGTGGCCGGCAGCGATCGCTACACCATGGGTACGGACGCTGAATAATTCTTTCATTCCAAAGGCGGGAGTGTGTGCTGGTGGTGGTAACGGCACATGCTCCTGCCTTTCTTTTTTTGGGCGTGTCCCCACTGGTCCGGCCTGCAGCCGGCACAGTGGGGCCGGGCTATCCGCTGTACT
>JAEZAU010000216.1 GCA_023430325.1 Bacteroidota bacterium | reverse complement strand
CATCTTCATCCGTTATCCTGTGCTTCGCACGCACAAGTTCACGTTCGAAGGTGAGCATGAAGAGCGCTTCATCTCAGGCAGTGATGGCGCCAGCCTGCATGCGCTCTATTTCAGGGCGAAGGATCCGATCGGAGTCATCCTGTATTTCCACGGGAACAGCGGGACCCTTCGAAGATGGGGGAAGCACGCCGCGCGTTTGGTGCAGATGGGTTTTGATGTGCTCATGCCCGACTATCGTGGTTACGGGAAGAGCAAGGGAAAACTGAGCGAAGAGGCGCTGCATGCGGACGCGTTATTGTGGTACGATCATGTGCTGCAGCAATGGTCTGAGAGCGATGTGGTGATCTACGGCCGCTCGTTGGGCAGTGGCATGGCCTCACCGCTGGCCGCGGCGCATAAACCGAGGATGCTGGTGCTTGAAACACCATTCGCCAACCTTATGGATGTGGCGCGTTTCTACCTTCCGATCCTTCCATATCGCTGGCTGCTGCGATACCGGTTCGAGAATGACAAGGCCATGCGCCATATCAACGTGCCGGTATACATCTTCCACGGGAAGAGGGACAACATAGTACCATACACGAGCGCATTGAAATTGTACTCCAGCATTCCCTCGCGCGTGCATCGTGAAATGTTCACATTCGCCAAGGCACATCATAATGATCTGGTGAGGTTCCCGCGCTTCAAGCGTACGCTCGGCCGCATCTTGAAAGGTGATCGTACGCCGGCCGCCATTGCAAGAACATGAACCCGTACGGCATTATTCCTGCTTCGGCCCATACCTTCGAGCCATCCAGATGCATCACCTGTTGAAATTCGCCACGGCGATCTTGCTGATCGCCCTAACCGGCTGTCTTACCATAGAGGAGAATTACACCTTTAAGAAGAACGGCAGCGGAAGCATGGAGTATGTAGTGGACATGAGCGAAATGGGCGAGTTGATGAACTCGATCGCTGAAATGAACAAGACGGAGGATGGATCTGCCATGCCCACTGACCTGGGCATATTGGACATGAAGGAGGAACTGGCAGCCTTGAAGAAGATATCCGGTATAAAAGGGGTGAAGCTCGACCAGAAGAAGAAATGGGTACAACGAGTGAATTTCAAGTTCAAGGACATCACCGCGCTCAACGCCGCATTGAACATTCTGATGCCCGATAGTTCAGGACAGCCGCATGAATTCTTCCGTTGGGAGGACAACACGCTTGTGCGCACCAATAATCGACACGCTTTTGAAGTGGGTGCCGGCATGGCCAAGGATGAGACATCTGAAGACACTGAGACCGCTGATGGAGAGGAGGGAATGGACATGGGCGCCTTCCTGGATGCCATGAAATACAGGTACAGCTTCAAGTTCGCCAATGAGGTGAGCAGCACCGAGCAGGTGGAGGCCATGAAAAAGGAAACTCCCGATAGGAAGCAGTTAATATTGGAGACCGACTGGACAGTGATCTCCAAAGATCCCAAGGCACTGGACCTGCGTATCTCGCTGGATCGATAAATGATGGAACATCTTCTGGAAGCAGCGATCCGTCTTGCCGCCAAGGTGCATAAAGGCCAGGTGGACAGGTTCGGCAAACCATACATCCTGCATGTGATGCGTGTGATGATGCGCGGGCAGGACCTCGATGAACAGGTGCTCGGAGCACTGCATGATGTATTGGAACGATCCGATCTTACGTTGGACGATCTGGCGAAGAAGGGTTTTCCTGACAGGGTACTGAGGGCATTGCCGCATATCTCCAGGATCGATGGTGAGACCTATGAGCAATACATCGATCGGGTGGTGCAGGACAATCTTGCGTTGCGCGTGAAGATCCATGATCTCGCTGACAAGATGGACCTTTTGCATGTAGATCAGCTCGACCCTTCCGATCTGCGTCGCTATAACAAACAGCTCGCCGCCTACCACCGCATGAAGAAACTCCTGCAGCAGGCAAAGGCGAACATGAAGGTGGAGAATTGACGCTGTCCCAACGTTACCGATCAACGGGGGTGACGGGACTACTTTTCATTGCTGGAATGCAGCGGCAATGCGCCAGCGCCGATCGGAACTACTGCGCCCACTTCGCCTTGAAGGTCTCCATGAACTTCTGATAGTCCTGGGTCTTGTAGTGGCCTTCGCCGAAGTAGGTGACGATCGGTTCGATCTGCTGCGGGGTCATATAACCTTGAACAGGTGCCAGCACATTGAGATCGCTGTCCAGATATACCACGGTAGGGTAGGCGATGCGGCCTTGAACATTCGCGATCTGGTAGGTGAGATGATGCGTGCCGTTGCGCCCGCCGGTCATCTGTGGATTGAAATCAGGATTCTCCAGCTTCTGGCCTTTCCACATCACTGGTTCACCGCTCTCGGCATTGAACTTCACGGGGTAGAAGTTCTTGTTCACGAACTCGGCGACGCGCGCATCGCTGAACGTATTCCGGTCGAGCATCTTGCAGGGGCCGCACCATGTGGTGTATACATCCACCATCAACGGTTTGGGCGTTTTTCTGGCCTTGGCCTGCGCTTCTTCGATCGATAGCCATTGAATGCCGCTTTTCGCAGGCGTGGCAGGCGTCTGCGCAGCAAGTGCGAATGGCAGGAACGTAAGGATGAACAGGAATTGGCGCATCATAGAAAGTGGTGTGCTGCTGTTAGTCAAGTATCGTGCCGCGATCGGTGGATCAGTGGATGCCTTTCATCAAGCGTCTAACGAGCGGTGAGATAACAATGAGCACTACACCGGCGATGAGTGCGTAGATGGCCAGTTGCTGGTAACCGCTGGTATAGGAAACGAGCTTGTCCACATTGGAGGCTTCCGGATCGGCGATGCTCATGCCTGCGCCGAGCAGGCCGGCCACGTACTGTCCGTAGGCGCTGGCCAGGAACCACATACCCATCATCAACCCCTGCACACTTTGCGGCGAAAGTTTCGTCATGAGCGAAAGGCCGATCGGGGACAGGCAAAGCTCACCGAGCGTGATGATGAAGTAACCCAGGGTGAAAATGTCCAGCGAGGTGATGCCGTCCGCATCAGCGAAGAAGATCGTGGCATAGAAGACATAGAACGCTGCAGCCAGGAAAAGGAAGCCGAGACCGAATTTTACCACGCTGTTCGGCTCTGCTTTCCGGCGGCTGAGCCATACCCAGAGTATTCCGATCGGTGCGGCGAACAGGATCACGAAAAGGGAATTCGAACTGTTGTTCACCACGTTGGGATCCATGGGTATGCCGAGGAGTGAATGTTCCAGGTTGTTCAATGCGAAGAGGCTCAGCGATCCGCCGCTCTGCTCGAAGAACGCCCAGAAGAGGATCGAGAAGAGGATGAAGACCAGTGCGGCACCCAACCTCCGGTTCTCCTGCGCATTGAATTTTCGCATCTCCCAAGCCAGATAGATCAGCGTGGCAGGCCCGATGATGTACATGAACAGATCGGTGTTGCGCGTGTTGGTCACGAGCATCAAGATGAATGGGACCGCGATCAACGAACCGATGTACACGGCGATCTCGTAGATCTTCCGCCTGTTCTTCGGCATGTCGGCCTTCAGCGGGGAAAGACCGATAGGGCCCAGGGACTTTTTCGTGAAGAAGAAATTGATCAGGCTGATGGTCATCACCACTCCAACGAGAGCGAAGGCCCAACGCCAGTCATGGTATTTGCCTACGTAGACCATGAGCACACCTCCGAGCAAAGCACCCAGGTTGATACCCGCATAGAACAGGCTGAACCCTGCATCACGACGGCTGTCGTTGGTTTCATACAACTGGCCCACCATGGTACTGATGTTCGGTTTGAAGAAACCTGTACCGATGATGAAGAAGCAGGTGCCGATGTAGAAGAACTCCTGCGGCGAGATGGCTACCGTGAAACCACCGGCGATCATCAGTAATGCACCCCAGAACAGCGATTTCTGGAACCCGAGGATCTTGTCGGCGAAGACACCGCCGATGAACGTGAACGCATAAACGAAAGCCTGGATCGCACCATACTGCAGGTTCGCCGTGGGATCATCGAGGCCGAGCTGGCTCACCATGAACACGGTGAGCATGCCGCGCATGCCATAGAAGCAGAACCGCTCCCACATCTCGGTGAAGAACAGGGCCCAGAGCTGCCGCGGGTATTTTCCCTTGAAGCCGCGGATGTTCTCCAGGGTGTAGATGGCCGTTTCCATTCAGTCTTTGCTTCTGTAAGGTTTCTTTTCCGATCAATTGATGCCGTGCATCCACTTCTTCATAAGAGGAGTCAGCAGCAGGAGTACCAGCGCGCAGCCCAGCACCACGTAAACACCCCACTCCAGGTACACGTCCATGAAACCGGTGAGCTCGGCCACCGGATCGCTGCCATCTGTGGTGCTGCCTGCGATCATCTGACCAAGTTTGCCGGCCACCTTATGCGCGAAGGCGATGCTCAGGAACCAGCTGCCCATCACGAAACCGACCACTTTCTGCGGACTCAATTTCGTAACAACGGAAAGCCCGACAGGACTGATGAAAAGTTCGCCCGTGGTATGCAGCAGGTACATGCCGATCAGGAAGATCATCGGGATCGAGGCAGGTCCTGATCCGTTCTGGATCGCCACTTTCACGCCCCAAACAATGATCATGTAACCAAGCGCCATTTGGATCAGTCCATAGAAGAACTTCATCGGCGTACGCGGATCCATTTTGTTCTTCGCCAGCGTTACCCACAGCCAGTTGAAGACGGGCGCCAACAGCATGATGAAGAGCGCGTTCACCGATTGGAATTGGGAAGCCTCGATCCCTGCGCGGTCCACGTAGCGATCGGTGAGGATGTTTATCGATCCTCCGGCCTGTTCGAACAGGGTCCAGAAGATCATGTGGAAAAAGAACAGGATAAGGAACACGAAAAGCCGCTGGCCTTCCACCTTGTCCTTGCTGGTGATCGCGGTGATCAACAGATAGAGCAGACAGGCGCCACCGGCGATCAACAGGATCCAATCGGTGATCCCTTCACTATTGATCAGGAAGCTGAAGATCGGGATGCAGGCAAGACAACCGATGATCACCAACGGGAAACGGCCGATACCCATGAACTTCCACTCGGGCTGCTTGAACGCTGGCAGATCACCTTTCCCCTCGAAATATTTCGTGTTGGCCAGGAAGACTACCACGCCCACGAGCATACCGATACCGGCGGTCAAGAAACCCAGCGACCAATCGATCCGCTGGCCCAGGTATCCACAGGTCAAAGGTGCCAGGAACGCACCCATGTTGATGCCCATATAGAACAACGTGTAAGCACCATCCTTGCGCGGATCGTTGCGCTCGTAGAACGTGCCCAGGAAGCTGCTGATGTTCGGCTTGAAAAGACCGTTACCCACGGTGAGTGCAGCAAGGCCAAGGAAGAAGACCGATTCGCTTCCCAGCAGGCCAGATGAATAGGCCAGGATGAACTGGCCCACCGCCATGAAAAGGCCACCGGTAATGATCGCGCGCTTGAAACCGATCGTGCGGTCGGCGAGCATTCCACCGATCACCGGCGCGGCATAGAGCAACGCGTTGTACGCGCCATATATCCCGTATGCCCGCGCATCCGCCTCGCCCGCCGCCATCTTCTCGAAAAGTTCCTTTGTCAGATAAAGGATCAGCAGCGCCCGCATGCCGTAGAAGCTGAAACGCTCCCACAGCTCGGCGAAGAATAGCACGAAGAGCGCTCGCGGATGCACTTTCCGCTGGCTCATCAACGTGGCGGGCACCCAGATGAGCACAAAGACCCATCCGATGATCAGACTCCAAAGCGCGAAATCCATGCAGGTGGTGTTTTGGTCGGTGCCGAATATAGGCGGTTGAATGATGCGATGGCCGATCTGGCTTTGGGCGTGCCCCTGCGGGTCAGGCTATCCACTCCAAGTCCGCATACGCTCCGGCGGGAGCCTCCGCTTCTTTGCGGGCTTTCCGTTCCTATCCTTCACGCGCTGGCGCATTGCCGAATGATCCGTCATGGACCTGGGGACCGTTTCCGATCCTGATCGGCTCCAAGGCATCTTGCGCAAGTGCCCGATCTGCGTAAGTGGCGCAGCCGGAAAGCCCGAACCCCTCCCTGTATCCCTCCCCGAAGGAGAGGGACGATCTTGGGGAGGACTTGCAGGCGCAGCCACGCCTTGCCGGTAATTCGCCCTCCAACCTCCAACAACCTCAACTTCCAACTTCCCTCAAAGGTTCTCCTCCAGCCAGCGGGTCATCAGATCGTACAGGTGCATGCGCGTGGTGCCGCCGTATATGCCGTGGTTCTTGTCCGGGTACATGAATTGATCGAAGGGCTTGTTGGCCTTTACCAGCGCGAGCGTCATTTCGGCGGCGTTCTGGTAGTGTACGTTGTCATCGGCCAGGCCGTGGATCAGCAGGAAATTCCCTTTCAATTTGTCCACGTGGTTGATCGGGCTGTTGTCGTCGTAGCCGCTGGCATTGTCCTTCGGCAGGCCCATATAGCGCTCGGTGTAGATGGTGTCGTAGTAACGCCAGTTGCTCACCGGTGCCACGGCGATAGCGGCTTTGAAGATATCGGCACCTTTGGTGATGCACAAGGCGCTCATGTAGCCGCCATAGCTCCAGCCCTGTATCCCGATCCGCGCTGGATCCACATAAGACTGCTGCGCCAGCCACCTTGCCGCGGCTATCTGGTCCTCTGTTTCATACTTGCCGAGTTGGCCGTAAGTGACATGGCGGAACTGCGCACCGCGATGCCCTGTTCCGCGGCCATCCACGCATGCCACGATGTAGCCTTTTTGCGTGAGAAGCGTGTGCCAGAGATGGTTGCGGCCATCGAACTGATCGAGCACTTCGTTGCTGTTGGGGCCACTGTATTGTACCATCAACACCGGATGTTTTTCACCTTCCTTATTGGCTGCAGGACGCATCATCCAGCCGTTGAGCTCGATCCCTTCAGGCGTTGTGAACTTGAAGAATTCCTTCTTCACCATCTGGTATTCCTCCAGTGTCTTCTGCAGCTTGCTGTTATCCTTGAGCACCTTCAATTGTTTTCCGCTGCCATCATGAAGTGTGATCACCTGTGGCGTATTGAGCGTGCTGCGTGTGTTTATGAAGTATCGGAAGCCTTCGCTGAATTCCGCGTCGTTGTGGCCGCCTTTGGGAGACAGTTGAGTCATTCCCTTACCGCTCAGTTGCACAGCCCATACTTCCCGGTCCAGCGGTGACATACGTGCTGCGGTGAAGATCACGCGCTTGTTCTTTTCGTCGATCCCTTTCACACCGATCACATCCCATTCGCTTGAGGTGAGCGCTTTGGGTTCGCCGCCGAAAGGAACATGGTAGATGTGGTTCCAGCCGCTCTTTTCACTGGTGAGTACGAATCCGCTTCCATCGTTGAGGAAATGCAGATCATCTGTCACCTCGATGTACGTCCTGCTCTGTTCCCGGTAGACCTCTTCCGGTATCGGTTCCTTGCTGCGCTGCGATAGATCTACCGTGAGGATGACCTTTTCGTTCTGCAGGCGGTTCATGCGCATGAACCAGAGCTTGTCCCGGTTGTTGGTCCAACCCAGACGTGGTACGTACAGATCGCCTTCGGCACCCAGTGGAATGTTCTTAGTAGTGGCGGATGGAATGTCGTACACGTGCAACGAGACCTTGCTGTTCTCTTCACCGGCCTTCGGGTACTTGAAGCGGTATTCGGCAGGGTAGAGGTTGCCGCCGTAGGTGGTGAGATCGAACTCTTTCACCGCGCTCTCATCGCTGCGCAGATAGAGGATGCGCGTGCCGGTGCTGTTCCAGGCATACCCTTGCACGAGCGTGAATTCCTCTTCGTAGACCCAATCGGTTGCTCCATTGATGATCTTGTTCCATTCGCCATCGGAGGTGATCTGTGTCTCCTTCATGGTGGAGAGATCCACCACGTAAATGTTGTTCTCGCGGACGAAAGCCGCCTTCGATCCATCGGGGCTGAAGGTCGCCAGCCGCTGCTTCGGGCCATTCGGATCGCTGAGCGGCTTCAGGGATTTCGAGGTACGATCGAAGATGTAGTTATGTACGAAATAGCTGTAGCGGTAGATCGGCTCCGATCCCGTCTCGATCATCATTTTCTTCTCATCGCCACTGAAACTGTACCCATCCATTTCGATCGGCTCGGATCCCTTTGCGACGACCAGTTCATTGCCTTTCACCAGCGTAGCCACCTTATTGCCTGTCTTGTAGGCGTACTGATTGATCACCGGCATCTTTCCATCGGCCTCCAGTACGGTATAATGTTCACCATCCTTCATGCTGGCCAGGCCCCCAAAGTATTCGGCACTGAACGTGGGGCTGTACCAGATCTCCTGGTTGGTGAGCTTCTTCTGGGCGTGAAGGGTGATGCAAATGACGATCGAAAGCCCGAGCAGGGGCAGCTTCTTCAGCATGGTGAAAGATCTTGGAATGACGGTGGGCTAAAGTAGGGAAGGGGGAGCGATCATCGTGTCTCCGCCGAACCGTTCATCACTCCTCCAGGAAATCCATATCGCGCTGGAACGTCTCGTGCACACGCGTGACCGCCCAGATCGCCGCCGCGATGCAGACCACACCCACGATCAATGCGCTCTGCACATTTCCGATCGGGACGGCGAGATACTTGAACACTGAAGTGACCGGCCAAACGCTTCCGCGAACGAAATTCGGCGTGGTGGTGGCCACCGTTGCGCGTATGTTGGTGCCGAACTGTTCACTGCTTATCGTTACGAAGAGCACCCAGTAACCGGTGGCGATCCCCAGCGCGAGGCACATCCAGTAATAGGTATCGATACTCGCGCCGCGCAGGCCGAAGAGGAAGATCAACACGAGAGTGAGATTCGCGATCAAGTAGATCAAGATCACTTTTTTCCGACTTCGAAGGAGCTGGCTTAGCAATGCGCTGATCAGATCGCCGATGCTCAGGCCGATGTACGCATTGCGGATCGCCGTGCCATTGATCCGCCGCAAGCCTTCTTCATCCAGCATGCTCGTATCGATCCCCAGATCCGGCACGAAAACATCCTGCGAAAGATTCACCAGCACACCGATCACATACCACACCGGCACACCGATCAGGATACAACCGAGGTATTTGATGAAGCGTTGCCGATCATTGAAAAGAAGACGGATATCACCCTGCCGTGCAACCTTCTCTTTCATCTTGTTGAACAAGCCACTCTCGAATGTTCCGATCCGCATCACCAGAAGTGCAAGACCCATCAAGCCTCCAACGATATATGCGATCTGCCAATCCATGTAGGTCTGTCCGGTGATGGCTGTGAGAATGCCTCCGAACCGCTGGCCTTGCGCGGCCACTTCGGCGGCGAACACGGCACCGAGCGCACCGAAAACCACAACGATCATGGTGCCGTAGCCGCGCTTTTCGCGTGACATGGTCTCTGTGATCAAGGTGATGCCCGCGCCGAGTTCACCTGCCAGACCAACACCTGCGAGAAAACGTACGATCGCATAGCTCGTGATATCATAAGTGAAGGCGTTCGCAATGTTGGCGGCCGAATAAAGCAATATGCTTCCGAAGAGCACAGTGATCCTTCCTTTCTTATCGCCCCACACGCCCCAAAGTATCCCACCGATCAGCATGCCGAACATCTGCCAGTTGAACAGATCGATGCCGATGTCCTTCAGCTTCGGATGATCGGGGCCAAGAATGAACTCCAGGCTCTCGCGTTTCACCACATTGAACAGCACCAGGTCGTAGATGTCCACGAAGTAGCCGAGAGCGGCCACGGTGATCAGAAGCGCGGTACGATCGGGTCTCGTTCGCATGCAGGTGGCGCTGCGAAAATGGGAGATCCGCTTCGATCAGCGATCCTGATCCTGCGAAATGGGCACATCGGCCAGTTGGAATTCGAAGATGGCGCCATCCTCAAAACCGTTCATATCCTCCAGCAGACGTCGGGAGATCACCTTCAACATCGAGCCCTGGCGTTGCACGGTAAGGTAATGGAACAGTGGGGCATATTCCGGCGCAAGTGCTATCTCAGGTCCGGTCTTTCGGCGCAACGGATGGATCAATCCTCCACCACCGCCGATCACGAAGAAGTCCTTTCCACCTTTATGGAAATGCTGGAAGAGATGTGCATGTCCGGTGAAGAATAGCCGGGTCTTTTGATGATGGAGGAATGGCTCAACGAAGTGCCTTTGTACGTGCGGATTCGATCCGACAAGCTTGCTGTAACTGTAAGGTGAATGATGGCAGCAGACGATCACAGCCCTTATGTCGGCGGCCGTATCCAAGGTCGCCAGTGTCTTACGGTACCACTCGTCCTGCAGCCGGATGCTGGCGCGGCTCATCTTCTTGAAATTCGAATTGAGCAGCACTACGGCGATGGAATCCCTGATGACCGTATAACCGGTGCTTACATGTTGAGGGAAACGGGATTGGAAACGTAGTGCACCAAGGTTCGATCGGCCCATGAGCTCATGGTTCCCCAGGATGGCATTCACCACGATGCCGTTCTGCCTGGCACGTGCCAATGCCGTATCGATGTAAGTCCAGCGATCGTCCTTGTAACCCAGGTTCACCACGTCGCCCAGGAGGAACAATTCAGCAGGCTTTTGCTTGATGATCTCATCGAAGATCTTACGGGTGGCCTTGCGATTTTCATGTCCACGCAACACCAGTTCCTCCACCTGCATGGGTTCCTGTGTGTCACTGGCGAAGGCGAGTATGGGTGGGTCTGGGGCAGTGAACTGTCCATTGGCCGAACTCATGCCAAGCATCACAGCGATCAGTATGCCGTAAAGGTTCCTCATTCACTGTTCACCACACCAGGATATCACCATCGAGCCTGATCTGCAGTGCCAGTAGATGATGTCCTGTTACGAACGCGTTCATGTATTTCAATTCCAAGGCCAAAGCAGTCCTCTTTCGCAGGGGTTGGCGAAAGGATGCTGCGGCGACATATCCCTGGCTGAAGAACGAACTCTCCACCTTGCCCAGATATTCCAGCGAACTGGTGAGGCGGTATGTTCCCCACCCGGCATGCACTTCCCAATGAGGGGCCACCTGCATGGACCATTGCAGCAAGAGCGGAATGCCCGAAAGCATCACTGATCCCTGTGGACCGGGCCCATCGATCCGGTAACGATAGAGATGCGTCCATCCGCTTTCGATCCCGACCCTCAACAGATATCCCGGATGCCACATCACACGGGCAAAAGCGGAACTGCCGAAGGGTCTTACGGTGGTCTTCAAATGATCGGGAACACCAACGGCAGCCGGGTGCCACACCGGCCCGCCGCCCAGGCTCAACATCAATTTTTTCTCCGTGGCCGTAGTATCTCCTGCTGCCATGGCACCAGCATGCGCCATCAACAGAAGCAAAAGACCGATCGGTCTACTGGCGTACATAATGGAAATAGGCCAGCAGGCTCGGGTAGTTCGAAAGGATGCCGTTATACTCGCCTTCGTTCATGTATTGTTGGATGAATTCGGGAATATCCATGGTCCATACGAATGCTTTTCGTCCTTCGGCCTGAGCCTCTGCCACGCTGGGTGCCTGTTGGCCCTGTACCCACATGGGTGCCCATACTTCGGCGTTCACATCACGTACCACATCCATATAAAGTTCACAGAGTGAAGGTATCTGCTGATAGTTGGGAAGTTGTTTGAAGCGATCTACCTGTTCATCATCCGGCAGACCGATCAGTATGCGCAGATCTCGGCCCTGTGCGGCTGCCAGATCATGGAATTCATCTTGAAGCTGCCTCACCGCGGTCAGTTGACCCTCGAATTTCAGATCGAGCCAGACAAGCCGAAGATCGGTCTCATTCAATACGGAGTTCAAGGCTTCACGAAGCGTGGGGATCTTTTCACCGTTCACAAGCCGCACCATGCCTTCCAGTTGCGCGTAGGAATACTCGGCGATCGGGCCGTGCAGACCCACATCCCTCACCAGCCGTGGATTGAGATCTTCATCGTGGTAGAGCACCGGAGTACCATCGCTCGTGAGCCTTACATCGATCTCGATGCCGTTGGCACCAAGCTGCGGTGCCATGCGGATCAATTCCACGGAATTCTCCGATGCCGGCAATTGATCGCCGTTGCGGCCACCGCCACGGTGAGCCAGTATGTGGAATGTGCTGTCAATGTTCAATGGACGTTTGTAATGAAGCACGATCCGCTTGCCAGGCATCTCCTTCCGATCGCCATAATGGCCTTCCATCTTGATGGTGTTCACCGTCACTTCCTCCGACCCCCCGATGAGGTCGGCGCCGTTCTCCGGAGCGATCATAAGCCAGCATGGACCTGTATCGGTGTTCACCAGGGTGCGCCAGTACATCTTCAAGAGGATACTTCCATCGAGCTTCTTGCCTTCACCAGTGAGGTAGACCACATTCTTTTCACCGAAGATCGAGACGTGATAAGTGGTGTCCCCGCCGATTCGCGTATGCGACCATTTAAGTACCACCTGCCCACCAAGAAGATCTCCTCCTTCGGTAACTCCGTAAACACCTTCCATGCGGTCATGGAAATGAGGTGGAAGTGGAACAGCGTTCGGTGAGTTGAAAAGGTCCCATTCCACTTCAGGAAGCGGCGCGGCCAATTGTTTCTGGCAGGCCGTGAAAAGCGCCGGAAAGGCGAGATAAAGAAGATTGCGTACTATCATGGTATGAGCAGAACGGTTATCTGTCTATAGAGAAATTGATGTTCCTTCATATCGAAGAGGGCCCATGTGGCCCAGAAGAAATTGGTATATCGTGCAGTGAACCCCAAGGCGATATTCATATTTCCGAAGAACGGCTGCTCAACGTACAATGACCCTGCCAGTCCGTTATAGTCAGATATTGGCCGGGTGATCTCCAATTCCCCCACACGTACCCGATGATCGATCTTCAACATGCCCTCGGCCCGGAAGGCAAAGCGAATGTTGCGGCCTGCATCGTATCCCAACGTGAGGTCAGGATAGTAGGCCCAGCCGTTGGCATCGGTATCGAACCTGTCGATCAGCAGGTGACCCTTCCACGCAGCAATGTTCGATCCGACCCCGAAAGACCATCTCTCTCCGATCGGTAGCGACCAACCCAAGCCTAATGATGCATGGTTCTGAAGGATCTGGATGAGCGCATTCGATCGAACGTGGAATCCACCGTGTATCCGCCGCAACACATGCAGGTCCAGCGCCGGCACACGGTGCATGAATTCCTCGGTCACGGCCTGGGGCATCGCGAATGTTTGGAAGCCAATGCCGATGGACCAGTTCCTTTCCAGCACAGCGCTGGGATGGAAAATGGTCTTCGGGCGGAAGTCCTGCGCGAAAGAGGATAGATGGATCAACAGTGTGATCGCGACAAGGGATCTCATCATTGCCAAGTTAAGGCAGGCTGTAAGGGCCGGTATCTTCGAGCGGCATGAAGATCAGCGCAGGGTTGATCCTTTATCGATGGCGAAGCGATCGACCGGAAGTTCTTTTGGGGCATATGGGTGGACCGATATGGGGTAGGCGGGACCACGGAGCCTGGAGCATTCCCAAAGGCATGCCTGAAGAGGGAGAGGAATTGAAGGATGCAGCGATCAGGGAATTCCAGGAGGAGATCGGTCCTCTGCCACTGGGTGATCCGATGGAGGTCGGATCCATCATGCAGAAAGGCGGGAAGAAGGTGATCGCCTGGGCCATTGAAGGCGATTTCGATCCGAGCGATCACAAGAGCAACCTGTTCACCATGGAATGGCCGCCACGAAGCGGGAAGATGATGGAATTTCCTGAGATCGATCGAGTGTCATGGATGACGATCGATCAGGCTTGCTCCAAGGCCATCGAGGGGCAGGCCGGTCTATTTCGGATGCTCGAACAAAAATTACTGCAAGGATCAGGGCGCTAGCGCCACATCCAGGATCATCATGATGATGAACCCACCGATGAAGCCCAGTGTTGCCAAATCGGTGTTCTTGTCCAGTTGTGTCTCAGGGATCACTTCTTCAATGACCACATAGATCATCGCTCCGGCCGCAAATGAGAGCGCGAAGGGCAGGATCGGCTGCATGTACATGACCGCCATTGCGCCGAGCACACCGGCCACCGGTTCTACGATGGCGCTCAACTGGCCGTAGAAAAAACTCCGCCTTCTACTGATGCCCATGCGTTGCAAGGGCACGGCCACCGCAAGACCTTCAGGAAAATTCTGCAGGCCGATGCCTATGGCCAATGCCACCGCACCACCGATCGTTGCTTCCGGAATACCCATGGCCGCCCCTCCGAACAGCACACCCACGGCCAGACCTTCGGGAATATTATGTAGTGTTATGGCCAGTACGAGCAGAGTGGTCTTGTGCCATTTGGTGGCCATTCCCTCCTTGCGATCGGGATCGAAATTGATGTGCAGGTGCGGAAGGAATTTGTCCAACGCGAAGATGAACAGTGCACCAGCGGCGAAACCGATGGATGCAGGCACCCAGCCCGGCCAGCCCAGGTCCTCGCTCATTTCGATCGAAGGTGCCAGCAGGCTCCAGAAGCTGGCTGCCACCATTACTCCACCGGTAAAACCGAGCATTCCATCCAGCCAGCGCCTTGAAAGCTGTTTGAAGAAAAAGACCAGGCTGGCCCCTGCGGCCGTCACCAACCACGTGAACGTGGTGGCGATCAGTGCCGCCGTTACTGGGTCGAGCTCTTCGAAGAACGTAAGCAGATCGTTCATGACTTCTCCACTAAGAGTTGATCGGCGACCTGTGCACTCAGATCGAAGATGGACGATGATGTGCGGCTCATGATCTTGAGCACCATGCTGCCGTCATATTCAAGTCTGGCGTTTATACGGAATCGCGATCCGATGGCCACCTCCTTGCGATCGAGATGTTCCAGAAGAGCATCATTGGGATCGTTCACGGCCACAAGTCTCACCACCTCACCTTCCGTACACTCGGAAAGTCTTGTAAGGGTGCGCTCTTTCATCTTTCCGTTCTTGTCCGGGATCGGATCGCCATGTGGATCGAAGGCCGGCCGGCCCAGGTATTCATCCAGCTTTTCAACCAGCTTATCACTGGAAACATGTTCCAATTGCTCGGCTATCTCATGCACCTCGTTCCAGCCGAAGCCCAGCCGGGCCACCAGGAATGTCTCCCATAGCCGGTGTTTTCGCACAAGGCGCAGGGCCAGTGTTCCACCTTTGGCCGTCAGCGTTGCTCCGTGATAAGGTTCATGCTTCACCAGACCCTTCTCGGCAAGCTTTTTCAACATATCGGTCACACTGCTGGCCTTGGTGCGCAACCGCTCGCTGAGCGAATTGGTGCTCACCTTGCCACCGGATGCGGTCAACGCATGGATCGCCTTCAGGTGATCCTCCTCACTTCGGCTGAGCAAAACGTGTTTCACGGCACAAAGAAACAAAATTTTAGATGAACCTAAAAATTGATCTACATTTGTACCATGCGTTGGTGGTCTCTCCCTGGTCTTCTCTTCTGTCTTTCATCTGTTGCGCAGGTGAGCGGAACATTGATCGGTCCGGAGGGTCCTGTGGCCTTTGCCCATGTGCTCCTATCGCCGATGGATAAGATGGCGCTGGCCGATGCCGATGGACGTTTCACGGTGGCGGATGTTCCACCGGGCCAGTATCAGTTGAAGGTGACGGCCGTGGGTTTCGAGGCCATGTTGAAGAAGATCACTGTGGCTGCTGGTGTTCATGATCTTGGCGTACTGCAAATGCGATCCTCGGTGGCAGAATTGGATGAAGTTGTGATCACCGGTACCATTCGCGAAGTATCACGGGCTGAAAGTCCAGTGCCGGTGGAAGTGATCTTCCCTCAACTCTTCCGGAAGAACCCCGATCCAGCTTTGCTGGACGCCATGGGCATGGTGAACGGCGTTCGGCCACAGATCAACTGCAGCGTATGTAACACGGGCGATATCCATATCAACGGAATGGAAGGCCCTTATACCATGGTGTTGATCGATGGAATGCCGATCGTCAGCGGATTGAGCACGGTCTATGGCTTAAGCGGCATACCGACCAGCCTGGTGGAGCGTGTGGAGATCGTGAAAGGACCGGGTTCTGCGCTCTATGGCAGCGAAGCGATGGGCGGCATCATCAATGTGATCACCAAGGATCCAGTATTGGCACCGAAATTCTCGGCAGATGTGATGGGCACCACCTGGCACGAACATAGTGTGGACCTGGGCCTGAAACTGGGAAAGGGCAAAGTGAGCAACCTCACTGGCATCAATGTGTTCCACTATGACCTGCCTGCAGACAATAATAAGGACGGCTTCACGGATGTGACCTTGCAGAAAAGGATGTCGGTGTTCAACAAGATCGCATTGCGAAGGCCCGAGAGGCGGGTTGCAAGTCTCGCCGGAAGATTCGTTCACGAGGATCGCTGGGGAGGTGAAATGGACTGGACGAACGATCTAGGCGGCAGCGACAGCATCTATGGCGAAAGCATCAACACCAGGCGATGGGAAGTGATCGGGCAATATCAATTACCGTTGGAGGAACAGGTCATGTTCCAGGTGAGCATGAACGGTCACCGGCAGGAGAGCTGGTACGGTATAACGCCGTTCAATGCCAGCCAACAGGTCTTCTTCAGCCAGGTATACTGGGCACGCAGGATCGGGGGGCGGCACGACCTGCTCTCCGGGATCGCCTATCGCTATACGATCTACAATGACAATACGCCCGCCACATCGGTGGGCGAGGAGCCTTTCACCGCGGATCGCCCACAGCAGAGGCCGTTGCCCGGTCTCTTCCTACAGGATGAATGGTCGTTGACCGAATTGCACAAGCTGCTTGTGGGATACAGGCTCGACAACGATCGTGACCATGGCCTGGTGCATTCGCCCCGGATCGCTTACAAATACGCACCCAACGGACGATGGACCCTGCGAAGCAGTTTCGGAACAGGATATCGCGTGGTGAACGTGTTCACCGAAGACCACGCGGCGCTCACCGGCTCGCGATCGGTGGTGATCAAGGAGGATCTGCGGCCTGAGCGTTCATGGAACGGCACCATCAACGTGGTGCGCAAATGGACGGGGGAAAAGAGGTTCTTTGAATTGGACGGATCGCTCTTTCATACGCGTTTCGGTAACCGCATCATTCCTGACTACGACACCGATCCCGATCTGATCATCTACACCGATCTCCATGGCCATGGCGTTTCACAGGGCGCAAGCTTGAATTTCGGATCGAGGCTTGGCAAGAAGTTGAAGATGCATGCAGGCGCCAGTTACATGGAAGTGTACGTGGAAGATGAAGGAGTGCGCCGGCAGCAATATTTCGCACCGGAATGGTCAGGCACTTTCAATGCCAGCTATGAATTGAACACCAGATCATCCATCGATGTCACCGGCCAATGGTATGGGCCCATGCCATTGCCGATATTGCCGAACGACCACCGGCCGGAATTCTCACCCACCTACGCGATCATGAACGTACAGATCCGTCACAAATTCAACGATCGGTGGGAGGTCTATGGAGGTTTGAAGAACCTTCTGGATTTTGTGCCGCGCGATCCGCTGATGCGTCCCTTCGACCCTTTCGATCGCCACGTGAACGATCCGATCGGCAACCCGCATGGTCACACTTTCGATACATCATACATGTACGCGCCGCTGCAGGGTAGAAGAGGCTTCTTCGGTGTGAGGTACGTGATGGAATGATCTGATCACCATCCACAGCCGGATACTTTTCGTGATCGGACCGATCTGCGTAAGTGGCGCAGGCGGAAAGCCCACAGCCCTTACCCTCAGCCCCTCTCTGAGCCTCACCTTTATCTCCCTCTCCTGAGGGCAGGAAAGCTCACTGAGAGGGGGTGCGAAGCGGACTTCGTTCTGATACGGCGAGGACTTGAAGCCGAAGACACGACCTGGCTGGAACCCGCCCCAGATAACCGAATATCTCAACGGCCTGTAACGAAGAGGTCAACTCTCGATAAAAGCTGCGATCTTCGCCACTTCCACACAAGGACCATGTTGAGACCATATCATCTTTTGTTCGCCCTGCCGCTGCTCTTCTCGTGCGCGGGTGGGTCAGATGTGCCGCAGGCCGATGTGCCCCAGGCCGATACCACCGACACCTTCCAATGGCAGGTGGACCAGTTCGAGGACCTGCGGATCCTCAGGTACCAGATCCCCGGGTGGGACATGATACCCTTGCAGCAAAAGAAGCTGGCGTACTACCTCACCATGAGCGGCCTGGCCGGCCGTGACATCATGTGGGACCAGAATTACCGGCATAACTTGAAGATCCGCCGCGCGGTGGAGGCCGTGGTGAAGGCGGGCAAGAAGTCCGAAGATGGCGATGAATGGGACAACTTCATGACTTATGCCAAGCAGATGTGGTTCGCCAATGGTATCCACCATCATTACAGCAACCAGAAGTTCACCCCGAAATTCACACGTGAGTGGTTCACCGAACGGTTGGCAGAGACCGATCGTTCACTTTCTGAGGAAGTGATGAACGTGATCTTCGACCCCACGATCGATGCAGTGAAAGTAAGCCAGGACAGTAACAAGGACCTGGTGCTCGCCAGCGCCGTGAATTTCTATGGGGAGGATGTGAGCCAGAAAGAAGTGGAGGCCTTCTATGGTGCCATGGCCAAGGCCAACGATCCACGGCCATTGAGCTATGGTCTGAACAGCAAGGTGGTGCGAGGTGCTGATGGCAAGGTGACAGAGCAGATCTGGAAGATCGGCGGCATGTACAACCTGGCCCTGGAACGCGTGGTCTTCTGGCTTGAAAAAGCGAAGGAAGTGGCCTTGAATGAACAGCAGGCAAAGGCGATCGGCCTATTGATACAATACTACACCACCGGCGATCTGAAGACGTGGGACGATTTCAACATCGAGTGGGTGAAGGACACAGCCAGCGACATCGACTTCATTCACGGCTATGTGGAAGTGTACCAGGATCCCCTGGGAAGAAAAGGTGCCTACGAGGTGATCACCCAAATGAAGGATCCGGTGGCAAGCAAGCGTATGAGCGTGCTCATGGACAATGCACAGTGGTTCGAGGACAACAGCCCGATCGCCGCAGAACATAAGCGCAAGAACGTAGTGGGCATCACCTACAACTTCATAAACGTGGTAGGAGAGGCCGGTGATGCAAGCCCCAGCACGCCTGTGGGTGTGAACCTGCCGAATGCCAACTGGATCCGCGCCGAACATGGCAGCAAGAGCGTGAGCCTTGGCAACATCTCAGAGGCGTACGATAAGGCCAGCGGTGGAGAAATGATGAAGGAGTTCGGCTATAACGATGAAGAACGCTCCCGCGCAAAGGAGCACGGTGCCCTGGCCGGAAAGCTGCATACCGCGTTGCACGAAGTGATCGGACATGCCAGCGGCGTCATGGAGCCTGGAAAAGATCCGGAAGCCTTGAAGAATTACGCCAGCCCGATGGAAGAAGCTCGCGCCGATCTGGTGGGCCTCTACTACATCATGGACCCGAAGATGGTGGAGATCGGTCTGATGCCGAGCCTTGATGTGGCCAGGGCCCAGTACGAATCCTATCTGCGCAATGGCCTCATGCTGCAATTGCGCCGATTGAAGCAGGGTGACGATGTGCAACAAGCGCATATGCGCAACCGCCAGATGGTAAGCAAGTGGATATTGGAGAAAGGCCAGGCCGATAGCACCGTTTACCTGTTGAATGAAAATGGCAAGACCTATGTGCGCATAGGTAACTACGACCGCCTGCGTACGTTGTTCGGCGAGCTTCTCAGAGAAGTGCAGCGTATCAAGAGCCAGGGCGATTACGAAGCTGCCAGGAGCATGATCGAGACCTATGGTGTGAAGGTGGACCAGAATATCCATGCTGAGGTGCTCAAGCGTAGCGAGAACATCAAGACCGCTCCTTATAGCGGTTTCGTGAACCCGATCCTGCTGGCCGTGGAAGATGAGGCTGGGAACATCACGGATGTCCGTATAGAGCAGCCGAAGGATTTCGTGGAGCAGATGCTGGAGTACGGGGAAAAGCACAGTTTCCTGCCGGATGAGAACTAACAGTAACCTTTCAGCGGAAAGACCCGTTAAAGGACCATCTATGTAGTTTCATAGGTCGATCTGAAGAGTCACGTTGCCCTCGCCTTAGGCGGGGGCTTCGTGCTTAAAGAAGATATGTTGCCGGACCGTGGATACCAATGGTGGAGTGGTCCTATTCCATCAGATCCATTCTTCTACTTCAGGCACGTTATATGCATGGTCCGTCACCAGCGGCACGAACGAAGCGTGCGCTATTCCCGTTAACTTGTGGGCGATGGGTGGCATGAACGGTGTGTTCAGGAGCATGGAGGACGGCCGCGCCGTAGATCTCTTCGATCACGTACGCTCCGCGTTGGACGGCCGATCCGACGTGGAGGTGATGGTTGGCTGCGACAGCCACAACCGGCAGCTTTACACCTTATATACCACCACCATTGTTATCCGTTATCATCGCAATGGTGCCCGGGTACTATACCGTCGCGAAAAAGCACCCAAGGTGGTTGACCTCTGGACCCGGCTATGGGGTGAAGTGGAACGAAGCCTGGCCGTGGCACAATTGCTTCGCGAAACAGGACGCATCCCGGTGAAGCGGATCGACATGGACCTCAACAGCGACGACCGCTTCGCGAGCAACAAGCTGCATACGGCCGCTGTAGGCTACATCCGATCGTACGGCTATGAGCCCTACACCAAGCCTGAAATGCTCATCGCAAGTTGGGCAGCCAACGTGCTGTGCAATGGCGGAAGGCGGTGATCGGGTCTCGATCGGCATCCCTTCGATCGCGGCCTTGCACTACCTTCATGCAATGGATGAGACCAGGAAGCCTGCCGATGCACGTACGGCACAGCAACTCGGGGTATTGAGCTTCATGCTGAACCGGGTGATCGTTCAACAACGTATGCTGGCGAAGATGATCGCCAAGATCGAGGACAGGACCGAGAGCGAGGTGCTTGCGCAGATGGATGAAATGCTCAAGGCCACCGAGGCGGAGACCATATTCTATTTGAAGAAGTACTGGCTGGGCGAAGAGTCATCCAACGGCCAGGCCAACTGAGGCGGCGATCATCTTCCTTTTTTAGCGAGGCGGTCCCGCAGTGTTTGGTGGGGGCGCGTTTCCTGGCCGAAGAGGAAGGAGAAAGGCGCAAGCATGGGCACATGGTCGCACACCACCTTCACTATGCCCAGTGCGGGTATGGCGATGGCCATGCCGGCCACACCCCAGATCGCACTGCCCAGGATCACGGAGATGATCACCATTACCGGATTCAGGTCCACACGGCTGCCGATCAGATACGGTTCAAGGATGTAGCTTTCTATGAACTGAGCCACCACGTAGGTGATGGTGACCCCCAGGGCGCCGGCGATGCCCGCATCCGAGAAGAACGCCATGCAAATGGCCAGCAACAACGCGATCGCATTTCCCACATACGGCATAAGCGAAAGAAAGCCCGCGATGACCGCGATAAGAATGGCATGTTGAAGGCCTGAAATGCTGAAGCCGATCGCATAAAGAACGCTCAGGCAGAGGATGAGCAGCAGACGGCCGAGCAGATAATGCTGCGATACTTTTCCGGCCTTGTTCATGGCTTCCCGTGCATTGGTCTGTTCGCCTTTGGGCACCAGCAGGAGCAAGGTCTGTGAGAATTTATGCCGGTAGAGCAGGAAGAAGAAGACGTAGATGAAAACGATCAATGCCGTGCCGAGGAACTTCACCGATCCCATTACCAGCGTACCAGCAGAAGAGACCACCTTTCCATCGTCGCTTTCTTCATTCTCCCCTTCTTCGGCCGGTGGACGTATCTCTTCTTCCGCAGTGGCCGACCCCGCCACTGCATCTGCACCGCCGCTACCTATGCCGAAGATCTCATCGACGCTGGTACCCGCGTTCTGCTGGGCCACCGTGATACCGGTCCGCTGCTCTATCTTCAACTGGATCTCTTCCACCTGGGGCCTCATCCGTTCACGTACCGTGGGCCATTCACGTGCAATGCTCTTTACCTGGATGAACACCACACTCCCAAGCAGGAAGGCGAACGCGATCAACATGAGGTCGCAGATCAGAGCCGCCCATCCCCGTTGGAACCCTTTTCTTTCCAACCAGATGCTGATCGGAAGGACCAGCATGGTGAGTAATGAAGCGATGACGATCGGTGCAAGGAAAGGTTTCGCGAAGACGAGTCCACCGAACAGGGCCAGCAGGATGAATAGGACAAGAGCGACGGTCTGCAGTTTGCGCCGTAATTCATCTCCGGAAGTTTTCGTTCCCTTTATTTCTGCCATTTCGATGAATGAATATGGTGCCATCGCATACCAAAGCCATTCCAACCGTTAAGTCCCTGTCCAGTTGAGACCTATGCACGCACCCGACATCAACGCAGGCATAGGTGCCGATCGATCGGAATGACGCGCTGTCACCAGTTCCAGGATCTTCTCTCGCATGGTCATGTTCTCCGACGGGATGATCATCACATTGGAAAAGAGCGGGGAACAACGGACAATGAATTCCCCGTTCTCATCGGCAGCAGACCCGGCCCATTCGTAATGCAGGTATTCAATAGCGCATCAACAAGGCAATGCCGCCATATTTATCCAATGCGCCGTTCGGCAGTACGCGCACTTCGCCACCGTATTTGAGCTGCTGCTCTATGATCTCATCCACCAGGTCGTCCACTGCATTGTTCTTTGTCGCGTCGTCCAGCAGTTGTACCTGATCGCCCTCCACCAGGGCGGGTTTGCGAAGGTCCCGTTCCACCAGCAAAAGCTGTCCACGGCCATCGCGTATCCTTCGCCAGATATCGGCCACATCTATCGCGGTCCTGTTCACCGGCGCATTGGAGATCTTCGCCACTTCGGCCAGTTGCATCTCTTTCTGGTATTCATAGGCCACGCTCCAGGCTGCCTTCACGATGTCATGAGCAGAGGCGCGATCCCAGTTGCCTGGCAGATTCCCGATATATGTCCGCGGCCTCTCCGAAGCCTCGCGGAAAGGGCCGTAATGCTCGGAAACGCTCGCGATGACCACATGTCCCTGTTGGCCCACCACGCCGAGCACCGCTTGGTCCACCTCCTTGAAAAAAAGCCTGGGAAGCTCCACTTGTGTGCGACCCGTGGAGGCTGTGAGCGGATCGGCCGGAAAGCGCGGATCGTGGATCGGGAAACCCATGAAAGCGTCCGAGACCACACGATCGGCATAGGCCTCCATCAATGTGGCCTTTTCCAGGCCAAGCACCAGAACATGAAAGGCCATGCTGGTGAGGTTCGCCCGAATGATATCGCGTGTGGCGAATGTGCGATCGATGACAATACGCTCCTCCACGGGGAAGGGCAGATCCACCTTTTTGCTGATCTCCCGATTTACCAGCAACACCACGCCATCGAGCAGCCTGCGTTCATCCACTGCCTCAATGGCCTCTTTCAATCGTTGCACCAATGGCGCCGCTATCGCTTTGTCATACTCTTGGTGCAGGCGCTGCTCGGCCTGTGACAACATCACTTTCAAACGGATCGGGACCTGCAGTGCATCGGGTATGGTGCGTGCGGCCGGACAGATGAGCGTTACGCACGGGTTGCCGGAATGCCGTATCAATCGATCGAGTTCTTCCCTTGATATCATTTTTTCAATGTGGTCATAGCAGGCTGAAGTTACGCATGGCCGGTACCGATGCTCCCGGTAATATCTACATTCTACCGATCTGCGTAAGTGGCGTAGCCGGAAAGCCCGCAAGCGAGGGGCCTCACCCCCAGCCCCTCTCCGGAAGGAGAGGGTCGCGAAGCGGACTTGCTTCTTTCCCCGAGTGCGGACTTGCAGGCGAAGACACGCCCTGACAGGAATTCGCCCAATTGATCAAACCCACTACATTCACCATTCGCCAGTCATCACTCACCATTCACCCGTTCATGTGCACCCGCAGGAAATTCATCACAACAGGTCTCGCCGGCACCGGTGCTCTCCTTGTCACTGGCGCGCGTTCGATCGACATGCCGGTAACCCCGGGCAAAGGCCCGATCATTCTTTCCACGTGGAGCCATGGCATACCGGCGAACAAGAGAGCGTGGGAAGTGCTGCAGGGCGGTGGATCTGTGCTGGATGCGGTGGAGCATGGCGTGGCAGTAGTGGAGAGCGACTTCAGCAATCGCAGCGTTGGCTTGGGCGGGCTGCCCGATCGCGATGGGAAGGTGACGCTTGATGCCTGTATCCAGGATGGTGATGGCCGCGCCGGAGCGGTGGCCTTCGTGCAGCGATTCGAGAACCCGATCAAGATCGCGCGCGCTGTGATGGAACGCACGCCGCATGTCATGCTCGTTGGTGCGGGTGCCGAACGCTGGGCGCTGGCGAATGGATTCAAGCGAAAGGAGGTGAAGATACCTGAGGTGCGACAGCGCTGGCAGGAGTGGCTGAAGAAGAGCGAGTACAAGCCGGAGATGAACATCGAGGAGAAGCTGCAGCGCAAGGTGCAACAAGGAACGATCGATGATCATGATACGATCGGGTTGATCGCGATGGATGCGAACGGAAGGCTGGCGGGTTCGTGTACCACAAGCGGCCTTGCGTGGAAAGTGCACGGCAGGGTTGGGGATTCACCGATCATCGGCGCCGGGCTTTTCGTGGATGGCGATGCGGGTGCGGCTTGTGCCACGGGCGTGGGTGAATTGGTGATCCGCACCGCGGGCAGCCACACCGTGGTGGAGATGATGCGCCAGGGCCGATCACCGGAAGAGTCGTGCAAGGAAGCTGTGCGGCGGATCTTGAAAAAGCATCCCGGCCTGAAGGATATGCAGGTGGGTTTCCTGGCGATCCGTGCGGATGGCGCTTACGGTGCTTGGAGCGTGGAGAAGGGTTTCAATTATGCGTTGCGCACGGAGAAGGAGGATCGGTTGGTGGAGGCTGGGGCTGAGCGGTGAGCGTGGCCGTGCATCGAGCTTTTTACCAGATCATCTAACTTTACCATTAACAGGAAGACCATGGATCTAGCGTTTAAGAAATTGGATCTCATCCATCGATTGATGTTGATCCGGGATGAGGCTTCTTTGGAGCGCGTGTCGAAAGTGATCGACATGGAGATGCCCTTGGCTGAGGAAGGTATTCCTGAAGAGGACATCGCTGAACTTGAACGTCGCCGGGACCTTTATCTGAAAGGTGAAAGTGTTCCTCATAGCAAAGAGGAATCCATGCGCATAGTGCGGGAAAGGGTTAAGCGGTGAGCTATACGGTCCAGATCCTGCCTGAGGCTACCCAGGAGGTTGGCGAGATATATGAATACTATGACAAGATCGGTCCTGGTCTTGGCGATCGGTTCTTATCGGCTTTAAGTGAATGCTATCATTCGCTTGAAAGAATGCCGAAGCTGCAGAAGCGCAAGGCCGGGTTCAGGCATGCGTTGGTCGAAAGATTTCCATACCGAGTGGTCTATGAGATACACGGTTCCATAGTGATCGTATATCAAGTTAGGCACATGAGTCGACGACCTCATGCCCGCTTCGGACCGTGATTTGCAAAAACCGATCCCACGATTACATTTGATAGTCCAATTCCTCCCTATGCGGATAGTTTTCACCTTACTCATCGCTTTAATGATCTCAGGATCGGCGGTGGCACTGTCCGGCGGTGAAGAGAAGGCTGCAGTGCGCGTGGAGACCAGCAAGGAGAGCAGCACGATCGGCATCTACATCAACAACCACCGGAATATAGGCAAGGTGGTAATGGACATTCGGAATGAGGCCGGGCAGTGCGTGTACCACGAAGAAGGAAAGGCGCAGACCACCGAGCTGTTGCGCAAACTGGATAAAAAGGTCTTCTTGAAAGGGAATTATACGCTTACTGTTACAGCGAAGGATCTTTCGATCACTCAGGTTCTGGTGGTGGAGTGATGCGAAGATTCAATTTATTTGGTTCTCGGATAACGACATTGATGTTGACGAAACTGTTTCCGACACTGTTACCGATCCTCTTTTCTGGAATTGGAATGACGGGTGGTCCAGGAGAGGTCGAGATTAGCCATACGCCAGTCATTGTCGTGGTTCAGTGTACGGCCTTGGGTCAAAATCAATTCGAAGACTTGCTTCTCAATGATTTACGAAAAGTCGGAGTTAACTTCGAAGTGGTCTGGTGTCTGAATAAGAATCCAGAAATTGCTCGCGAGGACATTTCGAAGATCCAACATTATGCTTTAGAAAATGAAGTAGAACACATCTTACGCATCCAATATTTTGAAAGGGGAGTAACGACAGGGTATGAGCGAATAACAACTCCGAAGGTCATGAAGGGTGAGGTCAGTTTATCACTCCACAGGGTTCAAGAAGGAGTTCCGTTTATTTCCGGAGAACCACTTTTCTGGATAAATGCATACACTTGGAAATCATTGTTGCAAAAGCTCGAAAAGAAACTGACAAAAGGATAGAAGATGAAATACGCTGTCTTAGCTTTGGGTTTGTTGTTGCTAGGAGCTTCCGTTCCTAAGCAGAAACCCTCGAATATTCCGATAGAACTTGCAAACAGTGTGTTGCTGGTCTATCTGCTGGATACGATGACAGTTGAGGGCTTGCCTCCCAAGAAACAAAAGATGGCACGTCTCCATAATGAATCTGCACGAAATACTAATGGACGAACTCTTACCGCGCTTGAGAAATATCCTTATCCATATGCTACCGTTCAAATATCAGATTATCGGAGAGGAATAAATGTGCCTGAACACAGGTTCGTTTTCCGATGCCCGCTATTGTTCGCGTGGAACAATGGAGAAATTCTCTCGGATGGCCACACTGTCGTAGTTGCATCTGTGGATCTGACTGATGTTTCGACGGGGAAACAAGTCAATGTATATGAGGACGTCGGCGTCCATATGCATACAATGGCACATTTACTGAACGCAGTGAAAAAAGAGGTCGAGAAGCAGGAAAAAAAGGCGTCGAAATGACTAGGCCCTTGATCATTTGACCCTATTGTATCATCTCATTTAGCTGCGCGCTTGTAGCGATCCGCTCACCCCACCCCCAACACACGCATCCTCTTCCCACCGAACACCACCTCATCCGCAACCCGCTTATCCTTCAACGCCTGCCCGACCGGCGACTGCAGTGATATGGCATAAACGGTCTCACCTTCTACGTTCATAGCGCCAAGTCCGATCGATATGAAATAGCGGCCTTGATCGGTGGTGACCAAACTTCCGAAGCCCACTTCTTCGAACGTTCGATCCATCGGCACCCGTGACAGATCCACCTCCAATAAACGCAGTTTCGCAAGCTGCGACTCCTGCTTCTCGAGTTCGATCTGGATCATGGCCCGGCCAACTTCATGCTTATCGCCGGCCGTGCTCTTGCCGTCACTGTCGCGCGCGGCAATGGTGGATCGAATGTTCTCTTCCGCAAAGCGGATCT